>CAZYYM010000007.1:0-63782 GCA_964651385.1 uncultured Gammaproteobacteria bacterium | reverse complement strand
AGTGATGAGAATGTATTTGCATTGGCCAACCGCGCATTGAGAGATATTTCTCGGGGTTAACCGCTGTACAAATTCTGCAGCGTCTGGACCAGTAATTTCGACCTGACGCTCGACTGATACGTCGCAGAGAATTGCGTGGTTGACCAGGTTCCAGAAATTTTCGGCCGGATCGCCAAAGTCGCGTGGAATATACATGTGGTTGTAGACTGAAAATCCGGCGGCACCCCAGCGAACGGTGGCATCAAAATAAGGGGATTTACGGATCTGGGTGCCGAAACCAAATTCGGGTGTTACTGGATTCGTCATGCCTGTTAGCCTTCTATAGTGTTGAGGTATCTGGAAAGCGCTTAGGGTACGTATTTCCATAGACAGGATCAGGCTGAATCAGTCCTTTGGAATGGTCTAATCGGGTCGATTTTTCGGTTTTTTCAGTCTATTCGGACTGATCTGTTGGTGTGCTGGTAAGCTTACTGTTTGAGGGCTTCCAGGTTTGGTTTGCCCGACTTGATTTCGCGCGTCACGATATAGGTGAAAAAGCGCTCGATACCGATATCTTCAAACAGCAGAGTGTCGATCAATTGTTGATAGGCTTCGATATTTGGCACCACCCATTTCATGATGTAATCGATGCCACCGCCTGTGGCAATACATTCAACAATTTCGTCGATCTGTTTAATTCTTTTTTCAAATCGTTCGAAATCGGATAAGCGATGTTGTTTGAGTGATACTTCTAACATCACCGTGGTGACATTGGTAAGTTGATCGAGCGCTATATCGGCGTGATAGCCGCGAATGATGCCTGCTTTCTCAAGTCGCGTTAATCGTGTCCAGCAAGGTGTGGCCGACAGGTTAACCTTTTCCGCCAAAGCCGATTTGCTTAAACGTCCATGCTTTTGCACCGCGGCGAGGATACGTAAATCTGTAGCATCAAGTTTTAATGGGGGCATTGTAACAATCGATCGTAGTTCAACTACGCTGGGCTAATTCCTGTCGAAGGTTACTTTTAAATTGGTTCAGGTGCCACAGAAAATTTGCTGCACGATTTGCTCAGGTTTTGGTGGTGTCGCCAGAAGCTGGTCTTCGGAGTTATGTTCAAAAGAACGGAAAATATAAAAGCCCTATCCACAGATGTCAATTCTCAATTCCCCTTCAACGCCCTCTCTTTTCCTATTAATAACTGCAATTCCCAACAACTCCACGCGCTTATCACGAGTTCACTCGTTTATTTTCAGGTAAAGATCCTCATAAGCCAAAAGCTCACCAGACGCTGCCCATTGGCGGCAGTCATAAACGGCAAATTAGTCTGATATTGTCAACTGAATAAGCTTGTTTGTGGAGGTGCCCTGGTTTCTGGCAGAACATTAAGAAGTGATGGCAGACAGCCTTTTTTCTCAAAGTGGGCCAAAATTATATCAATGACTGGTTGATCCTCAATACAGGCAATGACGTGCATCGATGCACTAATGCCGTGAGTGCAGGATGCACAGGAACGGTCACTTCGACGGAGCCACCGTATTGCTCACAGGTTTCTACATCAATATTGAAAATGAAAAGGGTGGTGAATCTTAAGACGGCAAAAAGTCAATAGGGTATGTTACCGTAATTCTTGGTACATTCGCTTTAGCGAATTTGAATTTCTTGATTTTGAGTACTAGTTTTTTCTCCAGTTTCTTGTTGTTTAGCTCGCTGGATACGATGGTAACTTTGCTGACGATACCATTCGGCTCAATGGTTAGTTCGACTACGACTTTGCCCTGAAGCGATGGATTTTTGCGAAGCGCGCGATTATAAATCGCGAAGATACCCCCTTTATTTTTCTGAAATACCATTTCGATCTCTTCAGCACTACGGTTTGAAGTTTTGGTCGGTGCTTTGGTAATCTTTTGTTTGGTTTTCTGAGTTGTTTCAATATTGCTGACCACATTGGTTGTTTTGCGTGCTTTCAGTTCGGTGGATTCAACTTTTCGTGTCAGGTTGCTGGTGGTAATGCCGCCACTGGTTTGTTTTGCCTGTGAACTTAAAATTGCTGTATCGGTGGTTACTGTGAACGCTTTCTTACCGCTGGTTTGTTGTGGCAGGTCGAGCGCATCGTCTAAATCGAAGCTATCACGCAAGTCGGCAAGTTCGTCGCTAAGTGCAATCAGGCCGCTTTTCTGGGCTTTTTCTCGCGCAGTGGGTTTAGGCTTTTCTTTCGGTTTGGGCTTTTCCTTCTTTTTTACTTCTTTTTTCTTTTCGGGTTTCTTTTTTTTCTTCTTTTCCGCTTTGGGTTTTGCTATTTCAGGTTTAGGCGGGGCAACCTTTTTCTTCTCAAGAATTAGTTTTGCCAGGCGCGGTGAAACATCAATCAGCTTTCTTTGTTCGGGCTCGGGTAGAGTCAGCAGGTTCAGTATTAGTCCCAGACTCATGAAGAGCACAAACAGAATGATTGTCAGGCGTCGAAACCTGCGGTCTTCCGGTGTGTCGACCCAGGGTAGGTTGGGCTCTATATTAATGCTTGCCAAGGCCATTTAACTGTCGCTTGCCTGTAGCTTTTGATTCACTGCAAAAGATATATTGGTGTACTCGGCACCGGCACAGGTAAGCATGATTTTCTTCAGTAAATGATAAGGTATTTTTTTATCACCCATAATGGTGACGCTTTTTTTATCAACGATGCTTTTGTTTTTAGCGGATTTCTCACGCAACGCATCGAACAAGGGACGGATGGTCTGGCTGGGTTTCATCGCATCTTTAACACTGATAATAGGGGTACCCTGTAATCGAATGAATTTGGAGTCGACTGTGACCACCAGATTTTGCAAAGGCAGTTTTTCCGAAGTTGAATTGGGTAAAGTAATGTCCTTTTGGGATGGCAGGATTTCAGCACTGGTGGCGTTTACCAGCAGGAAAAATACCAGGATGGTAAAAATGTCCATCAAGGACACCATATTCAAAGTTGCCGACTTTGTTTTGTTCCTGGCATGATGCTGATTCATGCGTCGGGCGCGTCTTGAGAGTTTCATTGTAAGCTCATCGTTCTCTGTTAGCGGTTGGGCGCATCGCCTATTGAAATATCCGGGAATAATTCAGCCAGTACATCTTCACCTTCATAAACAGCCTGATAAGAACGGGCTGTATCCATTACCTGAATCAGGGCATCGTATTCGGTATTTTGTTCAGCCAGAATAGTGATTGCGGTTTTTTCAGGTATCCGCGATTTCACCTGTATCAGTGCCTGTTTGAGGGCTACATAGTTATGTTTATTATCTTTTTTAGTGATACGTTTGATCAGGCCTCCACGATTATCGGAAAGGTTCAGACTGTTTTTTCGGATGGTGACACGAAGTTCGAAGGGTGGTGTCTTCGGTTTTTTACTGTCGGTACTGGATGGACTGGGTAAATTCAAATCCAGAATGGTAATGTGACTGAATACCGCCGTCAGCAGCAGAAAAGGAACCAGTACCACCATCAGATTCATGAAGGCGGTAATGTTGAGTTCAGCAGCTGGATGCCTGGTCCGTATAGTGCGCCTGTTACGCATAGTGATGATTCCTGATTACGGGTTGTTAGCGTTTCTAACGCGTGACAAGTGATTGACAAACTTCACCACGGTCATTTCCAGGCTGTCGATTATTTCGGTGGTTTTTGTCTGTAAAACGGTATAACTAAACAATAATGGAATCGCGACGATTAATCCGAAGGCGGTAGTGTTCATTGCAACCGAAATACTGGTCGACAAAATTTCTGCTTTCAGTGACGGGTCTACCTGTGCTACCGCGGTAAAGGCTTTGATCAACCCGATGATGGTTCCCAGCAGGCCGAGTAACGTTGCTATATTGGCGAACATGGCCAGATAATGTGTGCGTTTTTCCAGTCTCGGGATAGCTTCCATGATGCTTTCCTCCATCGCTGCTTCAAAATCGTCACGACGCCGGGCTGTTTTGTAGTGTTCCATGCCCTGCATGAAAATTTTACAGACCGTGGCGCTGGAACCCTTGGCGAGATTCATTGCACCGTTCATGTCACCTTTTTCCATCAATGGCATGAGCTTGGCTATCATCCGTCTATTCTTACCTTTAGCGACAGTGAGGTGCATATAGCGCTCAATCGTGATCGCAATACCGATTGCGAACACCGCCAGTATCGGATACATAAATGCGCCTCCGGACTGGAAAAAACTGATTAAGGTATTGATTGTGGCGTTCATCGCGTTGATCTCCGCATATATGATGTGGTTGTGTTGTCGTTTTATATTATTGGATTATTACGGCTTCATATCCAATACTGGAAAGAGCGTTTGATGATACCTGACCTGTCGGCGAAAAGTATTTCGCTCGATAGGCTTTAATGGTTGATCGAGAATACTGGTAATGGGTGGTGAAGGGATATCGATCCGTGCTGCAGGCTTCCAGGGTACTATATACAGCACTTTTGGGAGCTCTCTGTTACCGATTATTGCGGTGCCTTCCATATTAAGTCTTTCTTCCTGGGCGACGACAGTGGTCGACACGAGCAGCATCAAAATCAGTCCGACCGGCCGTTGTACAAAGCTAAATAGCGATTTAACTCTTCGCATAATTGGTCCTACGATTGCTGACCGGATTTAAGCCGACGTTCGATGTCGATTATCCATCCTGCTACCGTTTTATTCTCGTTGTTTGTGAGCGATTGAAATTTCTGGTACTGTCCAAGCGCCTGATTCAAATCCTGCAAATAAATATCGAATAATATGCCGAGGTTTAAATGTGCCGGCGCATATTTGTCATCGATGCTAATGGCTTTTTCGTAGTTTTTCCTGGCTATTACGAATTTACCACGCAATCGAGTAACGATACCTAGATGATTATAGGCTACCGCATCAAAATTATTTTGAGAAATAGCTCTCTCAAATGCCTGTTCAGCAGGCTCGTAGCGGCCGATTTTAAGGTAAGCAAGCCCAAGATTGGTAAACAAAAAGTCAAGTTCGGGAACAATTTTCGTAAGATACTCAAGCTCTTCGATAGCTATATCAACTTGACCCAGCTTAAGGTCTTCAATGGCGGCCTCATAGTTAAGGCGGTTAATGTCAATTACCGGTTCAGGCGCAGCCATCTCGGTTGGCAATTTAACAGGCGTTTCTACAGCTGCTGTCACTACTGGCCTGGGCGGGGATTCCGGGATTGAAGGAACCGATTGACAGGCCGACAGTAAAACAATGCCAGGCCAGGTATTATTCTTGAGGAATTTGAACATAGGTTTCTGTCTGTTCTGTTCTAGCGTATCGAAATGGCATGAGCTCGGCTAATGCTTTCAAACTGTTTTTAACCGGCTCATCGTAAGTACCTCCGGGTATGCGCTTAAAATTAGCGAGATGAATACCGATGGTTTTTTCCTCGAAGGGGAAAGCCTGTTCTTCGAGTAGCAAGTCATATTCTTCGAGAGACTCTCCATCGAGCCCCTTCGGCCTTTGTGAATTGAGTAATGCATTGGCAAAATCGTGATAAATTTCGGCGATATTGTAGGTTGCTTCGGTGGTCACTTCGGCCACCCGGTATTTGAGTGCCTTGCTATAGGCCTCGATAGATTGCTGCATGAGCTTTTTCTTCATTTTCAGGCTTTTTTTCAATGGTATGGTCAGTTTTACCTTTTGATAGGAGTGATATAACGGTTTGGCCAGTTCCATGCTGGCAGTAGCGGCCAGATATCGGGTTCTATCTGTTCGCTGGGTTTTACCCCTGGCGTCGGCGACGACGATTTCCTTTAGCCAATAACTTCTGGACTTAGGATCTTTTTTTGCACCATAAAACCCAGCGATGCGGTGTCGCAATTCGATGGCGCGTTCTAAGGGTTGGGGGTAGGTTTTTATAAAACTCTTATATACGACTACCGCCTGTTGCCTGTTACCGGCCTTCTCGTATAAATCGGCTGCGGCCCACATCAGTTCTTGTTTCCGGGCATTAGGGGCATTGGCCGACAAAGCCATCATTTCGTTAGCAGCTTTAGCCAGATTACCATTCTTGCTATAAGCCACTGCCAGTTTTTCACGCACACCATTTAACAGTTTCTTTTCCTTTGGATATCGGTTGCGAAAACTTTCCAGCAGACGGATGGATTTTGGCCAGTCCTGCAATTCGATATAAGCTGTGGCGGCATCGTATTCGGCGACCACACGCTTCGGCGATTCGGGAATAACTTTACCCAGTCTGGAAAAATGCTGGGCGGCGAGTAACTGCCTATTGGCATTGCGTGCCGCCTCTCCCTGTTTGTATATACTGGCCGCAACTAATTCGCGAGTATCTTTGGTTTTTTTTGACTCTTTTGGCAAAAAAGTGAGTAGCTTCAAGTACGATTTTTCCGCGACTGCATACTGTGCTGTCGCAAACTGGCTGTGTGCAACAATAGCCCAGGCGGATTGTCTGGTATTTTGATCGGCCTGTGGGTTATCGTTTAATCGAGATGCGATATGGGTCGCCGATTGATATTGCTTCGTGGCAAAGAAGTGCTCAGCAGTTTGCAGCAATACTGCCGGTACTCGTTTGTCTGTGGGGAAATGTTCTGCAAAACGCAGGGCGCTTTCAATGCGTTTTGCCGGTAATTTGGCTTTCTCGGATTCGCTGGAGATTTTGGCCAGTGAAGAATAAGTTACCAGTGCGGCATACCCAGCTTCTGCGCTGTTCTTATGAGCTGGATAACTGTATGCGGATTTCTCATACTCGGTAATCGCCTGGTTGAATTGACCGCCATCGAACAGGCTTTCGGCCAAAAGGAAATTGACTTCGGCGGCTTCTTTATCCGTTGGAAAGGATTTCAGGAAACGTCGATACCAACTGGCGGATACCTGGAAATCGCGAGTTTTTTTGGAAATTCTGGCCTGTGCGTGAAAATGCGTAGCGAGTTCGCGTAAATATTTTACGAGGGTCGGTTTCAAGGTGGTTCGGGACTTCAGATCCTGTTTACGCCAGAATGGTGTATCGACATCGTAGCGGTTTACGAAAGCAATTTTTTCTTCGAGTACCTGTGAGTTATAACCGGCGCGTTGATATATCTCGATAGTTTTTTGGTGAAATTCGGGTGTATAACGAGATAACGGATATTGTTTACCGTAGGACAGGTAGGTTTCGGAAGCGTCGGCAATTCTGTCTTTAGCGAGATAATGCTCGCCGAGGTTTCGATAGAGCATCGGTTCGTATTGGCGGCTACTGCTATTATTGAAATAATCACGTATCGACATCGTATCGAATTCGTAAGCGAAGGCCAGGCTGATCACCCGCGCAGCATCATTGATCAATTCGCGGTCAGCGCGGGATATATTTTTACTTAGTCGAATTTCACCAATTTTTCCTGCTTTGGTATACACGTCCAGCAGTGTGATAAAACTGTCCAGGGCTTCTCGATTACGATTTTGCTTAAAACGCGACCAACCATATTTATAAAGGGCCTTGTCATAAAATATAGAATTCGGATGTTGATTAACCACGACACCGTAGGCATTCTCAGCATCGGTATACTGGCCTACTACAAAGAGGTTTTCGCCTCGTCGAAACTGTACTTCATCAATGTATCGAGACCCGGGATATTCGAGTGCAATCTGGTCGAGCACTGCCTGTTCCTTGGCGGTCTGTGATTCTAGTGCGTAGGCTCGAGATAGTTGATACAGTATTAAATCATTGTCTGCCCGAACCGGGTATTGATTTAAATAAGCTTTATAGCCGTCAATAGCACTGAATGCTTCCTGTTGGCCTTTTTGTTGCTGATCGATATTTTCCGAGATTTTGTTATCGAGGCTTGCCTCGAGTTCGAGGTCGGCAAGTCGTCGCATTACCTCTCCCTTATAAACATTGTTGCCGGTAACTTCGATGAGTGCCTGGTAGCCTTCGATGGCCTGTTGCGGCTCTATATTAAAACTGACTTCGGGCTCTAGTTGTAAGGTTTTCTCCTGCAAGCTGGCAATTGTCGGTTGAATATGCGGGACGTTCGACGCGCAGCCGTAGAGCAAACTCGATAATGTGGCAATGATAAAAAAATAAATGCGCATTTTATTCGCTGGCCACGGTGTCGTATAAGCGAGCGAGCGCGTAACGGGCATTCAGACGTAACTGGTCGATGTGATTTTTCTGCGCATCGATAGCTGAAATAGACAGCTCTACGATACGATTTTCCTGGCGCTTAATTAAATTGAATACTCGTTCTATTAAGCGGTTTATTTTATCCGTATGAATTTGAATACGAAACTCGAAATTATCAAATTTTTGTAGGCTGTTAGCCGTAATCCGTCGTAATGAATCGGCGCGAGATGTAGTGGTCTGCAGAGCTTTATCGAGGTCATTTAGTTGTTTTTTCGCAGCCCACAGGCGCGCAGCGTAACTGGTGTCTATTTGCCAGAGCAATAAGCCGTTTAACAGGCGATGCATGTCCTGCTCATTACTTGTATCTCTTTGTTCACCAATACTGATCAAGGTTTTCGAGACTTTGTCGAGTCGCTGCAACTGCCCATTTTCCTCAATACTAGCCAGACCGAGATAGTCATTGCCTAGCTCTATTTGATCTAGTTGTTGCACTAAAACACGGCGGGAATTTTTTAAAGCTTCCAGATGATCAAAATTGCCGGTTTGTTCCAACAGAGGCAGTTTCTCCTGAAAGCGCTGACGGCGTTCTTTTAGCATTAATGCCAAAGTGGGTAAGTTGAAGTTCCAGTGATTCAGTGTCGAACTAATATCAATCAGGTCCCGGTAACGCTTGAGCTCGCGCTGAAATTCGCTGGTCGCCATGAGTAAATGCAGGTAGGGCGCCGACGAGGAATGCAGACTGGCAGCCGTGAATTCAGCGCCCTGATAAACCAGCGCGTTCCGATTCAGCAACTTGACTAATTCTCCCGACTGAATCGAAGCAATCGACTGATCGAGTACTTCGAGCTGTTGATCAAACTGGTTGGCAGCCAGTTCGTAATACTGTATGGCGAGTTTTGGCTTCTGATTCTCTTCGAGCGAGCCTGGAATTGCCAGTAAAGCTTCCTGACTTGCCGGGTCGATGGTATTTTTACGGGCCAGCTCCAACCAGGGTACCAGTGCTTTACCGAACTGGCCTTGTTGATTCCAGGCCATACCGGTTGCCAGCAAGGCTGTATGACTGAATGGGCCTTCGAGACGAATGCGTTCAAGACTGATCAATGCAGCTTCTGGCTGTGATTGTCTGAGTTGACTGAGACCTAATGACAGGTTGGCCCGATCGCGTAGCGCCAGCAATTCTTCCGAGTTGGTCTCCAATTGACCGAGTGGTCCGAGATATGACTGACCTTCATCGGGGCGTTTGCTCTCAATTAATCCGATGCCAAGATTGTATCGGGCGTATTGATACCAGATTGATTTCCGGTCTATTGCCTGCTGGGCCTTGGCGGCATCGCTATATTTAAAATGCCTGAGATACAGGTTGGTCAGAAAGTACAGTTTTTCGTTTTGTAGACCTTTGGGTAGCGAATCATCAATTTGTGAGAGTAATTCAAGCGCGCCATCGTACTTACCCTGTTCGTGATTCAATCTGGCGAGATTAAACCTGATCCGATTGAGCAAGCCCCGATCGGTATCCGCACTGAGTAGCCGCGAAAAAAGACGATCAGACTCGGCGTAAAGTCCATAGGTGTAATAGAGATCAGCCAGCAGTAAATCTGATTCATCCCGTTGTTTGCCGGATTGCAGTCTTTGTTCGGCGACCAGTAAATCGGTAATTGCCTTGAGTTCATGCTGTTGAAAGTATTCGAACAATGCCTGCCCGTAGTTAAGATTTTCTACGCGGTGGTAGTCATTGATACTGCCTGCCTGGATATTCATTGATAGCAGCGAGGTTGCCATCATTGACAGCAGTGATTTCATCGTTTTATGACTGAGAACCTGCTGAATCGAAACCATGCTATTCCCAGATTTTGGCTTCGAAAAAGGATTGCTGCTTGTTGCTGTCATCTCTGATGATGAATTCGACGTACTGAGGGTCACTGGTTTTATTCAGAATAACTGTTTTACCTCGCCGGTAATCTCGACCCGAGGGGCCGAGACCGGTAAAGATGGCGACAATTTCGTGTTCGCCGGAAGCCAGATTGCCGATAAACAGACGCTGCACGCCGCCGCGTTTTAATGCGGCCAGTTCACGCGCCGTGTAAAGGTAGTTGGTGACATTTTTGTCATCAATCCGTAGCTGGATCGAGTCGAGTTTGAATAACGAACCGGCATCAATTGATACAAATACACTGAATTGCGTATTGGCCGGAAATAATAAGTCCTCCTCGAGAATAAACAGGTCGCGATTAAGGGAAAGCACCTCTTTTTTTAAATCTTCGATGCTTGTTTCGAGCGCCTTGTCTTCAGACTCACTGGCATGGACAGAAATCGGGCCTGAAACAAACATGACGGACAAGAGCAGTAATAACAGATTATATTTTTTCATGGTCAGCTATTCGAATGGTATTGGTATGGCAGGGCATTGGTTTCCGGTTTCAAATTAATTTCCTGTATCGGGTTCCTGAAATCCGGACGAATAGTGTACCTTGCCATTCTTGTCAATGATAATTGCATCGATGTTATCCAGTGTCTCTATCAATGCTAAGCCTTTTTCGGCGCCAAGTACAAATACTGTTGTCGAGAGTGCATCGGTCGTTAATGCATCAGGGCCAATTACGGTAGCACTCCAGCTTAGATCGGCAGAGTGACCTGTTGCTGGATTAATAATATGATGGATGCGATGCCCATCTTTGATAAAAAAACGTTGATAGTCTCCCGAGGTGGAAATCGCTGTATCGCTCAAGGGTAACCTCAAGGCTATTTCGGTGGATTTCCTCGGGTGTTGAATCCCTATGATCCATGGTTTGCCACGTTTGTGGCCGAGTATACGGCTATCGCCACCCGCGCTGATCATGGCTTCGTCAATACCGCAATGGCGAACGATATCGATTGCCCGATCAACTGCATAACCTTTGGCGATGCCACCCAGGTCGATGCGCACAGCGCTGTTCTCAAATGTAATACGCCTGTTATCAAGGTTGATATGGCGGTAGTCGATCGCCGACAGGTTTTGTTCGATGAACTGATTGTCGGGTTGCTGATGTTTTCGGTAATCGTAACGATAACCGATGCTGGCAAAAGTAATATCAAATGCTCCCTGTGAAAGCTTCGAATATTCCAGTGAGCGATTGATCAACATTGACATTTCTTCGCTAATTGCTATTGTCGCCGAGGGTGCGTTATTGTTGATAAAACTGATTTCGCTATCCGCTTTATAAGGGCTCATGAGGTCGTCAATCCGGTGCATTTCTGCAAATACTTCATGACTACAGGTCTGCCGCACCTGCGGGTCGTCGTGCCAGAGTTCTACGGAAACACGTGTTCCCATAATATCTTGCTGTTGACTTAACCAGTCAGCATGGACAGAGTTGCTACCGAACCACAGCAGTAGCAGCCCTAAATAATGCATCAATTTGTTTTGGGTTGGGGCGAGATAAAATCTTTCACTCAACATAACGCTAGTACGCCAGTTCCCCCGGAATGATTTCTATAAGACGCCGAAGGCGATGTAGTCAGCGAGGTTACTGCCCAGGCCATGCGCCGGAAACAGATTGGTGAAATTAGTGGTATTGGAAGGATCGATATCACCATTAACTGCCATATAATTTAACAACAACATGTTTACCAGCAAATTGGGGTTATTGGCTGCCGGGGATGAAGTTGTCACCACCGAAGCGTCTGCGGACATCCGGCCAATCTGTCGATGCAGTTCGGCGGCCCGGCCATTATTGGAAAGGGTCGGCACCCCTGTCGGGCTATAAACCAGAAAAAAGGAACAGGCAGTCGATGAATTATCGCCAGTCCATTCGCCCTTGCCGTTGCCGCCGAGAACCAGTGTTTCACCGACACCCGATGAGGTACTGGGGTCTGGTGCGCCATTGCTGGCAACCGAACCATCGCTGAAGACATAAATCATCAAGGGTTTGGCCAGCCTTTGAGCATAGTTTAAACAGGCACCGATACAACGACCGGCACGTAAATCGCGATTCTCGCCGGTAGTGCGGTCCCCGGTGTGGTAGTCGTAACCGCCCATAGTGACGCATCCACCAGCGGCGTAACCGTTTAATACCATTTTCATGACTGAAGCAGTTTTGCTGAATTCACGGTCCATGAACTCGGTCGGGGAGAATATTGCCTGGATGTCTGTATCCAGGGTTGGGTCGACCGGTATACCGGCAAAACGATTAGCAATATCAGCAGATTTTAAATAACCGCAACGTAACAGGTCTTTAATCACGGCATCATTACCGAGCCCAGTACTGAGGTTGCCGACTTGCATTTTCTTATGTGTGAGGCGGGAGATTGATTCCATTACCGCAGTTACATCCGCGGGATCGCTTAGAATGGCGGTTAAATTCCCGACGTCGACCATGCCAGTAACATCGCTGGGCCTATCAACTTTGGTCGGCCTGACCTCCGGATTTATTTGCGATGCCGGTGCGAGTGAATTGCCACCTGATTCTGTGCTTCGAGAACCGATTAAATCTACCACACTGCCTTGAGCTCCGGCCATGGAAATTCCATATAATGGATTATGGGGATTATTCCCTGTGTCATTATCGGAACGAGCTGGAATGACACAACCATCAATACTGCCGAGTGAAGTGCCGGCCTTTTCCAATATACCGTGTAGCATGGCGCTATCGGCGTGAAAAAGCAGGTTCAGTTCATCATTGACAAAATTATTGGCAACGCTGCCGTTCAGTAATGTTGTAGCAGTACTGTCAAGACCTGGAACCATGTCTCCCGGAATACCGAGTTTGCTGTATCCTCCGGTCGACAGTGTATCCATCTGTCCGCCACCTTGTCCAACCAGCACATTGGAACCTGCGAGGTTGGCGCCTCCAGCGAGATCGAAACAGATGAAAGGTACTTTTGCGGCACCGGATAAGCCACCTAAGGTGCAGGCTGGAATGGAATCGGCCAAAGCTTGCAAATCAGGTGCAACTGCGGCCATCGCGGCATTGGGATTTGCAAACAGGCTGAAAATACCACCACTGAGCACTGTGGCTGAACCCGTTAAAAATCCCTGCTTGACGAATTCGCGGCGCGTAACCGGGCGAGGGTGGTCTTCGTGCCTTAGCGGCGTGTCGGGTAATATCCTGGTAAATTTCTTATTCATAGTCCTTCTGCCTATTGTACGAGCATAACAGCGCCACCAACAGCGGCGGCACAGACAGCCTTGACCACCTCGGCAGTTCGCGCTGTCGTATTGCAACCACCGGGGCATGTCGTCATTTGAGTGATCAAGCTTTCATATGCATCACCGCTTAACGCGGCATCCAGGTCCTGAGTAGTCGTTGCGCCGAGCAAATTGCGTAAGTCGGTTTCGCCCGGTTGAATGGTCAAGTTGTTAGTGTTATCAACAAGGTCGACATTTGCCACGGCCACCAGCAAAGGATCAATTATCTGATTACGCTTGGCAGGGGTATCAAACGCGGTCGCCGCACCCGCTACAAAATTAAACCCACTGAAAAATCCTGGATTGGTATTCACCAGTTCACTACAGGAGGTCAATGCCAGTTGCGCAATCGCCATCTGGTGCGAAGGCAGGAATGCATCAATCGCCTCGACAGTCGGTAACTGTTGGCGATATTGCTGATAAACCGAATTAATGTTGGCGTTATTAACGCCTATACCGGTAATCGCGGCAATACTGGCATTGATCTCCTCGAAAGTTCTCACGCCGATATCAGAAACCATCGCAGCGTCGGGTCCAGGTACCGGTACGCCGGGTACCGGATCTGAAAACGCATTTATATTGGTACCCAGTCTTTCAAAAGTCAGGAAAAATTCATCGCTATCGACGCCTTTTTCGAGCGGAATAACCGTGCCAAGTGACGATAGCGGCTGTCCATTCTCAGGCGTATAGACGTTAGGGTCTATGACTGTGTCGAGATTGGCGTAAACCTGGCCTGCGATAGTCTCTTTGCCATTGATGCCAATACGCATGCTTTCAATATCTATAGCTGTCGCAGTCCAGTCCGGATCAAGGTTAATAAACGTTGGTTTATTGAATAGATAGGAAAAACTATCGAATTGCGAAACTTCAAAAAGTATATAGGTGTCTGGAATACCGATTTTGGCGCCTATAGAAAAAAGCAGAAAGAATTTTTCACCAACACCCACATCAAAATTTTGAGTGACCTGTGTCGGGGTGAGGACGCGATTGTGAACAGCAACCATGCGCAGCTTGCCACGCCACATGCGGTTATTCGAAACTTCATTGCCGAGTACCATGGCGAAAGTGTTATCCCAATCAGCAATGCTTGTGCTGGCCGTCACCGGATCGCTTACCGCGATCGAATTGCCATTGACATAAATACGACGGCCGTTGACAGGGTCATAGGTCGCAACTACGTGTTGCAGGCTGGACTGTAATATTTCCCCGGCGTCCTGGGTGGACAGAAAGGCTTCACCGTTGGCATTGGATTGATCGGTTCGGTTGTAGACATTGTAATTATAAAGCGCCTGTCCGAGGGTGAAATTACGTCTCAAGGCACCAGCGGAATAGCTAACAATGTTGGCATCTTCCTGCGTGACATTGGCGGGAATTACCCAGGTTTCGATTGAGTATTCGCCACTCGAACGTATAAAGTCGTGCAATTTTTTACTATCTCCTGTGTCACCCTGCGCCTTACCGCCGCTTAAATCGATACCAAATTCACTCAACCAGCCGTAACTACCACTCAGAGTCAGGTTGATTGCCGGTTCGATGCCGCTCGTGTCAAAGGCTGTATCACCTGACCCTGTCTTGAATTCCCAGATTGCTATCAGATTACTTTCATGTCGATTTCCGCCAGAGGCAATAATGCCGTCGGTCAGATTCAGTGCTTTACTGGTAATCAGAGCAGGGTCAATGGCAGTGGGTGTTATCGCATTGGCGAATGTTTCTATAGCCGTTTGCATGGTATCTGCATCGTTGCTACAGCTGCTCGTCCAGCAGTTGTGAAATTCTTCTCTTAGTCGGACAACAAAACGGGAGTTTAAGGGTGCGTCGATATCGATTTTAGGCCTGGCAGCATCATAAGCCGTAAGCGGGTCGGCATTGGCAAAGAAAGGCGAAATTGGTAGTGATGCCGAGTCGTCATGACAACTCTGACAATGTGCTTTCAACAATGGATGAATGGTATCCTCGAAACTGCTGGGTGTATTATCGTTTGATGCTGCGGGAAATGTTTTCGAGTCTCCCGGGTCTTTGATGGTCGGTGCAGTGAGTGGAATCTGGCGCATTGTTGAAGACGCTGTACCGCCAGCCCAATTGGTAATCATCTGCTCAATACTGTCAGCGCAGGCAATATCGGATGTCAGCCAGCAGTTGTGGCCACCACCGACTTTGGTGACTAGCAGTGACTGCGACGGGTCAACCAGACTGACATTCGGAACGGCCTCGGAGTATGCGATGTTTACGTCGTTCGGGTCTGCAAATGCTGGCTTTTGCCCCAGTCCGTGGCATTGGCCGCACCGATTTTGCGCTTTCAGGTATTGCCAGACATTAATCTGAAACGCACGGACATCGTCGGTAGAGGGTGGTGGGCCACTATACGCCAAATTGCCGGTGCTAATATTTGGGTTAAGCACGGTATCACTTCCGCCGCCACAGGCCTGAATACCTACTGTCAAAACCAATATAATTATCAATACACCTATAACTCTCATATTGCTAACTCCCTTTACACCAGGCTGCAACATCGCCAAATACCTGCTTCATGTCGTAACCACTGGAAATAAAGTCGGGGATCATATTCGTGTCTCTTTCGGTTCGATCGGCCGCATAGTCGTTGGGATTTCGAAGACAAATGGCCTTGAATACCTTGTCAACCTGGCATTGTGCAAATGCGCTACTATTGGCTAGTTCTACACCCATGCTTTTTGCGCCGTTGCCAAATGCATGACCTTTTGCATCCAGATTGGTGGCGGATGTATCCCAGCCTAATAAGGCATTTTGACCATTACGCCAGTAGTTCACCCAGCTATCGTCGGTGGTGATGTAGCCGGGTTTAAAATTATCGGGATTGATCAGATATTTGGGTTGCACGGTACCCGGTGTATAAATTAACTGTCCGGTTTCGACATCATTGCTATCGTCGTATTCATAAAAGGCGTAAGCACCGCTTAAGCCATCCATTCCTGCATGACAGCCAATGCAATTGTTGAGGAAAATGCGGCTGTCGCCGCCCGGACTACGAGTAACGTCCTGCCGGACTCTATCAGGTGTCCGTGAGATGTCTTTCAGGGGCTCTAAATCGGTGCATAGATGGTTGACCAGGGTGAATCGAAACATCGCTCGATTGGTGCCGTCAATGAAAAAAGACCGGGCTGCAGCACGTGTCGTTATGACGCCTGCAGTCGCTGTGGCTGGCAGACCAGTGACGACCGATTGAGTTTGTTTTTGCAGGACGGTACTGAGATCCTGCGATTCCATCGTTTCGTAATACGCATTGCTCGTGTTGGAATAATTCGAAGGTGTAGCGTCGGTATAAATAATATCCCCGTAAAGAATCTGCCGAAAATCTTCACCATCGCGCACCATACCGATGATGGTAGCGGTATAATCATTAAGCGGCACGAAGACATCGTGTTCTTCGTTAGTCCAGGGGGCGGCGAAATTTTTTACTGTGACGTTGTAAAATGCCGGGTTCGTCATCGCAATGGCTGCTGCGGTTTTCCCGCTGGAATCTGATCCAAGCGCTGTTTCCATCGCGTCTATAACTGTATTCGTCGGAGGCACACCCACAAGCCGGTCATGAATACGTTTGGCCTGACGCCTCTGCAGATCACCAGCCAGAATCGTCTGGCTGACGAACAGGGCAAGTGCAAAACACAGTAAAAACTTGTTGCGAACTAGGGGCATAAGATTTCCTGTTTGACAGTCACCAAAAATCGCTGGTTAAAATTTGTACAATTTAATGTAGCATGCCATCTATCATGTAAGAAGGCTGGTTACTCGGTAATAGTTCACAATCCAGACAATTCACGCTGAATTGAAAATTATTACTGATAAGCTTCCTATAAGCAGGCTTTGCCATATGAACTTTCCTTTTAAAGAATATAGGCTGAACCATAGAAGTTGTAATACCGCCTGTACCGGCATTTGATCAGCCCGTCGGATTCTGATGAAAAAAGACCAGCCTGATGGTGTATTTATACATACTCATATATGTAGTGAATAATTTAGAAACTCGAATTCCGTAACCGGTATGGTTGTAATAAGAAAATCAATAAGCTTGTTATCGCGTGTGTTGCCAGTTTTTGCGATTCCGTTAGTTCTCGCCGGCTGTGGTGGGGGCTCGGGTTCGATAGCAGCGGGCGCAAACCCGGGTGTGCTCGAAGTACCAATAGCGTATATTAAACGACCCATCCCGACGGATAGTCAGGGTCGCCCTGTACAGCTTGATTTTCGGGATCCGCGTTTCTTTACCGAAGGTGGTGATGCCTTTCTTCGTGACAATTCTTCAGCAGTGGCCCGCGAAACTAATATAACTGCCGCTGTAACCGGTGGCATGGGTGATGTTAAAGGCATGAATGTATCTTTCGATGGCAAACGTATCATCTTTTCACTGCGCTTGTTTGATCCCAACCCAAATGATGATGACACGCCAACATGGAATATATACGAATATGATCTAGAGCAGAAAATGCTTAATCGCTTGATTGTCAGTGACCTGGTTGCGGAGGAAGGAGATGATTTATTTCCTGCCTATTTACCCGACGACCGGATTGTATTTGTATCGAGTCGGCAGCGTCAGTCGGCGGAAGTACTTAGCAACGAAGGCAAACCAAGATTTTCGGCTCTGGTTGAAAATGGCAACACCGTCGCCATGGTTTTGCATGTGATGAACAGTGATGGTACGGAAATTCATCAGATTTCCTTTAACCAGAGTAATGATTATGACCCGTTGGTATTATCCGGGCGTTTCAATGGGCAGATATTCTTCAGCCGCTGGGATAAAGCGGCCAATAATAATGAAGTGAATCTATACAAAATCAACCCGGATGGTAGCGATATGGAATTGCTTTACGGCGCGCATAGTCACGATACGGGTACCAATAATAGTACGATACAGTATACCGGCGCACGCGAAACGCCCGATGGAAATATCATGGTCATCACCCAACCTTTTCGGGGAACTTACGGCGGCGGTGATATAGCCGTTATTGATTCCGATAGATTTGTTGATAACGACAGACCGCTATGGAGATTAAACGGTTTGACCGGACCCGCCGAATCAAAAGGTACCATCAATGATATTACCAATGATGGGTCCATATCTCGAAAAGGCCGATATGCGTCGGCATTTCCGCTCTGGGATGGAAGCAACCGCATTCTGGTAAGTAAGAGTACCTGCCAGCTCGATATAGAGGGAGTAATCCGGCCCTGCATAGAGCCGTGGTTTTCCGATCCTGCAGCTATCGAAGTATCGCCTGCGTACGGTATCTGGGTTTATAACGCCGATAATTTGACTGAGAAAGTGGTTGTTCAGGCTGAAACTAATACGGTTATGACCGATGTGGTTGCATTACAGGTTCGTGTGCCTCCAAATGTAATATTCGATAAAGGACCGGGCGATATTAATGTTATCTGGCGTGATGAGGGTGTTGGCGTAGTCAATATTAAAAGTGTTTACGATTTTGGTGATGGTACTTTCGGGGGCTGCTTTGCAGGAGAGTGTACCGCTGCTCCGGGTATCAAGACCGTCAATGAACTGGGTGATCCTGCCAATACTACAGGTGATCAGCGTCCCGCACGTTTTGTCAGGTTTGTCAAAGCTGTTCCACTGCCGGATCAAAACGATCCGACATTAGTCAATCCGCCGAATCTGGCCCGTGCTGCATTTGGGCCGAATCGAAATCTTGGTATGCGTGAAATTCTGGGCTATGCCCCGGTTGCGCCCGATGGTTCTGTGAAGGTTAAAGTCCCCTCTAATGTGCCGCTGGCGGTAGAAGTGCTGGATAAATTTGGTCGCCGCATCGGTCCGGCTCATGATAACTGGTTTCAGGTGCGCCCCGGCGATTCGGTTACCTGTAGCGGCTGTCATAGTCACAGTACCACAAACAATGCTGTACCATTTTCGCACCATCGTAGCGATGCCAATGCACCGTCTATCAATAGTGGTATATCATCCAGCCTGGTTTTCCCCAATACGCAGATTCCGGGGACTAGCAATGCCTACTGGGGTAATCTAGGCCAAACCATGGCCGAAGTAAGGTTCAACCGGGTTGCGAATACATTGCCGATAGCGACGCCAGAACCGGAATTGACCATCGATATACGTTTTAATGACGTATGGACTGACCCGGCGGTGCGGCCTGTCGATGCCGGTTTTGAGTATCTGTATAGCAAATTGCCCACATCCGTGCCATCACCCGCGACAATCAACTGTGTGCCCTGGAACTCCAAATGCCGCTCGGTGATCAACTATGAAAAAAATATTCACCCGATCTGGAAGGTAGACCGGGGAGTTGATGGCAACGCCAATGGCGTCGGTGACGATACCTGTACCGAATGCCATACGACCATCGATGCTGCGATGGCAGCGCGTGTGGCCGACGCGCAACTCGATTTAACAGGTGGTATTTCCGATAACAATGCTGACCGGTTAAAGTCCTACCAGGAATTATTTTTTACCGACGCAGGTGAGAAACTGGATCTGATGGGGCAGTTAGTGAATATTCAGATTGAAGTACCGGTACTTGATGCCAACGGTCAGCCGTTGCTCGATAGCATGGGGAATCCGGTAACCGAGTTTATCAATGATCCGGATGCCGTTGTAGCCGGCTCCATGTCGGCGAATGGCGCGAGGTCGAGTTATTTCGTTGAAAAGATGACTGAAACTGAACTGGAAGCGGGTAGAAATCTATCGACACCGCTTAGCGATCCGAACTATATTGACCACACGGGTTTTTTAAGCCCTGACGAGCTGCGCCTGATTTCCGAGTGGCTGGACATCGGTGGTCAATATTTTAACGATGCCTTTGATCCGAACGCGCCGCAAAACTAAGAGTTAATCAAATCAGTAGAATTTATGATTTACGGGGTCAGTGATCTTAACCAGGTTGTCCAGATTCAATTGGTTCGGGGGACAGACACTTGAAACGATACAGAAGCCTTGTTTTGCCTGTATTTATAATATTGCTTGCTGCGTTTCACGGCCTGCTACAGGCTCAGGAGAATGAATTTCTCGAGGTGAAAATTGCCGAACCGTTTATCAATCTGCGTACCGGGCCAGGATCCGCTTATCCAATTTTCTATGTTATCGATCGAGGCGAGCAAGTCAGTATCGAAAAGCGGCGTACTGACTGGTTTAGAATACGATCTAGGGATGGCATAGCTGGGTGGGTGAGTCGAGACGAGATGCAATTGACCTTACAACCCGGAGGCGGGCCATTTAATGTACCGGAGGCAAGGGTAGATGATTTTATTCGAAGAAACTGGGCCTACGGCGTAACCGGGGGTGAGTTTGAAAAAGCACCGATTGTCTCAGTTTTTTCGGCTTATTCGTTCAACCGGAATTTGGCAGCAGAACTAACATACAGTCAATCGTCGGCGACTTTTTCGAGTAGTCGTTTAATTAAGGCGAATTTGGTCATGCAGCCATTTCCCGAATGGACGGTGGCACCCTTCTTTTCGCTCGGCGTGGGTAAAATAAAAGTTAAATCGGGTGCAACATTGATATCGGCGAATCGACTTGAAAGCTCTGTAACCCAGGTCGGATTTGGATTTCATTATTATTTAAGCCGACGATTTGTGCTTCGGGTCGAGCTGAACGAATATGTAATTTTATCGGCTAATAACAGCAAAGATGACAATGAGGAAATAGGCGAGTGGAAAACCGGCTTCTCAGTATTTTTCTAATTCTATTTTTAATCGCTACTACACCTGTTCATGCCCAGACAGTCGAACAGGTGGACAGTTTAATTCAACCCCAAATTGAGCGCGAAACAGTCGATGAATCATTGATCGATTCCGAAGATTTCGAAATTTCGATCTTTAGCGGAATGCTCAGTATCGAAGATTTTGGTGTTAATTCGGTCACGGGATTCAAAATTGCCTATCATATAAGCGAAGATTATTTTATGCAGGTTGCATTGGGAGATAGCACTGCCGGTGAAACCAGTTTCGAAGTGTTGAGTGGTGGTGCGCCATTGCTCTCCAGTGACGAACGCAATTTGGATTTTTATCAATTAAATATTGCCTATAATTTATTTCCGGGTGAAGCCTTTGTCTCCAAAACGACTACTCTGAACGATACATTATATATCATTGGCGGTTTGGGAAATACCAAATTTGCCGGTGACGATCGACATACGTTGAATTATGGATTCGGTTATAGAATTTTATTTTTTGATGCATTCAGTTTAAATGCTGATTTCAGAGATCACGTGTTTGATATGGATATATTTGGTGAAAAAATTGAAACCCACAATCTCGAAATTTCACTGGCGCTTGGCTGGTATTTTTAACAGAGGAATAATTATGATGAAAATCGTTTTACGCCGATCACTGAATGTCGGAATACTGGTTTTAGCCAGTATGCTGGTGAGCCTGTCTGCATGGTCAGCTACGGTATCGGGCCCGGCACCTAATTTTACCCTTAAAAGCCTGAGTGGCAAAAATCTAAAATTAAGTGAATTGGCCGGCAATGTCGTTCTAATCAATTTCTGGGCTTCGTGGTGTGGTCCCTGTTTACAGGAAATGCCACTGTTAAACAAAATTCATAATAAATATGAACCGCTCGGATTTACCGTATTGGGTGTTAATGTTGAGCAAAATAGCGATAAAGCACGGGCTTTTCTGGCAGAACGTGGTGTCGACTTCCCAGTGTTGTTGGATACTAAAAACCAGGTAAGTCAGTTATATGATGTTGTTGCTATGCCGACTACGGTGATGGTGGATAGAGATGGCAACATGCGTTTTTTGCACAAGGGTTATAAATCCGGAGATGAGGCTCAGTATCGAGAGATAGTGAAGAAACTGGTTCGTGAATAGATTCATTGTAAACTGCCTGTCCTTGCTGGTTTTACTAGCTGTATTATCCGGATGCAGCCTTACTCCCTGGGTAAAACCCTATGAGCGGGATAATCTTTCCGACCCGATTATGAGTTTTAATCGTGACCCGGTATCAACGGCATATTTACATCACGTTTACGATGCTCGCGAAGGCGCACGAGGTGCCGGGATCGCGACCGGTGGCGGCTGTGGTTGTAATTAGGTTGACCGCGTAACAACTTGTTATTCGAAGTATGCGAAAAATAATTTTATTTTTTTCCTTGATTTTCAGCGCCGGCCTGGGCGCGGCCGTATTGCCAGAAGATCGAGCTGACGCACTATTCCACAGTTTTGATGGCGGTGGTGTTGAAATCAGCGGTCCTTCTATTCTGGTCAGAAAAAAGTTTGGTGACCGTATATCCGCGAGTTTGAATCATTATGTCGATAATGTGTCCAGTGCTTCGATTGATGTGCTCACCAGTGCCAGTCCTTACTCGGAACAGCGCGATGAAAATTCTATCGGAATCGATTTTCTGAATAATAAATCGATCATTGGTGTATCCGTCACCAAAAGTGAGGAGAGTGATTTCGACGCATCGACCCTGAGCCTCAGCTTTTCGCAGGACATGTTCGGCGATTTAACAAATGTCACTATGGGATTTTCTCGCGGTGATAATACCGTAGGGCGTAACAGCGATCCCGATTTTAGCGAACAGGCTGACACGCGAAGTTACCGGCTTGGCATTTCGCAAATACTGACAAAAAATTTTATTATGTCATTTTCGCTTGAGGGCATTACGGACGAGGGCTTTTTAAATAACCCGTATCGTTCAGTGCGGTACCTGGATACCGGTACGCCTGCACCCGGTGATTTTGTTTTTCAGTCAGAAGTTTATCCACGCACGAGAACCAGCACTGCCTTCGCGGTTCGTGGCCGTTATTTTCTGCAACATCGTGCGGCCTTACATGGTGGTTTTCGGGCTTATAGCGATAGCTGGGGCATTGAGGCCAATACATTTGAAGCCGGTTATACCTGGCCAAAGGAAAATAAGTGGATATTCGAAATCAGCCTGCGATATTATGATCAGCAGAAAGCCGATTTTTTCAGTGATTTGTTTCCGTACGAAAATGCACAGAACTTTCTTGCGCGGGACAAAGAGCTGAGTACTTTTAACAGCACAACCGTGGGTGGCGGATTCAGTTATGAACTTAATAATAATGGGTGGTCATGGATTAAGCGCGGCAGCCTGAATTTCTATCTCGATCATATAATGTTCGACTATGACGATTTTCGCGATTTGACCAAATCCGGCGCGGCTGGCAGTGAACCGCTTTACAGCTTTGATGCGGATGTTATTCGAGCTTTTGCTTCCTTCTGGTTTTAATACTGGTTCCACTCATGTTCCGGCTAGCCCTACAAAACCCGCTCACCTTCAAATTCAGTATCTTCGAGTAACTCCATATCTGCGCAAGCTATGGCCTCGGCGTACTCGATAGCGTCGGGTGCATTGTATTCCGCAATCGGTGTGCCTATCGGGCCACTGGTAATATGGCCCTGGTTTTCAACCGATACGCCCTGACGGGAACTAATTCGAACAAACGTGAAACCGAGTATGAAAGTAAATACTGTAGCGATTCCCCAGAAGTAAAAACTGACGTTGTATAAGTCCATAAAGAAGGCGACGATAATCGGGCCGGTACACAATCCGATTCCGGCTATCATTACCAGACTGCCACTCGCAGCAACTATCTGGTGCGGCTCAAGGCGGTCGTTAGCATGGGCAATGCACAGGGAATACATTGGCATAGCAGCACCACCGAGCAGCATAATTACGATATAAAATAGATAGCCATCCTTGGGCACCGACAAGGCAACCAAACAGGTGACTATAGAGATGACCGACAGGACCGACATCACAAATCTACGCGGAATACGATCGGATATGTAGCCTACGGGCCACTGAAAAATAACACTGCCAATTAAAAAACAGGCCATAAACCAGGAAATTAAGTTTATATCGACCAGTATTGCGCTGGCGTAAACTGCGCCGAGCCCAAATATAGTGCCATGCGCCATGCCGGTTAAGCAGTTGCCTATCACGGCTAATGGCGAGGCCCGATATAATTGTATGACCGACATTTTGGCGGACGACTCGAATACCGGGGCTGGTTTGGCCGTGAGTAGTACCGGTATCAGTCCAGCGGAGATAATCACCGAGATTAAGATGAACAGGTCGATGGCTTTCGGTTCGGCAAGGTTGAGTAAAAACTGACCGGCACCCATGCCAAATGTGACGATCAGCATATAAATTGAAAGTATGGTACCACGAGTTTCGTTGCTGGCGCGGTCATTTAACCAGCTTTCGGTGACGACATAAAAGCCGGCAAAACTAATGCCGGTAACAATGCGCATGGCCATCCATACCCAGGCATCAATATAAACACCATGGAACAGAATAGAGATCGAAGCCAGTGACGCTAACGCCGAAAATACACGGATATGGCCGACACGTTTTACCAGATAAGGGGCCAGAAACGATCCTGTAAAAATACCAATAAAATAGCCCGACATCATGATGCCGGTAGTAAATGTGGAGAATCCTTCCTGTGTGGCGCGAACACCAAGCAGGGTTCCCTGAAGTCCATTGGCGACCATCATGAATCCGATGCCGAGCAAAATAGCCCAGGACGCGCTTAAATCCTTCCACATAGAATTCTATCTCGAACTGATGCGCTTGAGCGCGGTATAAAAATTGCGGGGATTCTAGTAGAGCATTACCGACTCAGCAATCGAAATCGGCTACATTGTATAGAATTTAAAAATAACAGGCAGAGATGTGTAAGAACACATAGTGATATACCCAATTTACTTCAGTTTGGTATATCCTGCTTGTTCCGCCTGTGATTGAAGATCGATTATGCTTTGATAATCGTCTATAGAAACATTTTCAAAGCCTGTTAAATGTAGCACCTCCTTATACTGGTCAGAAGTTTTTTCCAATGCCAACCTGAGCGCTTGAATCATGCTTTCCGCTTCGATATTCCATAGCTCGGTACTAGGGATAACCAGCGGCAGTCCGCATGTAGCTTCGCTAAAATCTATGGTTATAACCCGATCAAGTAATTCAGGCCACTCGTCTTTGATGAAGGCGAGGCTAACACAATCAATTGAGGCTACATCCGCATGTTGGTTAGCTACAGCAGACAGGCTATTGATATGTGATCCGCTTTCTATCACTTTTGAAAAAAATGGCGGTGAATGTCCAAGCATTGCTACTGCGTAGCGCAACACATTCATGCCGCTATTCGAATCATTACCATTGATAGCGGCAACCTTGTTTTGACACTGAGCGAGGCTGGTTATTTCGCTGTCTGCAGACACCACAATATGGCTGGAGTAGTATTTGCCAAAGCAGCCATCGACATCAAACAACGGTACACAAAGCGGATGACAATCGTTTTGCAGAAATCGCATCAATGGATAGCCACAGGTGTGGCCGAGTAACATATCGGGATTTCGTAGCAAGGAGAAATCGGCGTTAAAGGCTATGATTGACTCAACAGGTGTTGTGGAATCATAAATACCCAGAAATTCATCGAACAATGCCTGCCAGGCGTTGCGCAATTTATCGGTAAAAGCATACATACCGCAGGTTATAAATCGTTTTGCCGGTGTCTTCATAGGAATAGATTCAAGTACGGGTTGTAATTGTTTACTAAAATAAACAATAGTTATGACAAAAAACATCGTCCATATTTATAGACAATATTGTCAACCTGAAATACCATCGTTGCCAGTCGCATAAAGGTAGCCCCGTATGAATCGCAGAAAAGGACGCAGGCGTAATACTCCCGCCGTCGAGCAGGTTATTCAGCCGAAAGCTGAACAGATCTTCAATTCCTACGCACCCATCGAAATTCTCAGTGCAGACGATCTCGATTTGGTTCACGACGGCGCTATGCGCATTCTTGAGGACATTGGCCTGGAAGTGCTAAACGAACGCGCACTTGCTTTATACGAAGCCGATGGCGCGCAGGTCGACTGGGATCGACAATGCGTCTTCATCGATCGCAATCATTTGTCGAAACGTTTGCAAACGGTGCCCACTGAATTCATCTTACATGCGCCAAATCCTGATCGCAATCGACTGATCGGTGGCAATGCAGTAAACTTCACAACAGTTGCCAGCGCCCCCAATAGTTCAGACCTCGAAGGCGGACGACGAACCGGTAATTTCGAGGATTACTGCAATTTTCTGCGTCTAACGCAATGCTTCGATATAATCGACTTTCTCAGTGGTTATCCGGTAGAGCCGATCGATATTCATCCCGATACTCGCCACCTGGATGCCTCATTGGCTGCTTACACTTTAACCGACAGGGCATTCTCGCTCTATTGCCTCGGAGGCGGTCGCGTTACAGACGGCATCGAAATGGCGGCGATAGCTCGTGGTGTCGACCGCGAATCTCTGAAATATCAGCCCAGTGTTATCACGGTAGTGAATACCAACTCGCCGCTACGAGTAGATGGACTGATGCTCGATGGATTGATTGAAATGGCCGAAAACGGCCAACCGACCATTGTCACACCTTTTACCTTGTCCGGTGCGATGTGCCCGATCACCATTGCCGGTGCATTAACCCAGCAAACCGCCGAAGCCCTGGGTGTTATTATGTTGTCACAGATCGTCAATCCGGGTGCGCCCATGGTGTATGGCGGATTCACTTCGAATGCTGACATGCGCAGCGGTTCACCGGCTTTCGGTACACCCGAATATACTCGAGCGGCCTTTGCCAGCGGGCAATTGGCCAGACGTTACAATATCCCGTTTCGATCGTCGAATACCAACGCCTCTAACTGCGTCGATGCCCAGGCAGCCTGGGAATCCCAGATGTCACTATGGGGTGCAGTCATGGGTGGCGCTCAAATTATCAAACATGCCGCCGGCTGGCTCGAAGGGGGCCTTTGCGCTTCGTTCGAAAAATTCATTATCGATATCGACATGCTACAGATGATTGCGAGTACACTGCAGCCGTTGGAGATTAGTGAATCGACGTTGGCGCTCGACGCGATCAGGGAGGCTGGACATGGCGGTCATTTTTTTGCCACCGCGCATACCATGGCAAATTATACCACCGCGTTTCACGAACCGATGGTATCGGACTGGAGTAATTACGAAACCTGGGCCGAAAATGGCGAACTAACGGCCGTTCAACGCGCTAATAAAGTTTATCGTCAAAAGCTAAAGGACTACCAACCTCCAGAGGTGAATGGGTCGATTCGTTCGACCCTGGAAGCCTATGTTGCCGAGCGGCGCCGGGAGATTCGAGGCGTGTGAAACTGCAGGAGCGCGTCACGCTGTTTCAGCAGCGATTGCAGCAGGTGATAGAGGCATCAGGATTAAACCGTTCGGCTTTCTCGGTATCAATTTCAGTAGACCGTTCCACCCTGTCGCAATTGTTGGCACCGGATAACGTTCGTTTACCACGCGCCGATACCATCGCGTCTATTGCCGAGGTTTATCAAGTCAGTATCGACTGGCTACTGGGGCTGACGCAACAGGGCTCGCTCGAAGCTAATATTGTACCGGAGCAATTTGAAGTGGATGATTACTCGACTTCAATATTCGAGAAAAATCTCGAGTGGCACCGCGAAGCCAGCGGCTATAAAGTACGTTATATTCCGACAACCTTGCCGGATTTACTCAAAACCGAAGCGGTTGCCGAGCACGAATTTAATCGCTACGGTAGCGGCAAAGTCGACCAGTCGGTGCGTGATAATCATTTACGCTTATTGCAACAGCGTGACCCCGGTACCGAGCTGGAAACCTGTATGCCCATTCAGGCACTGGAAACCTTCGTACGCGGAGAGGGGGTCTGGCAAGGTTTGTCTGTCAGCGATCGAGAGACACAGTTGCGACGTATGATTGAACTCAATGACGAACTATATCCCGGTTTTCGGTGGTATTTATTTGATGGTAAACAAAGCTATTCTTCTTCATTTACAATCTTCGGACCGATGCGGGCAACCTTGTTTCTGGGTCACCTTTATGTCGTTGTTAACAGTATCGAACATATCCGAAAACTGATTAAAAGATTCGAAGACTTAATCAGAATAGCCATTATCCATCCACACGAGATTCACCAAACACTGATGACATTGCTGAAACAATGCCGGTAAATATCGACAGGTAATCCATATGAAAACTCATGCACAGGTTGTTGTAATAGGTGGTGGTGTCGTTGGCTGCAGTGTCATTTATCACCTCACCAAACTCGGTTGGAAAGACGTTGTCTTAATCGAACGCTCGGAGTTGACATCGGGTTCAACCTGGCATGCTGCCGGGGGATTTCATACTCTGAATGCAGATACCAATATGGCTGCTTTGCAGGGATATACGATTGGCCTTTACCGCGAGCTTGAAGAAATCAGCGGTCAGTCCTGTAGCCTGCATCATGTCGGCGGACTAACTCTGGCGGGAACTCCGGAGCGCATGGATTTCTTGAAGTCAGCACATGCCATGCATCGACACATGGGACTCAATACCGATTTAGTATCTCCGGATGAAATTCGCAATCTTAGCCCGATAACCAATACCGATGGCATACTCGGCGCTCTATACGACCCGCTTGATGGCCATCTCGACCCGTCGGGGACTACTCATGCCTATGCCAAAGCTGCGCAAATGCAGGGAGCTGAAATAGTGCTGCGCAATGCGGTGCTGGAGACTAATCCACGGGCCGACGGTGGCTGGGAAGTGATTACAGAGCAGGGCACAATCATTTCCGAACATCTGGTCAATGCGGCCGGCCTGTGGGCACGCGAAGTCGGTGCCATGGCGGGTATCTATCTACCCTTGCACCCGATGGAGCATCAATATTTTGCGACTGATGATATTGCCGAAGTGGTCAATCGTTACGAAGAATTACCGCATGTCATGGATCCGGAGGGTGAAAGCTATTTGCGCCAGGAAGGTAATGGCCTGGTGATAGGTTTTTACGAGCAAAACTGCGTGCCCTGGGCAGTCGATGGCACCAGCTGGAATTTCGGTCATGAACTACTCGACGAAAATTTTGATCGTATTGGTGATTCGATGGAAGTGGCATTTAAACGCTACCCGGTTCTGGCAGATGCCGGAATAAAAACCATTATAAATGGCCCGTTTACGTTTGCGGCCGATGGCAATCCGCTGGTAGGTCCGGTACCCGGTCTACGCAATTACTGGTCGGCCTGCGCGGTGATGGCTGGGTTCAGCCAGGGGGGTGGGGTCGGGTTAACGTTGGCTGAATGGATGATCAACGGGGAACCTTCGCGTGACGTTTTCGCAATGGATGTTGCCCGCTACGGCGATTACTGCACACAGTCGTATACGCGATTGAAAGTTCGTGAAAATTACCAGAAGCGGTTCGCGGTATCTTACCCGAATGAAGAACTACCTGCTGCGCGTCCGTTTGATACCACGCCTGCTTACGGAATATGGCAACAGCAAAACGCGGTATTCGGGTCGGCTTATGGCATGGAGCATGTCAATTATTTTGCTGACAAGGGTGAAGAACCTTATGAAAATCCCTCGTTTCGTCGCTCCAATGCCTTCGATGCGGTAGGCAGGGAATGTATGGCAGTGCGGAATGCGGTGGGTATTAACGAAGTGCATAATTTTGGTAAATATGAGGTGACAGGCGCCGGGGCTTCTGGCTGGCTGGAGAAGATAATGGCCGGAAAAATTCCCGTGCCTGGTCGCTTGACCTTGACTCCGATGTTAAGTCCGAATGGCAAGATTATCGGTGATTTTACGGTTGCACAACTTCGCCAGAATGTTTTTCAGTTAACAGCATCATTCGCCGCACAAGCCTATCATATGCGCTGGTTTGAGCAGCATTTAGCCGAATCCGGAGTAAGGCTTGAAAATGTTTCAAAATCAAGAATCGGTTTCCAGATTGCAGGGCCAAACTCGCGTGCGTTACTGCAGCGAGTGACTCGGACAGATGTTTCCAATGAAGCATTTCCCTTCTTGGCCATCAAAGAAATTGACGTAGGTCAATGCCAGGCTATCGTGCAGCGGGTCAGCTATACCGGTGACCGCGGCTACGAAATCTATGTGCCGGTACATCACCAGGTTGCGCTGTACCAAATTCTCGCCAATGCGGGAAAGGATCTCGGTTTACAACCTTTTGGTATGCGTGCGATGATGAGCCTGAGACTCGATAAATCTTTCGGCTCGTGGATGCGCGAATACAAGCCGGATTATACGCCGCTGGAAACCGGACTCGATCGCTTTGTCGATTATAATAAGGAAGTTGATTTTATCGGCAAGCAAGCTGCTTTGGCCGAGAAAAAAAGCGGCGTTAGCCGAAAATTGTGTACATTTATCGTTGATGCCGCAGGCGCTGATGTAAATGCCTGGGAACCAATCTGGCATGATGGTGAAGTAGTCGGTTTCGCAACTTCTGGTGGCTATTCGCATTTCAGCCGGAGGAGTATTGCCTTCGGTTTTCTGCCGGTTGAACTGATTGAAGAAGGTCGGCAGGTCGAAATTGAGATACTAGGCGAAATGATTGCTGCAAGGCTTTATAGCGAACCTTTGTTTGATCCGAAAAATGACTATTTGCGCTCATAGGGGCATCATTCATGGCATCAGGTTCTAAAAAGGTTATCTACGCTGCTTTAATCGGTAATACGCTGATCTCGATAACCAAGTTCGGTGCGGCAGCCTATACCGGTAGTTCGGCAATGATGTCGGAAGGGATTCACTCACTGGTCGATACGGGTAATCAGGGTTTGTTGCTATATGGTATCAAGCGGGCTTCTAAACCGGCTGATGAAGATTTTCCGTTTGGTTACGGCAAGGAAATTTACTTCTGGAGTTTTATTGTTGCCATTTTGATCTTTGCGCTTGGCGGCGGCATTTCGATCTATGAAGGTATAAATCATTTGCAACATCCCGAAGCAATTAGTAATCCTTTAATCAATTACATCGTACTCGGCCTTGCCATGATATTTGAAGGTGCCGCCTGGTGGTTTGCACTAAAGGAATTCGGCAAGCAGAAAGGCAAATGGGGGTATATCGAAGCCATTCAACGCGCTAAAGACCCCTCTATTTTCGTCGTTTTGTTTGAGGATTCAGCCGCGATGCTGGGGCTGTTAGTTGCTTTTATCGGTGTCGCTCTGAGTCAGGCCACAGGTATTGTAATATTTGATGCCATAGCGTCGATAATTATTGGATTAATCCTGGTTTGTACATCGATCTGGTTAGCCTATGAAACCAAGGGTCTTTTAATTGGTGAGAGCGCCAATCATGCGGTAGTGCGTGATATCAAAGATATTCTCAAAGAGCAATCGAGCATCGAGCATATCAACGAAGTACTCACCATGCACATGGGCCCGGATTTTATACTCGCCAATATTAGTGTCGATTTTGTCGATAGTGAGACCGCAGACACCATCGAAAATACGATTGCCTCGATGGATCAAACCATCAAACAACGGCGTCCTGAAATTAAACGGGTATTTATCGAAGCCGAAAAGCGTAGACCTCCTATTGATTAGCCATCCTGAATTAATATCTTACTTTTCAATACGCTCAACAAGATCTTCCAGTTTCTGTGCAATTACATCCCAGATTGCCATAGGTCCGGCGCCTTGAATGGTTTCTTCGCGCCAGTGTTCCAACGTCATTTTATCAAGATTCTCGGTTTTCTTGACAAGTTCGGCGTGCTCACCTTGATACTGCTTCAGCTCTTCTCTTAAAGCGTGGTCTTCATTTAAATTCCTTGATGCTTCGTCGGCGAGGACTATCAGATCATCGATGTGCTTGCGGCGAGATTCGTATTCCCTGATGTGTTGTTCTACTAATTGTTCCTTGGTAGTCATGGTTGAGACTCCAGGTGAAGTTAAATTTTATACTAACCTGATGCGCTCAGGCAGACCTGATGCAGATCAATCATCACACTGAATTTTACCAGAAAGTTTTTGCTTCATTTAAAAATTTACGCATAATCATAAATTACGAAAAAAACTTCGTCGAAAATACTCAGTCAGGTCAGCAACCTGACTGCCTGTGATCAGTCCGCTGATTTGTACAATAAATGGTCAGAGGACACTGATAACGATTTGCTATTTGCAGTCGGAGACAATCGAATAGGATACAGAATGGGAAGCAGACGATGAACAGTCCGAAACCACCCAGAGCCGAGGACGGAGCCTATGCGGGTGATATTGATCCTCGGGAATGCTGGGAAACTCTCCAACAGGACACTAACGCGGTGATGATTGATGTACGTACTGAGGCCGAATTTACTTATGTCGGTGTACCCGACCTGACCAGCCTCGGCAAAGAAATCAAGTTTGTCTCCTGGGTACTGTTTCCAGGCAACGAGGTTAACCCGGAATTCCTCAGGCAATTGGCAGTGGCAGCACCCGATCGAAACACGCCGATTCTTTTTTTGTGTAGATCGGGCGTACGCTCACGATATGCCGCCGCCGCAGGTACTGAAGCAGGTTACAGCCATTGTTACAATATACGGGAGGGGTTTGAGGGTGAGCGGGATTCGGTTGGTCATCGCAGCACCGTCGGTGGTTGGAAAGTGGCTGGATTACCCTGGACTCAATTGTAAAAGTCCTAAACAAGCCGTTGATTGAGAAACCGCAAGCATTGTATTAGTTAATACAGAAGGCTTCCTGTCATTTTTCTATTCAGCTGGTATAGCGCAAGGAAATCCCCGGGTCAATTGAGCCTGGGCTATCTCTGATATCAGAAGCTTCCGATGTGCGTGGTAAAAAGAAGAAGTGGCTCCCCGGCCCGGGCTCGAACCAGGGACCCAATGATTAACAGTCATTTGCTCTACCAACTGAGCTACCGGGGAATTGAGGTTGCGTATACTAAATGAATTGAAATAATACGGCAACCATATTTAAGCTGCCATTTTCATATGGTTACCGCGGTCACTATTTTTTTCTAAACAAGCATTACGACTCGAACACCTGCTTTATTCTGGCAATGGCCTTTTCGAGATTTTCCATGCTGGTGGCGTAGGAAATTCGCATATAGCCTTCGGCACCAAAAGCGGAACCGGGTACCAGTGCAACTCCAACCTGATCGAGTAGTAAATTTCCCACATCGACGTCATTTTTCAGATCATCACGCGAATCGATAAAGTCCTGAATATTTGGGAAGCTGTAAAATGTACCGTCCGATTCAATACAGCGAATGTGCTGAATCGCGTTTAGGGAATCGACGACGTAGTCGTGGCGTTTTTTAAACTCGACGACCATGGCCTTGACGCAGTCATGACTACCATTTAATGCCGCAACCGAGGCGGCCTGTGATACCGAGCATGGGTTAGAAGTGCTTTGCGATTGAATTTTCTTCATGGCCTTGATCACATCGGCCGGTCCTGCGGCGTAGCCGATTCGCCATCCGGTCATCGCGTAGGCCTTCGAGACACCGTTAAAGACCATGGTGCGCGGATAGAGTGTTTCGCAAGCGTTAACGATGTTACAGAAGCCGCCTTCATTCCAGACTATATGCTCGTACATGTCATCGGTGACTATAAGGATGTCGGGGTGTTTGATCATTAGGTCGCCGATGGCGGCGAGTTCGCCCATCGAGTAGGCAGTGCCGGTCGGATTTGACGGACTGTTCAAAACAAGCATGCGGGTTTTGTCAGTAATTGCAGTTTCCAGCATCGACGCGGTTATTTTGAAGCCTGTTTCGATGCCAGTTTCGATAATTACGGGGGTGCCTCCGGCGAGAATCACCATATCTGGATAAGATACCCAGTAAGGTGCAGGTATGAGAATCTCGTCACCTGGGTTGATCACCGCCTGGGCCAGATTATAGAAACTCTGCTTGCCGCCACTGGAAACCAGGATCTGGTCAGCCGCGTAAGAAAGCTGATTGTCACGCTCGAATTTATCGATAATCGCCCGCTTCAGAGCTACCGTACCATCGACTGCAGTATATTTGGTCTGGCCGGACAGAATGGCCTCGATTGCAGCATCTTTTATATGCTGCGGAGTATCGAAATCGGGCTCGCCGGCGCCCAGACCGATGACGTCACGACCTTCGGCGCGAAGTTGAGTAGCGAGGTTAGAAACAGCGAGCGTTGGCGAAGGTTTGATCGCGCAGACGCGATCGGATAAATCGTTAAACACTGAAGTGTCCTGCCGGAGTTGGAGTTAATGGAGCGCAAGAATAAACAATGCGAAGGGTAGCGTAAAGGTCTGTCAGGGAATCATTGAGAATAATTATTCTTAGACATTATAAACTCTCGAACGAGCAGATATACTCGCGCTTATGAGCAAACCATTCCAATTGACCACAGACTACAAACCGGCCGGCGATCAGCCCGAGGCAATCGATCAATTGATCGAAGGTATAGACGATGGCCTGACGCATCAGACATTGCTCGGTGTAACGGGCTCTGGGAAGACCTTTACTGCTGCTAATGTTATTCAAAAGTTGAGTAGGCCGGCCATCATCATGGCGCATAACAAGACGCTGGCGGCCCAGTTGTACGGCGAAATGAAGGAATTTTTCCCTCAAAACTCGGTGCAGTATTTCGTCTCTTACTACGATTATTATCAGCCCGAGGCCTATGTGCCGGCCTCGGATACCTTTATCGAAAAGGATGCATCGATAAACGAACACATCGAACAAATGCGGTTATCAGCGACAAAATCACTTTTTGAGCGACGCGATACCATTATTATCGCATCAGTATCCGCTATATACGGATTGGGTGATCCCGAGTCCTATCTGAAAATGCTGCTACACCTGGTTGTCGGTGACGAAATAGATCAACGCAGCATTTTGCGAAGATTGGCTGAATTGCAGTACAAGCGCAATGACCTGGAACTCAAGCGCGGCACTTACCGCGTTCGCGGCGAAGTCATTGATGTACACCCAGCCGACTCGGACCGTGAAGCAGTTCGTATAGAATTGTTCGATACCGAGGTTGATCGCATCAGTCTGTTCGACCCGCTTACCGGTGAAATTAGTAAAAGCGTCAAACGAATTACTATATACCCGAAGACCCACTACGCCACGCCGCGTGAAACTATTCTTGCTTCGCTCGATTTCATCAAGGAGGAACTCAAGGAGCGTCTCGATCAGTTAAATCAAAATAACAAACTGGTCGAAGCGCAACGACTCGAACAACGTGTTAACTATGATTTGGAAATGATGCGTGAACTCGGTTATTGCAGTGGTATCGAAAACTATTCACGCTATCTTTCAGGACGCCAGGCCGGCGAACCACCGCCGACGCTGTTTGACTATCTGCCTGACGACTGCCTGCTATTTATCGATGAAAGTCATGTTTCGGTGCCGCAGATTGGTGGTATGTATCGGGGCGATCGCTCGCGCAAGGAAACACTGGTTGAATATGGATTTCGATTACCTTCGGCGCTCGATAACCGGCCTTTGCGTTTCGATGAATTTGAGCGTATAGCGCCGCAAACTATTTTTGTGTCCGCTACCCCCGGCGATTATGAAGGTAAAACTGCCGGTGCGGTCGTCGAGCAGGTTGTACGACCTACGGGACTGGTTGATCCCGACATCGAAGTGCGACCGGCTTCGAGCCAGGTCGATGATGTACTCTCTGAAATAAATAAACGGGTCGAAGTTGGGGATCGCGTGCTGATAACCACACTAACCAAACGCATGTCAGAAGATTTGACTGACTATTTGTCTGAGCATGGCGTGCGTGTTCGATACCTGCATTCGGATATTGATACGGTCGAGCGCATGGAGATCATTCGCGACTTACGTCTGGGGGAATTCGATGTACTGGTCGGCATTAATCTGTTGCGAGAAGGTCTGGACATGCCGGAAGTATCGCTGGTGGCTATACTCGATGCTGATAAAGAAGGATTTCTGCGCTCAGATCGGGCCTTGATCCAGACAATCGGGCGTGCGGCACGCCATATAAACGGCAAATCGATTCTTTACGCTGACCGTATTACCGGTTCGATGCAGCGTGCCATCGACGAAACCGGTCGACGTCGAGAAAAGCAGATCGACTATAATAAAATTCATAAAATCACCCCGATCGGTATCAATAAATCGATAACCGATGTGATGGATATTGGCTATGGCGACGTCAAAGGAACGCGCTTGCGCAAGCTGGGTAAAGTGGCGGACGAAGGTATGTCTTATGAGCGGTTGAACGCGAAACAGCTAACTTCAAAATTGAAAAAACTCGAAAACAGTATGTACGAACACGCGGGTAACCTGGAGTTTGAGGAAGCAGCGCAGGTACGCGATGAAATTACCCGGCTCAAGGAGCATTATTTCAGGGGCGGTGAAGTTGCGTTAGTCTAGATCGAAAAGCAGAGGACATCATGGTATTACATTTAAGCGAAAACGAATGACAACAACTCAGAAATCGCTCCAGCGACGAATTACAGCGACAGAGGCTACACGCGATATTGAATTTCCGGCAGGAGACGGATTTTTATCCGACCGGGCACGATACCTTTGGTTTTTGACGATATTCGTGTCTGAATCGATCCGGCTGGGCCAATAAAAATCATGGATACTACTGACTTACCACGGGCTACAGATATCGAAGCTATCGAATGGCTGAATACAGAAGTACCTTTATCCATCGAATTCCTCCGCGGTAAAGTTATTGCTATCCATGCCTTTCAAATGCTATGTCCTGGTTGCGTGTCGCACGGCATCCCGCAGGCAACAGCGATGCATGAACTGTATGCAGAAGATGACGTTCAGGTCATCGGCCTGCATTCGGTTTTTGAACATCATGAGGTGATGACAATTGATGCTCTCAAGGCCTTTGTTCATGAGTACCGATTATCATTCCCGATCGCAATCGATCAACCTGGCACTGATCGGCCAATACCGAAAACCATGGAGAAATATCAATTACGTGGCACGCCTTCGTTGATATTAATTGATCGACAGGGGAGAGTTCGAGCGAATCAGTTTGGTCAGGTGCACGATATGGCAGTGGGTAGCTTGATTGGCCAGCTTTTAGCCGAATCATATGATCAAAATGAATGACTCAGTAAGGACGATGGTTGCAGGTTTCCTCAATAGAAATCCAGATCTTCCGCTTTAAGGTCAACTATGGCTTGCCATTGTGGTTCAATTTCCCACTGATCGAAAATCGGTGAGCGAGCCTGCACAACATCATAGCCCACGACCTTATGCAAGTATTGAAACATAAATGCCGATACCCGGTAATTCATAATGTAATGCACGAAAACTTTATATGAATCAAGCGCCTGCATCAGCCGACAAAATTGTTGGAGAAGTTCAACTGTCGGTGACTGAAATGGCACGGGAATATGGTAATAATGCATACCGAGCGACGTGACCAGCGCACCTTCATGGTCAAGGGAGGCTTCATGGTCGGGCATGGCAATATTAATGACGGCCTGATATCCCGCATTGGCAATCGTTTCGAATTGAGAGACCATTGGTTGCCCGGCGGTACCGATTGATGGTGTTAGTTGTATAAAATTGCGTATCGTCGCTAGTGTAGTGTCTGGCATTGGTTCAACTTTTGATCAACTGGTAACAGGGAGAATAACGCGTTGCGGGAATCTTCATGCGATGGTCATCGACAAACGATTTCAATAACGTATCCAGTGATTGCATGATTTTTCCATCACCACGTATTTCGAAAGGGCCATGGTCCCTAATCGCGGCGATGCCTTCTTCCTTGACGTTACCAGCAACAATAGCCGAAAACACCTGGCGTAAATTAGCGGCCAGTAGATGGCGCTCCATATTCTGGTGAATCTTAAGTTTGGCGACATTCTCGTGGGTTGGTATAAACGGGCGTTGGAAGCCATTGTCGACTTCGAGTATCCAGTTGAAATAATAGGCATCGCTGTTTTCCCGGCGAAATACCCTGACGGATTCAAGACCGGCGCTTATTTCCCTCGCTACCATAGCGGGATTATCGATAATGATCTGATAATGTTCCTGTGCCTCTTTACCCAGCGTCAGCTTGATGAAATCATCGATTTGTTGAAAGTAAGTCCGTGCGCTTTCCGGCCCTGTGAAAATTAATGGAAAGGGCAGGCGATGGTTTTTGGGATGGAGTAATACACCGAGAATATACAGAATTTCCTCTGCGGTACCGACACCGCCGGGGAAGACAACAATGCCATGACCGGCGCGTACAAATCCTTCCAGGCGCTTTTCTATATCGGGCATAATCACCAATTCGTTGACGATCGGGTTGGGCGACTCTGCGGCAATAATGCCCGGTTCGGTCATGCCGACGTAGCGGCCTCCGTAGATGCGCTGCTTGCTATGTCCAATCGCAGCACCTTTCATCGGCCCTTTCATCGCGCCTGGTCCGCAGCCTGTGCAGATATTAAGCCCGCGCAAACCCAGTTCGTAGCCGACTTCCTTGCTGTAGTCGTATTCCTTCCTCCCGATCGAGTGGCCACCCCAACATACCACCAGATTTGGATCGTTTCCCGGCACGAGAACTTTCGCATTGCGTAGGATATGAAAAACTGCGTTGGTAATGCCGTTGGCGTTGCCGAGATCGAAATTCTGATTGACTTCTATTTCGCTCTTGACATAAACGATATCGCGCAGGACAGAAAATAGCTGTTCCTGGATGCCGATGATTACGTGTCCGTCGACGAAGGCACTGGCCGGCGCATTTTCAAATTCAAGCTTGATACCACGCTCCTGGCATATTACTCGAATATTAAAATCCGAATATTCCTGGAGTATTTGGGTGGTATCGTCGACTAAACTACCTACATTGAGTACAGCCAGTGAACAGCGTCGAAAGATATCATGGCTTCCCATTTGTTCGCTATTTTGTTTGAGTTGATTGACTTCGAACTGGGACAGGATTTCCATATGCCCATGTGGTGTGATGCGGGTTGTTTCCGTGTTTTTGCTCATAGGAGTACTATAATGATTAGTAGTATAGTTAGTTAGAGTTCAAGACAAAGTATAGTCAAGGAACGACACCGAGGTATCATGACATGAGCGATGATTTATTCGAAGTATCATTTTGCGGAGAAATTCGGGCCGGGGAGAACCCGGAGGACGTCAAAGCCCGCGTCGGCAAGATATTTAAAGCCAATGAAGGCAAAATTGCGCAATTGTTTTCGGGTAACCGTATCGTCATTAGGAAAAATATTGATCAGCAGACTGCAGCAAAGTATAAAACGGCTCTGAACAGGGCCGGCGCGGAATGCGAAATCAATTCGATGACACCGGTACCGTCTACGGAAGCAGAATCGCCATCGACTGCCCTCGCCGAGAAACCGGTAAATTCACCAACTGAAACTGCGCCGGTATCGGCTTCCGCCAGAGCGGTTGATTACGGCGAGGTCGGCCCACCGCCGCAAACTGACCCGCTTGGCATTAAGGCGGAGCAGATCGAAGATTTATCCCTATCAGTAGCACCGGTTGGTAGCGTTTTACAGGATGGCATCGGCGATGTGGCAGAACCGGATATAGACATCGCTGATTTTGACGTGGCCCCGGTCGGAAGCACCATTGGTAGTGGGAAAAAAGAAATTGACCCGCCGCCACCCGATACATCGGGGATATCGATGGCCGATTAATGGTTTGAAGCGAGTCTCGAGCGTAGTCGGCGAGCTGCGAACGTTCGATGTTAACAGAGTTATATGGCAGCTGTATTCTCGGCGGTCGATAATCCGTCGATGACACGATTGGTCCGGCGTACACTGCCATTGAAACCTATGTGGATTACTGCATGATTACAAGGTTATAGCTTAGAGCTACATAGCAAAACATCGACAAAGCTGGCAAGATGACCGAATGCTTAAAGAACAGTTCAAACGTCCCGAGTTATTGTTGTATTTATTTTCAGCAGCTGTGCCATTGTCCTTCGCTACCTGGCAGGCGCTGATTAATAATTTCGCTATAGAGCAGGTTGGTTTTAGCGGTGTGGAGATTGGCATTCTACAAAGCTTGCGTGAAATTCCCGGATTTATCGCATTTGCGGTAATTTTTTTGCTTTTAATCCTGCGTGAACAATCAGTTGCTTTTCTCTCGTTGATTGCGCTTGGTGTCGGTACGGCTATTACCGGATACCTGCCATCAATTTACGGCCTGTATTTCACCACTGTATTAATGTCAATGGGGTTTCACTACGCGGAAACTATCCAGCAATCGCTAACGATGCAATTGATCAGCAAAGAGCGGCTGCCATTAGTGATGGGAAAGCAGATTGCAGTCGGATCATTTACTGGCTTATTTGTCTTCGGTGCTTTATATATTCTGCTGGATTTATTAAAACTGGAATATCAGCTGGTGTATTTACTTGGCGGCTGTTTTACCGTTGCGATCGCCTGTGTTATGTATTTTAAGTTTCCCGAATTTAATGGTGAATCCAAACAACATAAGAAACTGGTGCTGAGAAAACGTTACTGGCTGTATTATTTATTAACCTTTTTTGCAGGTGCCCGCCGACAAATTTTCGTGGTTTTTGCGGGATTTCTGATGGTGGAAAAATTCGGTTTTAGTGTAGGCCAAATGTCTTTGCTGTTTCTTATCAACGGTGTATTGACGATATACCTGGCGCCCCGAATTGGTCGTCTGGTCAGTTACTGGGGCGAAAAGCGCATACTAACACTCGAATATGGTGGATTGGTGATAATTTTTGGCGCCTATGCTGTTGCGGAAAATGCTATGGTCGCCTCAATGCTTTATATCCTCGATCACGTATTCTTTGCGATGGCGATTGGTTTGAAAAGTTATCTGAAGAAAATTGCCGACCCGGCTGATATTGCCTCAACAGCGGGCGTTTCTTTTTCCATCAACCATATCGCCGCTGTTATTTTGCCAGTATTGCTCGGTCTGGTCTGGGTTGTCTCACCATCGATGGTATTTTTGGTTGGTGTGCTGATCGCGATGGTTTCGTTGGTTTTGTCCCAGATGATACCGGGTGTACCGGAGCAAGGGTCGGAAACGGTTTTTTCACATGGCTGATGAATGACTTCGTTCAACTTATTGCAAGGTGATCGGGAAGAATAATTTGCTTGTAAATCTCCAATTTTGACCTATTGACTAGTATCTAACTAATTCAATTCAATGACAGGAGAACATAAATGAGTGGTGAAAAATATCGCCTCGTGACTCGAAGTGATTTTGATGGCCTCGTCTGCGCGGTTTTGCTTAATAAACTCGACTTGATCGACGACATAAAATTTGTTCATCCCAAGGATATGCAAGATGGCAAAATTCATATTAGCAAGCGTGATATCACCACCAATCTACCCTACGTCAAATCAGCGTATCTGGTTTTCGATCACCATTTGAGCGAAACCTTGCGCAACAAAAAAGCCGATAACCATATTATCGACACCGACGCACCCTCAGCAGCACGGGTTGTTTATGATTACTACGGGGGATCAGACCAGTTTCCCAGCGGCTGGAACGACATGATGAATGCGGTTGATAAAGGTGATTCGGCACAATTCTCTGAATCGGATATTTTGAATCCACAGGGATGGGATTTAATGAATTTTCTGATGGATGCGCGTACAGGACTGGGTCGATTCCGGGATTTTCGAGTGTCCAATTATCAGCTCATGATGGATCTGATCGATCATTGTCGAGAGATGTCGATAGACGAGATTATTAAACTCGACGATGTTAATGAACGTGTGCAACTGTTCAGAGAACACGAATCCAGAGCCAAGGAGCAGATTAAACGCTGTAGCACTGTTCACGGTAATCTGATCGTTCTCGATCTCCGTGAGGAAGAAACTATTTACGCGGTTAATCGCTTTATGATTTATGCGCTTTTCCCGGACGCGAATATTTCGATTCACGTGATGTGGGGTCTAAAACAGCAAAATACAGTATTTGCAATTGGGAAATCGATTTTAAATCGTATTTCAAATACCAATATTGGTGAACTATGCCTGTCATACGACGGCGGAGGTCATTTGAATGCGGGTACTTGCCAGGTTGATAATGATCAGGCAACCCGGGTGCTGGCAGAGATAGTGAACAGAATCACTGCAGACGGTTAGCTTGCTGTCGGGAGTTAAAATCGAATTTTCAACGATTTTATGCCAATCGTATTTACGGTTTAACCGGTGTTTCTTAATCCTGCGGCTATTGCATTAATGGAACTGAGCAGTGCCCCCTGCCAGACTTCGCGGTCTGTCTCCGAAACTGATTCATCGCGATATTTCTTCAATAAATTAATTTGCAAATAGCCCAGAGGATCAAGGTAGGGGTCACGTCTTGTCAGAGACAAGGTTAAAACCGGGTCGTTGCCGAGCAATTCCTTTAAATTGGCGATATTCAAAACCTGTTCTATGGTGCGCCTGTTTTCCTTTTGAATCTTGCCGAAAACATGTTTTCCAAGCACCTGGTCCTGGCACAGCTTGCTGTACTCGAGCGCGGTGCGCATGTCCGATTTAAACAGAGACATTTGAGTATTGCTGATCATTGCCGCGAAAAATGGCCATTGTTTGTTCATTCGGCGCAGAAATTTCAACGATCCCGATTTCGATTTCAGCCATTGTTCGATAGCGTAGCCAATGCCATACCAGGCTGGCATGACATGACGCGACTGGCCCCAGCCGAAAACCCAGGGAATTGCGCGTACCGACGATTTCGACATATCACCTTTGCGTCGATGCGATGGCCGTGAACCGATATTCATCAATCCGATCTCACTGACCGGGGTCGCTTCGTAAAAATACTCGAAAAATCCATCGGTGTAATCGGTGAGGTCGCGATATGATTGTTCCGAATAATCTGACAGTTGTTGCATAATCGGATGAAATTCATCGTAACTGGTGCTGTCGTCCTTCAACAATCCGATGCTGGCTTTTATCAGACCGGTAATGCCCATGGCGAGCTCGTAATGGGCAGTTTCGGCGTTACTGTATTTGTGTGAAAGTACTTCGCCCTGTTCGGTGAATTTGATCTGACCTAGCACCGTCTGGGGCGGTTGCGACATGATAGCATCGTGAGTCGGTCCGCCACCGCGAGTAATAGTGCCACCACGGCCATGAAACATACGGCATTTAATATTGTATCTCCGGGTAATCTCAATAACTTTGAGCTGGGCTTGATACAGGCCCCAGGCAGCGGACATGATGCCGCCGTCCTTGCAGGAATCGGAGTAACCTAGCATGACTTCCTGAGTACCCCCGGTTTTAGCCAATAATGCGTGGTAAACCGGGTTTTGTAGCAGACTATCGAGAACGGCGTCTATATGGTTCAGATCGTCAATTGTTTCAAATAATGGGCCGATTTCGAGTGTGCAGAAAAATTCATTGTCGCGCCTGCCTGCCAGTCCGGCGAGAAATGCCAGAAACATAACTTCCATGATATGGCTGGCGGTATGCGTCATTGAAATCACGTAGCTACCGACGCAACGTGGACTGATTTCCTTACGCATTTCGAATATCGTTTGGAAAACTTCGAGTGTTTGACGGGTGTCTTCAGAAAGCCGATGCAGATCAATTTCAGGTATCTGGTTATTGCCGATTTGAGTAGACAGAAAGGCCAGTCTTTTCTGTTCGTCCAGACTGTCATAATCAATCAGGCCGCAAAGGTTTGAAATTTCACTTACGGCAAGGGTATGTCGAGTCGATTCCTGCCGGATATCGAGCGATACCATGTGAAAACCGAAAGTTTCAGCAATGCGAATAACATCGCGCAAATCGCCGTTGGCGATGGCGTATTCGCCATGACTAATCAAAGAGTCGCGTATCGAGTAAAGATCTTCGAGAAAATCGCGTTCGTCCGCATAGGCGTGATCGCTATTGGGAGTTTCAATGTTTCGCAGGCGATTACGTACGATGGCAAGGTTCTTTTTCAAACGATAATGCATGTGGTACAGCTTGCGACGGTATACTTCGTCTTTGAATTGGTCGCGTTTATCATCGAAGGACTTAACGCCCATGGTTTCATCTCTGGCCAATCCGTCCATAAAGTTCTCGGTCGGGGTACACCAGCGTGTCGACAGCGTGAGTACCTGCGTGAGTCTATGAATCAAACGCACGTGCTCGCTCAAAATTTCGATCGATTGCATGCGTAATGCCATTCGACTGATGTCGGCAGTGACGAACGGATTGCCATCGCGGTCGCCTCCGATCCATGATCCAAACTCGATAAAGCTCGGTACATTGACAACTGGGTTGCCGATGTCATTCTCGCCATAGGTATGAATAATGGCGCGCTCCAGGTGTCGATAGTCGAGTTTGACGGCCTCAAATAGACTGCGCTGGAAATAATGTAATCCGAGTTTGATTTCGTCTTCCACGCTGGGTTTGTTACTGCGGACTTCATTGGTAAGCCAGAGGACTTCGATTTGGGATTGCAGCGCATCGACCAGGTCGTCTCGCTCAAATGAGCTCAAACGGGGATCGGTCAGCTGGTCAATTATAGTAAAAACCGTACGTTGCAATTCCATGATGGTGCGACGTTTTGACTCAGTCGGATGCGCGGTAAAAACCGGCTTGTACGACAAATGGTTGAGCAAATGCTGCAACTGTTCGGCGCTGATACCCTGGTCCTGAAATTCAAGCATGGTGTGATGGAACGATCCTGTCCAGGCGGCGTGACCTTGCTGCTGAACTGCCGCGCGGCGCTGGCGGTGGAGGAAGTCTTCCTCGGCGATATTGACTAAATTGAAGTATATCGTGAAAGCACGAATTACCTGATTAATGGCAAAAGGTTCGAGACCGTCGATTAGTTCCTTCAGGGCTTTGCGCCGTGGCTCGCTGTTACGATTACGCAGTTGTATAAATCCGGTGCGTAGAAATTCTACCGCATGAAAAACCTCCGGCCCTTCGTGTTTGAGCAGTACATTACCGACCAGTTTGCCCAACATCTTGACACGGGTACGGAGATCTTTATCGGATTTTGCATGAAAATCGATTGCCTGGTGTGCCATCGGTAATTCCGGAAAATAAATTTAATCGAGTATAACAAAGCAGTTTGGCGTAATTGTTTGAAAACCGCTATATGTATTACCTTTGACGACACGATCAAATCGCTTTCATTCGACTTGTTGCTCAGGTATAAAATAGCGATGAATTTATATGATCCTGATTCGATTTATTCAATGGATAAGGCCGCGGTAGATCGCGATGGTCTGTCTGAAGTAGAATTGATGTACCGCGCCGGCTCAAGAGTCTTGCGAGAAATCAATCAACGCTGGCCAGAATTATCCGCAATTACCGTATTTGCCGGGGCAGGCAATAATGGAGGTGACGCCTTTGTTATCGCTATTCTGGCGAAACAAAATAACCTGGATGTGCAATGTATTGTCAAAGGCGATCTCGCCAGGCAATCAAATGCCTCGGCACATTATCGACGGCTATGGCAACAGGCAGGGGGCGATATCGAAATCTGGCAACAACAGTTAATCAAGGGTGAATTGATTGTCGATGGCTTATTGGGCATTGGCTTGAAGCGAGATTTGGACGTACATTGGCAACTGTTGATTAACGAAATTAATCTGTCTGATGCGCCAAAAGTGGCTATAGATATCCCTTCGGGATTAAATGCCCGCACGGGTGTGGCTCAATCCGTAGCGGTTGAAGCAGAAATAACAGTGACATTTATTGGTCGAAAAGTCGGGCAAGTACTGGCCGATGGCCCCGATTATTGTGGTGAATTGATCTTTGATGATCTAGGAATCTCGACGTCGACCCGCGAGAGTCAGAAACCGGCACTCGAAGAGATAAATCAAAGCAACTTGTGTCTACCCTTAAAACGTAAACGTAATTCGCACAAAAATCATTATGGCCATGTACTGATTATCGGTGGTGATAAAGGCATGGTGGGTGCCGCTTCACTGGCAGCGCAGGCGGCGCTTCGTGCAGGCGCAGGCATGGTAAGTGTCCTGGTACACCCCGAATGCGTTCATAGTCTGGCCGCGTCCCCCGAATTAATGGTTCAGAGCTGGAATGAGATAGAAGACAAGATGGCGCAGGCTAGCGTAGTCGTCGTTGGGCCAGGGCTTGGTCAAACCGATGCGGCAAAATCATGTTTGACAGGGATATCGACTACCACTTTGCCTTTGGTTGTCGATGCCAGCGCATTAACTTCTGAATTTATGCAATCAATTATCAGCCAGAAAGTTGTAATAACGCCGCATCCCGGCGAGGCGGCGACTTTATTATCGGGCCCGACAGGCAGTATTCAAACTGACCGGCTGGCAGCTAGTGAACAGCTGTGTAATTTATATCCGGTTGTCAGCGTGTTAAAAGGTTCAGGTACTATTGTTCGAGAGGCAGGAGAAATTCCGGCGATAAATCTGTGTGGTAATCCCGGTATGGCCAGCGCTGGTATGGGTGATGTTCTGGCTGGAATGATTGGGGCATATATTGGCCAGGGCTTGTCGGTTTTTGATGGCGCTAAAGCAGGGGTTTATATCCACGCGCGTTGTGCCGAATTATATGCCGAAGCGCAGGACGAAAGTGGCTTAATTGCCAGCGATGTAATCAGAATGATTCCCGAACTGGTAAAGCTACTGCGCTGTGACTGAGTTCAAAAGATTGATTGCCGATGACGCCCAGATGCGTGCCTTTGGTGCAAGGCTTATGTCCGCCTGCGCGTGCGGCGGTATTATTGCTCTGCAGGGTAATTTAGGAACGGGGAAAACCACACTGGTGCGAGGTGCTTTGGAGTCATTAGGTGTCACTAGTGGTGTTCGCAGTCCGACTTATACACTGATTGAATATTATCCGTTTGAGCCGCTGTCCATAGCACATTTTGACTTGTATCGCCTAGCCGATCCAGAAGAGCTCGAATATCTGGGATTTCGTGATTATCTCAACGATGACACCTTGTGCATTATCGAGTGGCCGGAGAGGGCAGAAGGCATACTGGGCGATATTTGCCTGGAAATTCATCTGGATTATGATCATCAGGGCAGGCGATTAATTTTGGAATCTGGATCAGATACGGGGCAGGCCATTATCAATAAACTATCCGTACCCCTGTAGGAGTATGGCGTATAGGAAATCGGGCTAAAAATCCAATAAAGCTAACATTTTTTCTAGATAACACCACTATCTTATTAATAAATATAATAAAAGTGTTGATTTTATCGCTTCGATTGTCTATAAATAGTGTATACCCCGTATGTAATTTCAACTAAAGACAGGAAATATGGACCGATTATCTGCAGCGCGACGCACTTTCCTGAAACGGCTGGCCCGTTACATCGCTGGTTTTATGCTGTTAACCGGCGCCAAGGCGGCTCTGGCAGATAAAAAAGCGGCGCTGACCGGCATACGGATATCTCAGGCCGATACTGACCATACCCGAATCGTTTTTGACCTATCAAATAATATTCAACACAACATTTTTGCCTTGTCCGATCCGTATCGTATTGTGGTTGATCTCGTCGATACGCGTGAAAGCAAGGCTTTGTCGATAAACCGGCAGACGACCAGCCTTCTGGAAGGCATTCGTTCTGCAGAAAGGGCGACTGGCGAGTTGCGCGTGGTATTTGATTTAAAAGGTAAGGTACGACCGCGCAGTTTTACTTTGCGACCCGATGGCCAGTCCGGATATCGTCTGGTTGTGGACTTGCACTCGACCAATTTAAGCCCAACACCCATTGTTACCAGCCAGCAACAGCGTCTTAAACATAAAAAAGAGTTTATAATCGCGCTCGACCCCGGACATGGCGGTCGGGACCCGGGTGCGATAGGTAAGAAAGGTACTCGTGAGAAAGATGTGACGCTCGCGGTGGCAAAGAAAATGAAAGCAATTATCAATCGCACATCCGGATATCGTGCTGTGTTGACTCGGGAAGGAGATCAATTCATCGCATTGCGTAATCGCGTAAAAAAGGCCAGGGAGAAGCAGGCTGATTTATTTGTATCGCTGCATGCAGACTCATTCCGCAGTCCAAGGGTCAAGGGTGCATCGGTATATGCGTTGTCGCTTAACGGCGCCAGTTCGGAAGCAGCCCGCTGGATTGCTGAAAAAGAAAATAAATCTGATCTAATCGGCGGTATCAGTCTCGATGACAAAGACGATTTAATCGCATCTGTTCTGCTCGATTTATCACAAACGGCCACTATTCAGGATAGCCTCGAACTTGGTGACGACGTTCTCAGGCACATCAGCAAGGTTTCAAATATCAATAACAAACATGTACAGCAAGCGGGTTTTGCAGTACTGAAGGCACCCGATATGCCATCAATTCTGATCGAAACTGCATTTCTGTCGAACCCTGCCGAAGAAAGGAAGCTACGCAATAGTAAACACCAACAAAAACTTGCCAGGGCCGTATTTGCCGGTATCAAGTCGCATTTGAAACAGCGCCAGGTTTAGACTCCGATAGCCCCGATCAATGGCTAACTCAGCCAGTGTAGTTGATTGTGGAAATACTGGTATGCTAATTGTGGGAGTTTAGGTACGACTTTTTGATGGCACAGACCGTTAATTTACCAATTTGGTTATTTGTGATTCTGGTAATCACGGCGGTGCTGTTGATACTGGATCGGATTCTGTTGCCGGGGGTTCGCTGGTATTTGCGCCGACGGGTAAACCGCTTAATAGAAGAAGTAAATACCCGCCTCGATATCGAAATTCGTCCCTTTCAACGAACTCGTAAACAAGCACTGGTCGATCAACTGGTTTACGATGAAAAAGTCGTAGAGGCAATGAACGCCTACACTATCGAACATCAAATGCCGAAGGAAGTAGCGCAGGCTAATGTTTTACGCTATGCCCAGGAAATTGCACCATCCTTTAACGCCTATATCTATTTTCGTTTTGGTTATTGGTTGGCAAAAGGTCTCGGTCGGCTGCTGTATCGCGTTCGAGTCGGTGTACAGAATGAAGATCAACTTAAAAACATCAGTCCTGATTCGAGCGTCGTTTTCGTCATGAATCATCGTAGCAATATGGATTATGTACTGGTGTCGTTTCTGGTCGCCGAGCGTACGGCATTGTCCTATGCAGTAGGAGAATGGGCGCGAATCTGGCCGTTGCAATCGTTGATTAAATCGATGGGCGCGTTTTTCGTGCGTCGAAATTCGCGCAATAAATTGTATCGACGAGTGCTGGAGCGTTATGTGCACCTGGCCACCCGGGCCGGCGTTGTGCAGGCGGTATTTCTCGAAGGCGGTTTGACACGCGATGGAAAATTGAGAGAACCACGCCAGGGGTTCCTCGATTATATGCTGCGCGATTATCATGCTGACATTGATCGCGATGTAGTGCTGATACCGGTTGGTATCAACTATGATCGCGTCATTGAAGATGTCAGTCTGGTGCGCCAACTCGATAATAATGCCGAACACCGTAGCCTGAGATTTATATTGTACACAACGGGCAGATTTATATTCAAAACCTTGCTGATGGGGCGTAAAAAACGTTGGTTGCGTTTTGGTTATGCCAGTGTCAATTTCGGAAAGCCAATCTCGATTAAAGATTACTGCCAGGAACAGGGTATCGATTTTTCGTCTGTTGATCCGCCTGAACGAATGTTACAGGTCGGTCGGTTGAGTCAACGGCTAATGCATTTGGTAGAACAGGTGGTTCCGGTTTTACCCATGGCTTTGATGTGTGAGGTCGTCCTCTATAACCAGGATCACTGGCTCAGTGAGTTTGAATTAAAGGCCCTGGCAGCAAATCGCATCGATGAACTTCAAAAAAAGGGTGCTCCGATAAAAATGTCCGCGAGCGTCTGCGAAGGTGTTTTAAACGGTGCTTTGTCCATGCTATATGGACGGGGATTCGTTGATAAAAATCGGGATGAATTGTTGCGCGCAAATTCCGGGTCGATTGATTTAATCAAATATTATGCTAACTCCATCGCACACTGGCGTTAGATGGAATACTTTCAGGGTCGATTGATAAACTCACCGAGTAATTGGCGGTATTCGGCAAATTCGGTGATATCGTTATGAATGGCAGACTCGATCATTTCATAGGTCACCGGGGCATTGGTAAGAAACTCGCGAAGCCTTAAGGCGCTCTCGACTGGAACGATCCGATCCAGCTGGGCAGTCAGTATTAATACCGGTGCTGTTATTTTCGGCGCATAACGAAATGATTCGAAACGGTCACGTGCGATATATCGGGCGGGTAGGAACGGATAATGAATCTGTGCAAGTTCGGCGATGCTATAGTATGGTGTTAACAATACCAGTTTATCGACTTTTCTCTGAGCCGCCAGGTAAACAGCGACGCCGCTGCCCAGACTACGTCCCATTATACTGATCGATTGGTAATGGGGCTTAATCGCATCATAAATGGCCAGTGCATCAGAAAATAGAGCTGTTTCACTGGGTTTACCTTCGCTTTTACCGTAGCCTCGGTAATGAATCAGAAAAACGCTATAGTCTTTGAAAACTGATTCAAAATTATCGATATTGTTTTCAATGGCTTCCGCATTGCCGCCAAAATAAATCAGGGCTTTGCTTTTCCCGGGATTCAGGATCCAGCCTTGTAAATTGAATCCTTCGTTGCTAAAACTGATTTCACCTCTGTCAATAGCCGGTTGATAAAGTACCGGGTGATAGAGCAAGTTGCGTTGAAACAGAAACATAACGGCCAATAATAGCAAGTAGGCAAATACCAGCAGGGCGACCATAGGGATCAGGATTTTCATAACGGATAAATCCACAGGATTCATTTTCACCCGTAAATGTTTCATGATAGCAGTTCTTTAACGTGCAGTTTATTATGATGCAAAAAATTACGGGCTGTCTTGATTGTGTTTCGGTTTTAATAAACACGATCACCCCGATACGGTCATATCAACATCTGAATATTATTTATCGCCAAGCCGATGTTCTTAGCCGAAGAGATAGGTAAACTGTCTAGGTTGGCAACCTCGATGATTGCCTTCGTTGCCTTTAGTCAGCAGGCGTATCTGAAATATCGCCAGCCTGCACTTCCAATTACTGCAATTGCTTCAACTTTAACCAGTAACTCGGGTTTTATAAGTCGGGATCATTTATATGCAGCTCTGGCAGGAACTCCTTTTGGAAATGTTTCGGTTTGCGCTTTGCCGAATTCCCCATAGCCTGACATGTCAGTTAAGAATGTAGAAATCTTGATGACATCCACCATCGAACTCCAACACATTCAAGAGCCCTTCTATGTCGGAAAATACCTGCCTGAACCGTTGGCACACGCTTCCAGCTCCAACCACATTGCCATCATGGTCAAATGCCACTGTACTAGAAGGATAAATCGTATCGGCTGCCTTTTATCGCCGGTTTTAATCAGAACTGGCATTATTGTATATCCGTCACACTCGCGACTTGCCAACTGGCTTCACGCAAAACCCAGCCATCTGCCATAACCAGTTCGAGATCAAACCGGTAAATCCTGGCCCTCAGACTTGACAATGCATTGGTATCCGAGATGACGCTACCTGCCATCGCGACATGTAAGCTAACCTTGGCCTGGTCTTCGCCGGGAAAACTGATGTCACCAATTTTTGTCAGCAAAAAAATGTTTTTATGGCGGAAAAAATAGAGTTTTAATAGTTTGACGAGCTGAGGTCTATTCAATGCTTTTTGATCATGATAATCGTCATCAACCAGGTTGGCCAAATCGTTATAATTACGACTTTCCGCTGCCGTAACTGCGGTATCGATATATTGTCTTATTTGATCTTCTTTCGACAGCGGGCTATCGGAACAGGCGTAAACCAGGGTAACGAGTGTCAAGGCACAAAATATATGAATTATTTTAGACATTGCGGTAACCTGATAAGCTGAAAGCTGGCCGGATAAGTTTATCAATAAAAATCGGAGTTTCGCTATGATCGGTAAAAAAGGTTACGACATACTCAATAATGCTGCGACTAATAAATCGACAGCCTTTACTCATGCCGAACGAGAAGCGCTTGGTTTGCGAGGTTTGCTGCCTTACGCCACATCGAGTCTGGCTGTGCAGGTGGCTCGCTCACTAAAAAATATGCGTCGCAAAACCGACGATATTGAAAAATATATTTATCTGGTGGGATTGCAGGAACGCAACGAACAACTGTTCTATCGGCTGGTTATCGATTATATCGACGAAATTATGCCGATTATATATACCCCGACCGTCGGCCAGGCCTGTCGGGAATTTGCTCATATTTTTCGTAATACACGTGGGTTTTATATTACCCCTGACGATCGCGGATCAATTCGGCAAATCCTCGATAACTGGCCACAGGATGACGTACGTGTGATCGTAGTAACCGATGGTCAGCGTATACTCGGTTTAGGCGATCTCGGTGCGAACGGAATGGGTATTCCGATCGGCAAGTTGGCACTCTATGTAGCCGGGGCCGGCATTCATCCAAGTCAATGCCTGCCGGTGATGCTCGATGTTGGCACCAATAATGACGAGTTTCTCAGAGATCCTCTCTATCTGGGTTATCCGAAACGACGCCTCGAAGGTCAGGCATACCTGGATATGGTCGACGAGTTTATTCAGGCAGTGCACGATAAATACCCAGAAGTTCTCGTACAATTCGAAGATTTCCTGACACCTAACGCTTTCAAACTGCTCGATATATATCGCGACCAAATACTCTGTTTTAATGATGATATTCAGGGCACTGCCGCCGTAACGCTGGCGGGTGTTTACGCCTCGACCCGCATAACCGGTCATGACTTTTCAGATTTACGCATTATGTTTCTGGGCGCCGGTTCGGCGGGGACGGGTATCGGAGAGCTGTTTGTAGCTGCATTTATCGAACAAGGTTTCAGTGAAGTGGAAGCCCGGCGAAGGCTCTGGTTTGTTAATAGCCGGGGTTTGGTGGTTAATACTACCGACAATCTATTACCACATATTAAGCCTTATGCACACGAACATGAGGCCATGGGCTTTGTTGATGCAATAAACCATATTAAACCCCAGATTCTTATCGGTGCTACCGGTATGCCTGACACCTTTACTCAAGAAGTAATCGAAACCATGGCAAAGATCAATGATCGACCGACAGTTTTTGCGCTGTCTAACCCCACTTCGAGAGCAGAGTGTACGGCGGAACAGGCCTACCAATGGAGTAAAGGCAAAGTTATTTTTGCCAGTGGAAGTCCTTTCGAGGCTGTCAACTATGAGGGCAAGGAATACCGGCCTGGCCAGGGCAACAATTCCTATGTATTTCCAGGTATCGGTATGGGTGCGATTGCCTGTAATGCTAGCCTAATAAACGATGAAATGTTCCTTGCCGTAGCAAAATCTTTGTCTAATCAAGTTAGCTTATCGAGCTTGGACGCCGGTACCTTGTATCCACCGTTATGCGACATCAGAAAGGTCTCGCTGGAAATAGCCGTCGCTCTGGCCGATAAGGCTTACGAATCGGGTGTTGCTCAGGATCCTAGACCGGACGATCTGAGAGAATCTATCCGGCATCTGATGTATGACCCGCGTTACTAGGCGAAGACAGTCAGGGTAATATCAATCAATTTGTCGTCATCTTTTGCTATATTTGCGCAATCGTAGATGACAATGAACGCGATAGACTTACCGGCCTCCTGAATTGTTAAATAATTGATGCTTGTCGAACTGGGTTAATGTGGTTAGCAGATACGGAAAACGAAAATTTGTCCCATGTAGCGGAAGAATGGTGTATTAGCAGCAATGACGCCTGTCAGCGGGTAGGTATATTTGATACCGAGCACTTTGCCGGTATTCTCAAAGAAAAGAGAATAGTAAGCGATATTAGCTGTTTTAATGCGTAACCATGCCAGTAGCACTTATGCTATCGGGCTACTAAACTTGGACTTCGATTGCCACTAATTTAAAGATCAATGCAGAAAAGAATCCTGATTGTCGAAGACGATGTCGATATTGCAAGGCTCGTGCAGCTCCAGCTCAGGGATATCGACTGTGACAGCGTGATTATCGATAATGGCCAGCAGGCCCTCGAACATCTACAGCAGCCGCAAGAGTACGATATGCTGATTCTCGATATTATGCTACCGGATTGTGACGGCCTGTTAATTTGCCAGCAGGTGCGCTCGACTAACAAGTACATTCCTATTTTAATGTTGACCGCCAGGTCGAGTGAATATGACCGGGTATTAGGCCTCGACACCGGCGCCGATGACTATTTAACCAAACCGTTTAGCTTTATTGAACTCAGTGCACGAGTGAAAGCGTTATTTCGTCGCAGTGCTACTCAGGCTGAATCTGGTGGCTCAAACCCGGAAACAATTGATCTTGGCAAACTGAAAATTGATTTAAAGACGAGGCGCGTACTAGTCGATGATAAGTTGGTTGAACTCACGGCCCGCGAGTTTGATTTATTATACCATTTTGCTATGAACCCGGGGCAGGTATTTACCCGCTCACAGCTCTTAAGAGATGTCTGGGGGTATCATCACGATGGATACGAGCATACAGTTAATACACATATCAACCGTCTACGTAACAAGATAGAAAAGCAACCGCAAAATCCTGACCATATAATAACGGTGTGGGGTGTGGGTTATCAGTTGACCAATCCTTCGACCAAGGATAGCAGCAGTGAAACTGTTTAATACCCTGTACAACAAACTGGCTGCGACCCTGATTGCGTTGTTACTAGGCGTTGGTGTTTTTTATGCGTTGCTATCGCAGTCGCTATTTGAGCAAAGCTACCAGTCTTCCAATCAGTTATTAAATCAGAATCTTGCCGCAGATCTGGTACGCGAAATGAAATTGGTCAAAAATGGTGAAATTGATCAGAACTCGATGAAGGATGCATTTCATGTAATGATGTTGGTCAATCCTGCTATTGAAATCTACTTCCTCGATAGTGTGGGTAAAATAGTCAGTTTTTCTGCCGATCCGGCGAAGATCAAACGTAAAGTTATAGACCTTGGACCAGTAAACCGGTTCCTCAGTGGCGAGGCCAACTACCCGTTACTTGGAGATGATCCACGCAATGGTGATAATAAGAAATCTTTTTCAGTGGCTGCTTTGCCGACAGAGGTAAAGCCTGAAGGCTATTTATACGTCGTATTGCAGGGTACGCAATATGACCAGATTCAAATGCACGAACAGTTTCAAACCCTGGAAACCCTGGGGATATCGGCTCTTGCCGGCAGTCTTTTTATCGGTTTAATCGTCGGGTTAATATTGTTTTACCGATTGACTGGACGCATTCGAAAATTGAACCGGTCAGTTGATCATTTTCGTGAATTCGATATAGAGGTTGAACAGCATCAACCCCAACTGGATCTGGTAGATATCAGCAAGGGAGACGAAATAAGTCGGTTGTCGCAAAGCTTTGATGCAATGGCGGCACGCATCGATCAACAGGTCGAAGAGCTACAGGCTCAGGACAATTTACGACGTGAACTTATTGCCAATATATCCCATGATTTGCGTACGCCGCTGGCCGCCATTCATGGGTATATCGAACGATTAAAAACGCGGTTTGAGGATTTGCCAGAATCCGAACGCAATGAGTTTCTCGAAATTAGCCTCGCGCATAGTAAACGGTTGAATCGCATGATCGAGGCGCTGTTCGAATTATCCAAACTGGAGGCCCAGGAATCGAAGCCGCAGATCGAGGCCTTTTCGATCCTCGATCTGGTCCAGGATATTTTACAGAAATTCAGGCTTGAAGCCGAAAATAAAGGACTCTTACTAACCTTTAAATGTGACGAACAGTTACCACAGGTTAGTGGCGATATTGCCCTGATCGATCGGGCATTGAGTAATCTGGTTGACAACGCCATTTCCAGTACCGAAACAGGAGGGAGCGTCGAACTAATACTTAAACACGAAGGTGATTGCGTCTCAGTGAAAGTCAGAGATACCGGTAAAGGTATCGAAGAAAAATATCTGCCAACTTTATTTCAGCGCTTTTATCAGGCAGACAGTAAACGTCGAAATAGCAGCCAGCATGCCGGTCTCGGACTGAGTATCACCCATCGAATTCTGGAGTTGCATGGTCAGTCGATTGAGGTGACCAGTCAACTTGGTCATGGCACGACTTTCCTGTTTCACATGCCATTAGCAGTGAGGTATCTGCCAGCGTAGATTTTCCGAATGAAAGGTCCTGAGAACAGTGCTTCCAGGGTCAGATTGAGAAAACCATCAGGCGACTGTTCACGCATGTTGATTTTTCGGACCCGGCTTCGATTATCCGGGTCTGACCGACTCCTTGTGCCTGAATTTCACTGGGTGATTTTCTTTGCCGCCAGCGCTTCAATCATCCGATTTTGTAGTTCAGTCAGCATAGATTTGTCGGTAATATATTTGCCCTCGGGAGTAGTCAGGTAAAAAATATCGTCGATTTTTTCACCCAGTGTCGCGATTTTCGCATGGGTAATATTTATATCCATGGTGGCGATCACGTTGGCGATTATCGAGAGTAAGCCGGGCATATCCATGGCACTGAGTTGCATCACGGTGCGACTGTTTAAATAGTCCTGCTCGTAACGTATTTCGGTTGGACGATCGAAGGCCTTAAGTTGTCGCGACGGACGTTTATGCCCGAGGGCTTTGTAAATCGATTTAGATCTCAGAGCCTTGATTAAATCGCTTTCAATATTTCGGATAGTGGCTTTATCGGTAATAGCCTCATTGTTCTGATCCTGGATGATGAAGGTATCCATGACCTTGTTATCCGCAGTGGTGAATATTTCTGCATTGAGAATACTCAAACCCAGTGCGCCTAACACGCCAGTGACCTGTGAAAACACATAGGGATGTTCGTCACAATAAACAAATACCTTGGTGGTGTGTGTATATCGCGCCTGCCTGATATTGACAAGAATCTCTGATCCGGGATTACTTAATATGGTATTGATGTGCCAACGAATTTCGAGTGGCCGATGGCGCAAGAAATAGTCTCCGGGTAGCTGCTTGCAGAGTGTATTAATGTTATCAATATCGAACTTCAAATCCTGCATTTCCTCGAATGCTGCATCGCGGTTTTCCTGAATGATTTCGTCAATATCGGGGGCGATGTCAATACCGCGTCGAAGGACTTGCTTGCTCGACGTATATAGTTGCTTGAGCAGTGCATCTTTCCAGCTGTTCCAGAGTTTCGGATTAGTGCTACGAATATCTGCAACTGTCAACAGATACAGGTAATTAAGCATATTAATACTGCCAACCTGCCGGGCAAAATCGCGCACAACATCGGGGTCGCTTATATCTTTTCGTTGTGCGGTAACCGACATAATCAGGTGATTTCTAACCAGATGAGATACCACGCGGGTGTCTTTCCGGTTCAAATTGTGTTGCAGGCAAAATTGCATGGCTTCATCTGAACCTTGCTCAGAATGGTCACCTTCCCTGCCTTTGGCAATGTCGTGAAACAGAGCTGCCAGATAAAGCAAGGTTGGGTTTTCCAGTTCACGATAAACCTGGTTACAGAACGGGAATTCATCTTCGTGCTTGTCGAGCGCAAAGCGGCGTAAATTGCGAATAACAAATATGGTGTGTTGATCCACTGTGTAAGCATGAAAAAGGTCGTACTGCATACGGCCGGTTATTTTTCCAAAAGCAGGTATATAAGCAGCCAGGAAACCATAGGAATTCATGCGGCGCATTTGATGGGTCATACCACTGGGCGCGCCCATGAGTTGCATGAATAGATGATTGACCTCCTCGTTTCTACGGAAAGAATCATCGACCAGGTACAGGTGTTCGCGTACTAGTCGAATGGTTGACGCGGTAACTCCGTCACATCGGGCGATTGTCGAAATCAATAAAAACAGTTCGACCAGGGCCGGCGGGTGCCGTTTGAATACTTCATTATCGGTGACTGCCAGATATCGATTTCGTAACATGAAACGTGGGTTGATGACGGTGGTTTTTCGTTGACGCTCGGTAAGCAAAATTTCTTCCCTGAAAATTTGCAACAGCATTTCGTTGAGACGTTCCAGTTCCATGATGGTACGATAATACTGTTGCATGAACTGTTCGATGGCCAGATTCTGTTTTCCGGCTTTGAATCCGAATTCTGTGGCGAGCTGATTCTGATAATCGAACAATAATCTGTCTTCACAACGACCCGCCAGACGATGCAACGCAAACCGTACTTTCCAGAGGTGGCTCTGCCCGGCCTGTAGAATCTGATATTCGTTTTCGGTAATAAATTCGTGGTCTACCAGTTCCCGGAACGAACTGGCACCGAAATGACGTTTGGCGACCCAGCCAATGATCTGAATATCGCGCAGGCCACCGGGTCCTTCCTTAATATTGGGTTCCAGGTTATAGGCAGTATCGTTGTATCTCAGGTGCCGGTCGTGTTGTTCTTTCAGTTTGGCCTCAAAGAACTTGCGTGACGACCACATTTTTTTTGGTGCGATGGCAGCCTGAAAATCGGCATACAGAGCTTCACTTCCATGCAATAGCCGCGATTCGATCATATTGGTGATGACGGTTACATCCGCTTTGCCTTCTCGTACGCAATGCTTGATGGTGCGCACGCTATGTCCAACTTCGAGCCCTATGTCCCATAAAAAGGTAAGGAAGGCAGATATCTGTTCCTCAAGTGCTTTCGAAGGTTTTTTTTCCAGTAATATCATTAAATCGATATCGGAAGCAGGCAATAACTCGTTGCGGCCGTAACCGCCGACTGCGACCAGGGCGCAGCTATTTTTTTTCCGGGATGGAATAAATTGCTCAAAAACTACCTTTAAAATCCGGTCGATGAGCTGAGACTTTTGCTGCACGAGTAGCTCGATTGCAATGCCCTGGTCGTATTGTGCGTATATTTGTTCGTTGGCCTGCTGTAAATCTTCAATAACTGGTTTTATCTGCAAACCCGCAGATGTGCTGACCTGTTCCAGGTGGCGGTTGATTCCTTCCAAGGTCATTGCTTACAAACTATCGTAGGGGTGCAGTGTAAGTACCTCAAAACCGGTATCGGTGACCAGGTTAGTATGTTCCCATTGAGCAGAAAGGCTATGGTCCTTGGTTATCACGGTCCACTCGTCCGGCAGGAGTTTTACATGGCGTTTTCCAATATTGACCATGGGTTCGATAGTGAACGTCATGCCGGGTTCGAGCATCAATCCGGTATCGGGTTTACCATAGTGTAGTACCTGTGGGTCGTCATGAAAAACCTCGCCGATGCCATGTCCGCAGTATTCGCGCACTATACTGCAATTATTCTTTTCGGCATGTGTCTGAATAGCGTAACCGATATCTCCAAGACGTATGCCTGGTTTGATCATTTCGATACCGATTTTCATACATTCGTAGGCGATTCGACACAGCCGCTCTCCCTGTATACTCGGCTTGCCAACCTGGAACATTCGGCTGGTATCGCCATGAAATTTGTCCTTGATGACCGTTATGTCGATATTGATGATGTCTCCATTCTTGAGTTTTTTTTCTGCGGGTATGCCGTGACAAACGACGTGGTTAACCGAGGTGCAGATAGATCGCGGGAAACCGCGGTAATTCAGCGGGGCCGGTATCGTATCTTGTTCGTTGACCATGTAGTCGTGACAGATGTCATTGAGATATTGGGTGGTAACACCCGCCTCGATGTGTGGTTCGATCATTTTCAATACATCGGCGGCCAGACGGCCCGCAACCCGCATTTTTTCGATATCCTGCGGAGATTTGATGCTTACACCCATATTTTTTAGACTGCCTGGTTGTTGGAGAAGGGGCATTATGGTATAAAGCGCGCGCCTTCGGCAACTACGAAGGGAAATTAACCACACACACCTGTTGTAACGTGTTTATGGGTGCCTGTAATTTACCAGAGTGCAGGTCGTAAATATCGGACATGGTGGAGGCTTAACCCTGGATAGTTTGTAGCGAAAACAACTATCCACGACTGACATCTGGAGAAAACTCATGTCTAACGTCACTATGCGTGAAATGTTGGAAGCGGGCGTGCATTTCGGCCATCAAACCCGTTTCTGGAATCCTAAAATGGCACCGTTCATCTTCGGTGAGCGTAATAAAATCCATATCATCAATCTAGAAGAAACCATGCCGCTTTGTAAAGATGCGGTGAATTATCTCGGTAAGATTGCCTCGAATAAAGGCAAGGTTCTGTTTGTCGGTACCAAGCGTGCTGCCAGCGAAGCTATCGCAAAAGAAGCTCAACGCTGCGGTATGCCTTTCGTGAATCATCGCTGGCTGGGTGGTATGTTAACTAATTTCCGTACCGTTCGCGCCTCCATCAAGCGACTCAAAGAGCTTGAAGACATGGCTCAGAGTAATAGCTACGAAAAAATTAACAAAAAGGAAATCCTGCAATTATCCCGTGAGCAGGAAAAACTCGAAAAGACGCTTGGTGGCATAAAAGAAATGGGTGGATTACCCGACGTACTGTTCGTTGTCGATGTCGGTTATGAGAATATTGCGGTGCAGGAAGCATCGAAACTCGGAATTCCTGTGGTTGGTGTCGTCGATACCAATAATTCACCGGATAATATTGATTACATTATCCCGGGTAATGACGATTCCATGCGTGCGATAAACCTTTACGTCAAGCTGGTCGCCGATGAAATTATTGTTGGTAAGGAGAGTATAACCGGACCAGTCGACGGCGATGCTGAGCTGATCGAGGTCGAAGGCGATGACGTTGCTCCCTCCACCAAGAAGGCGGTTAAAATTTCTACTCGGAAATCTGCTGCTAGTGCTGAGCCAGAAGCAGAGCAGGTGTCCGCAGTTGAAGAGACTGCTGCAGAAGAGGACGATTCAGAAGTGACTGCTGCGGGAGTCGCAGTTGCTGTAGAAGCCGAAGCTCCCAAAGTAGCACCCAAGAAGGCAGCGACCAAGAAAGCCGCAACCAAAAAGTCGGCCACCAAGAAGGCAGCCTCTAAGAAAGCAGCAGCCAAATCGGACGACAAAGCGTAGTATAAATGACGGGCTTTGGCCCGTTATTTAAATCAATGCAACACAACATGGCCCGTATCATTGTTGAGCAGGGCCTATTTATTTTTTGAGGTAGACAAGTGGCAATTACGGCATCTTTAGTGAAAGAACTGCGCGAAAGAACTGGCTCCGGCATGATGGAATGCAAAAAAGCACTGGTCGAATGCGACGGTGACATCGACGCGGCGGCAGAATTGATGCGCAAATCCGGCGCTGCTAAAGCGGATAAAAAAGCCGGACGCGTGGCAGCTGATGGCGCCGTTAAAGTCAGTGTCAGTGACGATGGTAAGCTTGCCGCAATTCTGGAAATCAATTCTGAGACCGATTTTGTTGCCAAAGACGATAATTTTCAGTCATTTGCCAATCAGGTTCTTCGGACTGTTATTGACAATAAACCCGAGTCGGTCGAAGGCTTAAGTGCTTTAACGCTAGCTGACGGGCAAAGCGTGGAAGAGGCCCGGCAGGCTTTAATTGCCAAGGTTGGTGAAAATATTCAGGTTCGTCGATTTGAAATACTCGAATCGCATCAAACTATAGCGTCCTACCTGCACGGCGCCCGCATCGGTGTTTTGGTCGAATCCAGTGTCGATGCTGATATGACTCGCGATATTGCTATGCATGTGGCTGCAGTCAATCCGCAGTTTGTGGATGTATCAGCGGTACCAGCAGAATTTATTGAAAAGGAAAAAGCGATCTTAATTGCCCAGGCTGAGTCCAGTGGTAAACCGATGGAAATTATCGAAAAGATGATCCAGGGTCGCTTGAAGAAATTTCTCGCGGAAATTACCTTGATGGGGCAGCCGTTCGTCAAGGATCCTGATCAGACAGTTGAGAACCTCGTTGGCAAAAAAGGTGGTTCTATAGCACGGTTTATCCGTTATGAGGTCGGCGAGGGCATCGAAAAGAAAGTTGAAGACTTCGCTGCCGAAGTGGCATCTCAGCTTAATAGCTAAGACTTAGTAACGAATCCAGAGGCCGCAATTGCGGCCTTTATTTTATACAGGAAAATTATGTCAAATCTGCGATACAGGCGTTTACTGGTCAAACTCAGTGGCGAAGCGCTCATGGGGCAGCAGGAGTTCGGCATCGATCCCGCGATGTTGAACACAATAGCCGGTGACTTGCAGGGATTACGACAGGCCGGCGTAGAACTCGGAGTAGTCGTTGGTGGCGGCAATATTTTCCGTGGTGCAGGGCTTGCAGCAGCTGGTATTGATCGAGTTAGCGGCGACCACATCGGTATGTTGGCCACGGTGATGAATGCCCTGGCCCTAAAAGACAGCTTGCTCAAGATTGGTTTAAATGCTGCTGTGATGTCCGGCCTGACTATGCCGCAGGTTTGTGAAACCTATACGCAGCGGGATGCGCGCGAGCGAATCAGAAAGGGTGAAATTATTATTTTTGCGGCTGGTACCGGTAGTCCGTATTTTACTACTGACACCGGCGCAAGTCTGCGTGGCATCGAAATCAAGGCTGATTTAATGATCAAGGCCACTAAAGTAGATGGAATTTACAACAAAGATCCAGCGAAATATAACGATGCGGTTAAATTTGAACAGTTAAATTATGATCAGGCTATTGATCAGCGCCTGGCAGTGATGGATGTTGCCGCGATGATTCTTTGTAACGATAATGCACTGGATCTGATAGTTTGTGATATTAATGAACCAGGCGCGTTACTGAAACTGGCCCAGGGTCGGTCAATCGGTACCAGAGTAACTCGAAAAGAGGTTTAATTATGATTAATGATGTGCGACAGGATGCTTTGGGCCGGATGAACAAAAGCATCGAAGCGTTCAAGGTAGAGTTATCTAAAATCAGAACGGGGAGGGCGCATGTCAGCTTGTTAAATCATATTTCGGTTGATTTTTACGGCAGCCAAGTACCGATTGGGCAAGCGGCTAATTTGTCGGTCGAAGACGCTCGCACGCTGGCGGTAACGCCATGGGACAAGAGTATGGTACCGGTTATCGAGAAAGCGATTATGTCGTCTGACCTGGGTTTAAATCCGTCAACGGCAGGAACGGTTATCCGCGTACCCATGCCACCATTAACCGAAGAGCGTCGTAAAGAATTGGTCAAGGTGGTCAGGGAACTCGCCGAAAATGCTCGTGTCGCCGTGCGTAATATCCGCCGCGATGGCAATAATGATTTAAAAATACTGGCGAAAGATAAGGATATTTCTGAAGATGAAGAACATAAAGGGCAGGACCTGGTTCAGCAGGTGACTAAACAATCGACCGATGAAATCGAGGCATTGCTGCAGACCAAAGAGAAAGAACTCATGGAAATTTGATTGATGTCTGTCACTAAGCCGGCATTGCGATAGGTTCGTTGTAGTGGTAGGCAAAGCAAACGAAGGGAATTCGGTACCTGGTCACGTTTGCATCATTATGGATGGTAATGGACGTTGGGCGAAAAGTCGCCTGATGCCACGTACTTTCGGACACAAGAAAGGCGTCGAAACCACTCGTGTCGCAGTAGAATATTTCGCCAGGGCAGGCGTAAAGTACTTGACAGTGTTCGCTTTCAGTAGTGAGAACTGGAATCGGCCGGCCGATGAAGTGAGTACCTTGATGGAGTTGTTTTTATCGTCTTTACAGAAGAACACCCCGGAACTAAATGCCAAGGGCATCCGCATTAGATTTATTGGCGATCGCGAAGCCTTTTCGTCGAATTTACAGCAACAGATCGCTGCTACAGAAGTCCTGACGCACGATAATCAAACCATGACATTAAATATTGCCGCCAATTACGGTGGGCAATGGGATATTGTAAATGCGGTCAAAAAGATTGCTAGCCAAATTTCAAGAGGAGAAGTTGCTGCCGATCAGGTTGATCAGCAATTACTAGAGTCGAATTTGGCACTATTCGAAACGCCCCATCCCGATCTATTCATTCGTACTGGCGGCGAACAGCGTATCAGTAATTTTCTGATATGGCAGTTAGCATACACCGAGCTGGTTTTTACCGATGTACTCTGGCCGGACTTTTCAGAAAAGGAAATGCAGACAGCCC
>CAZYYM010000006.1:0-65374 GCA_964651385.1 uncultured Gammaproteobacteria bacterium | reverse complement strand
CCATCGCCTGCCTGGTTATCGAAGGACTATTTGCTGTTACAGTTTTCAAAGCAGCTAAACTATCGCATTTGCGATGCTCCGCTATGGTCGCTGAAACCGGAGAGTAACGAGCGGAGAGTAACGGGGACTGGTCTAGCATTTAGTGTTCAGTGTGTAATCGGGTGTTCTGCAGTTAAGCCTGGATCCTGAATATCACTGATGGGTCGACTGCCGTCTATCGTTATCCTTAAACCCAGATGACCGCTATCTCAGTCCAGGCAGGCATTCAAACGAGACCAAATCTTACAATGTTTGTAAGATCAGATGCGGTGTAGTCAATTGCAATTCAGGCACAGGTCAGTTTCGTCAAATTATTAATCTTCACGACATTGCTACGATTGGTCGATTTGGTAGCATGTTTTTTTCAATACTTCGTTGCTGTTTGGGATGGTTTTTTAAACCTCCGTCAGTTGGAGAACCTCCGGTGGGCCGTATCTGGTGTATACAGTCGATTTTATGAGTATGCAGGAAGATAGATTGCGACTCGGAGGCCGCAATGACAAATACACAATCAAACCACACCATAAGCCAACATTGCATCGGCTACTTTAATGAAACCGGCTATATTGGCTCCCCTGACATAATCGATTCGATCACCGTTGCGGCCCCAGGTGACGCAGCGATCATGAATTCTGGTCATGATTTCACGCAACTGACGGTTTAAGTCCTCTTCGGTCCACGAAATACGTGCGCTGTTCTGACTCATTTCCAGCCCGCTGACCGCGACGCCCCCGGCGTTTGCTGCTTTACTCGGAGCGTACATCACGCCTGCCTGCTGGAATACTTCTACGGCTTCTTTCTCGGTCGGCATATTGGCGCCTTCAGACAGGGCGACACAACCATTTTCAACCAGTGTTTCAGCCTCGGATTTATTAATTTCATTTTGCGTTGCGCATGGCATAGCGACATCACAGGGGACATCCCAGGGGCGTTTCCCGGCATGAAATTCAACTCCGTAGTGATCGGCGTATTCAGATATACGGCCACGTTTGAGCGTTTTTAATTCGATAATATAGGCAAGCTTGTCGACGTCGAGGCCGTCTGGATCGTGGATATATCCCGAAGAGTCGGACAGAGTGATCACTTTGGCACCGAGCTCCATGAGTTTTTTCGCGGCGAAGGTAGCGACATTACCCGAGCCGGATATAACGGCACTTTTTCCATGTAGCGTCATATTGCGTTGTTTTAACATGTCTTCAAGAAAATAAACCGCGCCGTATCCGGTGGCTTCCTGTCGCACCAGACTACCTCCATATTCGAGACCCTTGCCGGTCAGAACACCGCTGAATTCATTGGTCAGACGTTTATGCTGGCCAAACAGATAGCCGATTTCACGCGCACCGACACCGATATCACCTGCTGGCACATCGGTATTAGCACCGATGTGGCGAGATAACTGGGTCATGAAAGCCTGGCAGAAGCGCATGACTTCACTATCCGTTTTACCTTTCGGGTTGAAGTCCGAGCCGCCTTTGGCACCACCCATCGGTAAACCGGTCAGGCTGTTCTTAAAGGTTTGTTCAAAGGATAAAAACTTCAGTGTACCGAGCGTAACATCGTGGTGAAATCGCAGGCCGCCCTTGTAGGGACCGATGGCGTTATTACATTGTACCCGATAACCCCGATTGACGCGCACATTACCGTTATCGTCTTCCCAGCATACGCGAAATGATATGACCCGGTCCGGCTCGGTCATACGTTCGAGTATGCGCGGCTTCCGATAGAGGCGCTTATCGTGAATGAACGGGATGATGGTAGCTGCGACTTCGTGTACAGCCTGGTGGAATTCTTCCTCGCCCGGATTTCGGCGTATCAGGCCATTCATGAAACGATCCAGTTCCTGTTCGACGTTCAGACTTTCATCATAACTCATGGGTTTTCTCCTATGTCAGGTGGCCAGTAGCGCGAGCCATTATCGGGTCTGCGATTTAACCCTGTTCCAGCAGACTCCTCAAATCAATCACCGCCGCATTGGCACGGGAAATATACGATGCCATCACCAGTGAGTGATTGGCAAACAGTCCGAAGCCACTACCGTTCATGATCATCGGGCTCCACAGGGTTTCCTGGCTGGCTTCGAGTTCACGGATAATCTGACGCAGACTGATCAGTGCATTTTTCTTTTTCAATACCGGTTCGAAATCGAGCTCGACGGCTTTGAGAAAATGGATCAGAGCCCAGGCCGCACCGCGAGTTTCGTAGAAAACGTCGTCGATTTTGCTCCAGGGGGTTTTGACAGCAACCTGTTGCGCGGTTTTGGTCGATTGAACCGCTTCGGCATCGCCAGCCAGATCGGTATTCAAACGGGTTTGACCGACGCTTGCGCTGAGCCGTTGTGACAGGCTGCCGAGCCGTTTCTCGACCTGATTGAGCCAGTCCTTCAGATTGTCGGCTCGGGCGTAAAACTGTGCTTCCGGATTACCCGGATTCTGCAGTCGATCAAGGTAGCCATAGAGTGCCTTGATGCCCTTACGGTACTCGGATTCGGTGGCAGGTAAAATCCAGGATTGGTTATCGAAGTTAAATTGCGGCTCGGCAATGATAAGGTCGACATCTTCGGTAGACTGGGACTGTGAACGGCTATAGTCGTTTCGCATTGAGCGGGTTAAATCGCGCACCTGCACGAGAACACCGAATTCCCAGTTGGGAATATTGTCGAGGAAGATGGAGGGTGGGAGAATATCGTTGCTCAGGTAGCCACCGCGCTTATCGAGCAATGTTTCCATCGCGACAATTACGGTACTGGTGGTATAACTGCCGGTGGTGATTTTGGCGCGGGTTTCGGGTGCTTTGGCAACGGCTACTTCGACGACGTCGAAAGCGTCGGGTTCAACGCTCCAGTAAATGCCGAGTGCGAAAAGAAATAGCGGGACGAGCAATATCGGTAAAGAGAGCCATCGAGACAGTCCTTTGGAACCTGACGAGCGCCTGTCCCATCGGTCTTTCAAGTCGTAGATCCAATCGGCCAGTTTTTTATTCATCGTCTTGATTCAATATCTGATTCATGCCACATTGGGTTCATTATATATGGATTGAAAATTATGTCAGGAATCATCAAAATTTTTTTTAAACTGTTTGCTTATCTGCTGCTGGTCCTGGTGGTATTTATTGCCTCGGTGACTGGTATATTCATCGCCACATTCGATGCCAATGGTTACAAACAGGAACTGACGGATCTGGTACGCGAGAAGACAGGTCGCGATTTGCAATTTTATGGTGATGTCGGCTTGACTTTTTATCCGGCATTAGGCATGAAGCTCGGCGCATTGAGTTTGTCGAATGCCAAAGGCTTTGGCGGCGAACCGATGGTAAAAGTTAATCAGGTCAGTATCAGTGTCGATGTCGCCTCGATTGTCGCTTTCAGTCCGGAGATCGATCAATTGCTGTTACGCGATCTGGATATCAATTTGCAAAAAAACTCAGCGGGTGTAACGAACTGGGACGACCTGGTTCAAGCCGGGAGTCCATCGGATCAGACGGAATCAACGACGCCGGAAGTGTCGGATTCTATTCAACCGCCGAAGCTGCGGGGCGCCTTTGGCGGTTTGAATATTCAGAATGCCCGCCTGCTGTGGAAAGACAAACAGGCCGGTGTCGAGTATCGGGTCAGTGATCTAGATTTGAAGACTGGTCGTATCACGCCGGACGCGGCATTTCCGCTGCAACTGCATGTTGCTGTTCAAAGTAGCGGTGAGATCGATGCGAATCTCTATTTGAACAGTCAGATACAATATCTGCTTGGCAGTAATCAACTTAAACTCAACAATCTCGATTTAAAACTCGATGCAAAGGGCAGCTCGATACCGTTCGATCCGTTAGTTGCCGGGGTATCGACCGCGAGCCTTTCTTTCGACCCGGCAACCCGGTCTATCGATTTAAAAGGTCTGGTTTTGGCCTTGAATAATTTACGGTTGATGGGTGACATCACGGTGCATGATTACTCGCAATCCGCTATCTCGTTTGAACTGGCAGCCGATACGCTGAACCTGGATGAATTGCTGGGTACAGCGCCCCCGGGTTCGAGGCTGGAAACCGATGCAGAACCACAACCGGTCGAAACCGGCAGTGCCGAAGATGTCGAAATCAAATTACCAATGGAATTGATCAGATCACTCAATATTGACGGCAACCTGACGATTGCAAAACTTAAACTGCAAAACCTGTGGATGGAACATATTAAGCTCGGTATGAATGCGAAAGGTGGTGTGATCGATATAATGCCCTTGCAAATGTCGCTTTACGACGGTGGCTTCGATGGCGCTGTACAAATCGATGTCAAAGGCATTGTCCCGAAATATCAGGTCAGAAAAAAACTGACGGCTGTACAGGTCGGTAAAATGCTCGCTGACTTTACTGGTGAAGATAAGATAAGCGGAGCGATGACTGCGAGTGTCAATGTCAATAGTGAAGGTGTATGGCTAAGCGAGATAAAGAAAAACAGTAATGGTGACATGTCGCTGGCTTTTTCCGATGGTGCTTTAAACGGATTTAATCTACGTTATCTGCTCGATAAAGCCAAAGCGAAAATTAGCGGTAAGAACCCTCCCGTTGAATTGGCGAAAAAAACCGATTTTTCTGCTTTAAGTCTGACCGGTAAGATAACCCGAGGGGTATTCAGTAGTGATGACCTTAACCTGCAGGCACCGGTGTTACGCGTGGGCGGTAAGGGTCAGGTTAACCTGAACAACGATACACTGGATTATCTGGTGAATGCCAAACTGGTTGGTACTTTGCAGGGGCAGCAGGGCAGTACCCGGGATCAGCTCAGTGGTCTGTTGATTCCGGTTCGCATAGAGGGCCCGTTTACAAAACCGAATATTGATGTGCAACTCGACGAAATGCTCAAGGCAAAAGGCGATGCAAAAATAGCTGCCGAGAAGGCCAAACTCAAAGCCAAACTAGATATTCAAAAGGCTGCTCTGAAAGCTAAAATCGCCGAGGAAAAAGCAGCGCTGGAGGCGGTTAAGTTAAAAACAATCGAAAAACAGAAAGCCGTACTCGAAGCAAGAAAGAAAGCAGCAAAGGAAAAGGCAACAGCGAAAGTCAAAGACAAATTAAAAAAGCTGCTTGAATAAAAGTATGCCGGACAAAAGCGTATCCTTTGGCGAGACATTGCTCGATTGGTTTGAACTGCATGGTCGCCACGATTTACCCTGGCAAAAGGACAAGACCGCCTACCGGGTTTGGCTGTCGGAGATCATGTTGCAGCAAACCCAGGTTGCCACGGTTATTCCTTACTACCGACGGTTTCTTGAAAGGTTCCCATCTATCGCAGCTCTCGCCGATGCCGATATTGATCAGGTTCTGCTGCTCTGGCAGGGACTCGGTTACTATGCGCGGGCCAGAAACCTGCATAAGGCGGCCCGGCTCATTCGTGACCGACACGATGCAGTATTTCCCGATTCAATGGAATCCGTTCTGGAATTGCCCGGAATTGGACGTTCTACAGCTGCCGCAATTCTGACTTTTTCGCATGGACAAAGCCGGGCAATACTTGATGGCAATGTCAAACGTGTACTTGCGCGTTGTTTCCAGGTTTCGGGCTGGTACGGCCAAAGTAAGACGATGAAACGGCTTTGGGAGCGTTCCGAACAGGTTACACCAATGCAAAGAACCGGTGACTTTAATCAGGCGATGATGGATTTGGGTTCTATGGTTTGTCTGAATTCAAAACCACTTTGTCAAAAATGCCCATTGAATTTGCATTGCCACAGTTTTCAACATCAAACACAGCATCTGTATCCACACAGGAAACCAGCCAAAACAAAACCATGTAAAAAGACGTTGATGCTGCTGCATAGTTACAAAGACCGGGTTCTGTTGCATCGTCGTCCACCGACTGGCGTTTGGGGTGGTTTGTGGTCCCTGCCGGAAGTAGGTGGGGTCGATGAAATTGACGCCTGGCAGGCAAGAAATTTATCACGACAACCACATCACCTGTCGGTCAGTGAAAATTTTCTAAAGCACCAGTTTACGCATTTTAGCCTGCATATATCGGTGGCTAAAATAGTGGTTGAAACCCTGCCGGGGAAAATCTCTGACAATGATGATCTAGCATTTGTGCCTCTGGATAAATTATCCGAATATGGATTACCGGTACCTGTGCGAAAAATATTAAGCCGAATGTAACCCCGATTATTGGTATCCCGTTAATTCCATGTATCCTTCGCCAACCTGTTCACCGTTATCATCTTTTACTAGAACAACGCCCTCCCAGTAAGGAAATCTCGCCTCCATCCACTGTTGATCGTACAAAGGCTTAACTTGAAAGTGGCGATTTAATCCAGGTAAAGCGATTCTCCAGTCCAGTGGTAAAATAATTTTTTTGCTGTCAATTTCAATCCCTCGTTTGGCAAGCACAGTTAATTCAATTTGATCTTTAGCAAGATGTCGAACTTTGCCAAGAGGGTCTACCCAGCTACCGCTTAGCCAATGTTCACCGTCGTCATGTCGCAATCGGTAAAGCATGAGCTTATAACCATCATTCAAGTGCAACGAGAACCAGTCCCAGCCGTCCTGATTCGGCGACAGGGGCTGCGAACTCCATTCTCTGTCCAGCCATGCGGAGCCGGCCAATAGTTGTCCCGCAATCCTGCCCTTTATTTGTATCCGTGGTTGACTGTAGTAATAACTGGCCTGACCCTGTTGTGATTTTTGACTGTATCCCGAGTCGCCGTGCAACACCCAGCCGGCAGTGCTGCTTAATTGCATATGAATGTCTTTGTCGGCAATACGAAATTGCAGCTGTGAAGGAAACAATGAGTCGGTATCAGATTGCCATATCCAATCATCTATCCAGGCTTCGAATCGATCATCGAGTCTTACTCCTGCCTGCCCGATGCCACCGCGCGCAAAGCGTTGTTCAAATTGATGACCGTCGGGAGTGCTGATGGCAGCATGGGCCATCCAGAGTTGACTGTTCGACCAGCCCCGTTTCGTTATCGATCCAGGCGAAAGCGACTGACGAAACAGAGTCCACTGTAACCCCCAGGAGCGTCCCTTTGCATCCTGTAAATTACCAGTTAAATACCACCACTCGATGCGAAAGTCGGGATGCGGGCCATGGTCAAAAGGAAAATCAAAAACCTTTCCAGGTATTACCCGGGCATAACCTTCGGCATCATCGCGTAAAACCTCGAAACTGTCATCTGCCAGCACAGTGGATAATAGAATGAGTAAGGGCAACAAGTTCCTCATGCCAGTTCCCCGAGCTGTGCGAGTGCCTCGGGCAGGCGTCGCCGTAATTGCCAGCCGGCGAGCAGCAGTGTGCAGCCGACTACCAGTAAGATGACGCCCGCCAGTTGCCAGGCCGGTGTCATATCCCAGGTCATTGGCATACTCCAGCCAAAGCTGACAATATTCAGTTTGTGAATCAATAACCAGCTTAACAGGGCGCCGAGCGGAATTGCCAATAACCACGAAATACAGACAAAAATAAATATCGGGCAGCTAATAATTAACATTTGTTCGGACCAGCGGATGCCCAGCGCCTGCCATTGTGCATACTGTGGCAGACGTTCCTGCAGGATAGCCAGTAATGACGCCAGCAAAGCAATCGCCGCGACAATCATGGTCAGGCCATTCATCGCCGAGGTAATGGCGAAGGTACGATCAAAAATTTTTAAGGATAATTTTCGAACCTGAGATTGCGATATCCAGTCACCGGTTCTGGCGCCGGCGGCACGCATGGCTGCTTCGGCACGCTGGATGTTTTGCTGCGGATTAATCGATGTTTTTAACCACAGCGCGATACCTTGCGAACGATGCGTCCGCCAATGTCCAGCGACTTCGGCATAGGGTAAATAAAACTGGAAATAAGGTGTGCCGTAGTCGTAGAAAAATCCGACTACCTGGTATTCTCGGGAACCGTTGTCAGATTGCAGTTCGAGTTTGTCACCGAGTTGCAGTCCACCCAGGTAATGCGTCTGCTCGTTGGCGAGAATGCGGGAGGGTTGTTCCCGCCATTGAGCCAGGGCATCTTCGGGAGTTGCACCCAGCCATTGTGCCAGTGGCAGAGCTCGACTGTCGGGCGCATGGGTATCCACGCCTCTGATGAATGTTAGCCGGTCACGCCAACGGCTGCTGACGCCAATACGTTGATGGCTGTACGCCAGCCATTGCGACGACTGTTGTGGATCAAGCAATAGATTGATATTGACATTAGGCGAGCGTAGATAAATATCGGCGCTTTGGCGAATTTCCAGCCAGTTGACGAATGCGTTGCGAAAACTGTCTACCAGGGCGCCTACGCCCAAATTTGCAGTCATTGCCAGCATTAATGCCATCATCGCAGGTCGAAAGGCAGGTAATTGCGCCCAGCCGTCGCTGACCAGCCAGCGCGCCAATAAGTGTCTTTCAGGGATGTATCTGGACAATAATGTGAGTACCGATGCGAGCAGTGTCGGTAATAACCAGGCGGCGCCAAAAAGCAATAATCCCAGCAATACGAATCCACTTAGGATGGTATTTATATAGGGGTAAATAAAGCCGGCCAGTAATATTAAAACAAACCCGGCTATTGCCAGTTGGGATCGAGACTGCCGTTCATCCTGTGGCACTCTGGTTGTCACATTTGAAGGCAGGCTATTATGTTTTAGCTGTTGATAAATGGGCCAGCCCAATGCCCATAATAATCCTGCCAAAGTAATCATCCAGGCCTTGAAAACGGTGTCAATCTGCCAGATTAATTCGGTTTCGACGGTAGCGTCATACAGGCTGTGCAGGCTTGTACCCAGACCCGGCAGCAACCAGTGTCCAATTTGGAATCCTAGTATAAGGCCCATACCGGATCCAATTAGACTCCAGAGTACTAACTCCAGCGCAATCGCCAGTAAAAACTGACCTGCACTGACACCCATTAAACGTAAATTTAGAAGAGTGGATCGACGATGCCAGAGTGAAAATCTCACCGCATTGAAAACAATGAATAAGCCGACCGCGAAGGAAAGCAAGCTCATAGCGCTAAGATGCGTGTGCAGGCTTTCGGTGAGTTGTGCAAGATCCAGATGTTGCCGGTTCTCCACCAGTTTGAGGTTTTCGGGTAAGGCTTTCTGCAAATTGTCGAGTACTTCGGGACTTGGATTTGCAACGGCCAGGTAGCTGAAATGTTGTTTATTGAGCAGTTCGAAAGCTGCCGCGATATCCATAAATATCCGCCTGCCCTGCTGTTGGTGGCTTTGTACCGACGTTGGCGGTAATCGCCTGCCGTCGCTTAGTAGCAACTGATCACCGTTTTTTAGGTTAAATTCCTCGGCGAGCTGATGTGGAACCCACGCGCGATAAGGCGGTTGCACAAATTCAAGCCAGCCAGATGCCGATGAGACTGTCGAATCATGCCCAACGGATTCGAATATATTATTCGGCAACGCCAATAAATCGGTGGCGATTATACGAATTGGATTTCCGGCACTCGTACTTACCCGGCCTTCAACAATCGGGAATAGCCGGCGAAAGCCCTGCCGACGTAATTTGATATAGTCAGATTGCGAAACACCCAGCTCGGAGCGGCTGCGAATCCAGTGACTGGCCTGTATACCGAGTAGCGAATCCGCCTGTTGATAACTTAAACGAGCCTGTTCGTTGATGATCTGAACGGCGCTCCACAGACCGACTCCGGCCACCAGCCCGGTTAATAAAAACAGAGTTTGCCAACGATGCCGCCAGTAGTGACTGAAAACCGCTTTGCTAACCCAGAACAGCCTAGACGTCATCGAACTCGCCAATCTTGCCATTGTGCAGGAGGACAGATTGATCGAGATAATCTGCCATATCGCGACTGTGCGTCACCATCAGTAAGCTGCTACCGGTGTCTTTGACCAGCGAACTGAATAGCGACATGACTTCGAGACTGGATTGCTCGTCGAGGTTGCCGGTGGGTTCGTCGGCGAGCACGAGCGCCGGTCGATGTAGCAGTGATCGCGCAATGGCGACGCGTTGCTGCTGCCCACGAGAAAGTTGGTGGGGAAACTTTTTTAACTGCTGAATAAGCCCGAGACGATCGATCAACAGGGATTCATATTCGGCATCGTATCTTTGGCATAAAGCCGCCTGAAAACGAATGTTATCGGCGATATTGATTGTAGCTATCAGGTGAAATTGCTGAAAGACCAGGCTAACTTGCTGACGGCGCATTTCGGCAAGGCCGGCTTCTGACATCGATGTGAGTTTTTTATCACCAACGATAATTTCCCCCGCATCTACTACATCGAGGCCAGCGATTAAATGCAACAAGGTACTTTTTCCGCTACCGCTTTCGCCGAGTAAGGCAATCGACCTGCCCGCTGCCATGTCGAAATCCAGTCCGTTGAAAACACTGATATTACCTTCCGGTTGTTTAAATGATTTATATAGATTGCGAATCGATAACATGGTTAGTCAGCCCTGATTTTCGGCAGGGAAGCCATTAAATACTCGAAAGAAATTCGCTCCTGTTCCAACCGTAAACGGGGATGATGGGTATTGTATATCAGTGACTGATAAAGCTTTTGTTCGCTGGGATTGAGGCGCTGTAAACCGCCGTTTCTGGGTTTGTCTTCCTCGCCCCAGAATTCTCGGTGGTGCACCAGTGTAGGTTCGTCCATCAACAGACTTTGCGCATTGGGAAATTTGCTGCGCAGTTGGTCAAGAATGGCGAAACCATGTGTGTCGATATCGCCCCAGTAGAATATTTGCCTTTGACCAAGCCAGCCAATTTTTTCGAGCGCCTCGAATCCATAGCCGGCACCGAATATCACCACGCTGTTATTTGCAGGCGGAAAGGAGAGGTAATTAATCTCGTTTTCTGTGATAAAAATGTGCTGAATATGATTGATAAATTGAGGCTTTAGCTGCAGCGCATTCGCATCATCGACGCTAAGGCTGATATCGTGGTCGGTTCCGGGCAACAGTGCCAGCCTGGCGTCGAGCGGGCGAAAGCGCAGTCTCGGCGGTTTGTTACGAAAACCATAGCGTTGCGGAAATTGCCGGCTACCAATTTTTTCGCGATTTATCTGCGAAGGCGGTAGCGATAAATCGAGTAATTGCGCCAGAGTCGAACGATGCTGTTCAATAAATTTACTATCGATTCCGCGCAGGCTGACCTGCCGCAAATAAATGCCGGGCTGCGGATGTTGTTGTCGCCAGCATATGAAATCAATTAACTTCGACCAGCTTTCGGAGAGGTTTAGCGCCTTGAACGGAAATTGCCTGACCCAGTCAATGAGCCAGGGCGCTCGTTTGCGGGTTGTGTTGAGTAACCGTAAAAAAGCGTCAAGTTGCGGCTGTTTGCCGAGCAGTTCGATGGCGACTTTGCGCGTATCGACCCAGGCTTCGCAGGGGAGGCTGTTTTCGCCAATGATGCGATGGTATCGTGTTTTGTAAACAATACGATAAGCGCTGAGCCTTTGTATCTCGGCTACCCAGCAACGCACCGCATCAAATTCGTGCGCCAGGGCATTGCTGCCGGGTGATTTAAACTTGAGAGGCATCGGGAATAAGTTATTGTTCTCTATGCAGTCTCTTAATAAAATACCCTTGTCCCAGGATTTTTGAAGCTGCGCCAACAGGGTCTTTTTACTACTCCATTTCGGGTTACTATTTGTCATCAGTGTTGCGACGATGTAGCTGTGCCTTTTCCTGATGATAGGCTTCGATGCTGAGATTACGTACTTTGGAGGCGAGTCCGACCTCATTGTGGACAAAGCCGACGCTCGCCACGTAAGGTTCGATAATATGAATTTTCTGCAATGGCGTGACGATTAGCAATTGCAAATTTAACTGTTCGAATAACTTAAGACCGTATTGTGTGGATTCGTCCGATCCACGGCCGAAAGCTTCGTCTATAACGACAAAACGGAACGAGCGAGATCGCAGCGCACCCCATTCCAGGCCGAACTGGTAGGCCAGGCTGGCGGCAAGAATTGTGTAGGCGAGTTTTTCTTTTTGCCCGCCGGACTTTCCCCCCGAGTCCGAATAGTGCTCGAACTCACTATCGTCTTCGCGCCAGCGTTCAGAGGCCGCAAAGCCGAACCAGTTACGTACATCACTGACCTTGATTGCCCAGCGTTTGTCCTGGTCGCTCAACCCTTCACGACCCCGAAAACGTTCGATGATGCGTTTTACCTGCAAAAATTTGTTTTCGGAATATTGCTCATCCTGCGAGCCGGTGATCGCGCCTTCGGTGCAGGCGCGCAGCTCGGTTTGAAAGTCGCGGATATCGACATCCTGGCTCGGTTGGGCTTCCAGCTTGATATAACGACCGGGGTTATAGTCGATCTGCGTGAGTGAGTCGTTGATTTGTGCGATACGATCTTTGATGGTTTCCCGCTCACGATGTAATTGCGACTGGAAATTGGCGACTTCTCGAATGGTATTTTCGTTCAACAAGGACTTAAAGCGGGATTCGAATCGCGGCAGGTCATCAGCCTGTAACAGTGTCAGCATTTGCCGGTATTCATCCGCAGCCTCAACTGCCGCATCGACTTCCTGGGTTTCCAGCCTGAAATCGTTTTTGTAGTCGCTCATCGCCTTGACGATTTTTTCCTGAAGTCGGCTCACGCGCCTGTCCTCGGTATCTATCCGGTCCTGTAGCCATTTACGCATTTGCTGCTGATGGGTGTCACAGGAGCTCAACGTGAGTTTGTGCTCGCCAAGTGCTTCGGTGAGCAATTTGTCGAGGCGCTCGAACCAGGTCTGGCTTTGTTCGGCCTCCTCGCCAGCCAGAATGGTCTGTACCTCGTCGTGTTGTTCTTCGGTCGTCACTATTTTCTGCTTCGTGCTGCCGAGTTCTTCATGCGCCTTGCTTAGGCGCGTGGCATTGTCGGTGAGTGCCGATTCAAGTTCTTTTAATTTTTGTGTGAGCGTCTGTAACAGATCTGAAGAAGATTCGAGTTGGCCCAGTTCGGCTTGCAGGTTGGCGATAATTCGTGCCAGGGGCTGCCAGTCCAGTTCCTCGAAATCGCTGTATTCCTCCAGTTTACTGATCGCCTCCAGGGTGTCTTTGATCTGCTTTTCATGCTTTTGCAACCCCCCAATGGTCTGTCCCAGGGCCGCCATCTCGCGTTCAAGCCGTGTTGCCTTGTTTGCCAGCGCTGCGATCTTATCCTGGTTGCTCCAACCGAGCACAAAACGGCTGCGGTCGTCGATAGCAAAACGGTCGTCTTTTTCGTGGCGTTCGCCCGACGCTTTGATCTGGCCGTTACTCGTGATAGCGCGTTTCTCGCGACGGAATTGCTGCTGGGATTCGCAACAGGCGATATCGAAGCGGCGGGTGGTTTCTTGTTCAAGCCAAAGGTAAAACGGCGAATCGGGCTTGATCGTGATTTTACGTATCAGTGAATCCGGATGCAGCGATGGCAATCTACCTGGCTGGTTTTGGCGCACGCGGAAATACACCAGGCGACCACGCAGGAGGGTCTCATCGACCCATTGCGCGACACGGCTATAATGCTCATCCGGCACTAGCATGGATTGGCCGAAGTTATGCATTAAGCGCTCGATCGCGCCCTGCCATTTTTTGTCTTCTTCACGAACCTGGAGTAATTCACCGGCGAAGGGCAAGTCGGCTTCACCCACCTGTGCGCCATTATCGGACAGTGCAATGCAGAGTTGACGACGGATATCAATCTGCCGCTGGTCGATATTGCTCTGGCGTGATTTTAGCTGCGTAATGGACTGTTTTAATTCATTGTATTCTTCCTGTCTGCGCAGGAAATCAAACTCTGCTTCCCGCGAACGATTATTGTGGTCAGCCTGTTGCTGTCGCAGTTGTGTCTGTTTCTGTTGAAGGCTTAGCTGCTGTTCGACAAAGGCCTCGGCGTCTTGCACAGCCTTTAGCGATAGCGCTACGAGCAAGTTTCGATAGCGCTCGGATTTTGCAAATCGGCGTTCGCGCTCTATTCCCTGTTGCTGAATTTGCCGTTGCAGACGTTCGACGCGGTCCCCGCCATTTTCGGCTATTTGTTGTTTCAATTCCTGCTGTTGACTGTGCAAGGCGTTTTTTTCGCTATCGAGACTCCGAAGTTTGCTTTGCTGGCGCGAGAGACCCACTTGCAGTCGTTCGAGGCGCTGTTCAAGGAGTTGCTGCTTTATAGCGCTGAAGTAACAGGTGAGCGCATCACGACTGTGGCGCAGTTCTCTGGTGGTTTCAAGTCGCTGCTGGTGCTGGTCGCAATGGGCGATCAAAGGCGTCAGTCGTTTGATTTGTTGTTGCGCTTTTAACACCGCTTCGTGTGCGCGATTAAGGTCATCGAAGTGTTCGATCAGGGCCTGGATTCGTGGCGCGACATCAAATGGTTCGAGCATGTGCGTACGTACGAACCCGGTCAGGTTACCGACCGACTTCATCGATACGGTCTGGTGGAAAAGATCTAATGCCTGTTCATTTTCGATACCGAAACGGCGGCGGAACCAGGCACCGTATTGGGGGAAGTGTTCCATCAATTCGCAACCATCTTTACGTAAGCGCTTACGCAACGCAGACATCTCGCCGCCAAAGTGGGCGAAATCCTGCTTAATGCCCAGCGCTTTTTCTGCACCCACGAAAAAACGTTGTGGCTGTCCCTGCAATTCTTTCATCCAGAACACTTGCGCGAGTGTTACGGTCTGATCATAACCCTGGTTGTAAAATACGCCGAGGATGACCGAGTAACTATTTTGATCGCGCAACGCTACCGGTCTGGATTTGCCGCTGCTTTCGCTGCGTTCCGACTTGTAGTAACCGAGCACGTAAGAGCGCAAATGGCGCTCCTTTTTCTCCGCGCCGGCCGCCTTGTTATAGTCGACTTTGTTGGCGGGCACTAACAGGGTCGTTACTGCATCCACAAGCGTTGATTTACCGGAACCAATGTCGCCAGTGAGCAGGCTGTTTTTCCCTCCCAGAGTTAACGACCAGACCTGGTCATTAAACGTACCCCAGTTAAACACTTCGAGCTTTTTCAGCCGGAAGCCGCTGAGCGCGTTGTCACCGGTAAAGTCGAGCCCGGGGTTTTCGATGACTAAGCGTTCTGTTGAAATCCTGCTCTCCACTAGTCGTTATCGCCCAGTAATAATTGCCGATAAGATTCGAGCTTTTGATCGAGTTCCGAGAGCCACTGGGCATCAACAAAAGCCTTGATGATTCTGCGTACCTCGAAGCCGGGCTGACTCTTTGGTGTGGTCGGTTTTAGACGCCGTAAAAATCCCAGATCGACCACTTTGTTGATATGTCGGTCGATTTGATCTACCAGTCTGGCTTCGTTACTGATGTCGGGCATAAACAGGCGCATTAGAGCGACGATATCTTCGCGGCTTAATACCAGGCGGGTTTCGCTGCCGCTAGCGTCGAATTCGGCGAGTTTTTTGCGTAATAGCGCAAGCAACAAGCTGACGGGAAACGACAATTGCCGGCGCATGATCAAGCGTGGCGTTTCGCCGTTTTCCTCAACGCTATGATCTTCGGTGTCAAACTGACGAGAACGTAGGAAAGCGTAGCCTTCGGATTCATCCAGAATCAACTCCAGGCCTAATATTGCGACGTAGTCTCTGACTCTGTTTTGCAGGGCCAGTAAGCCAGACCAGCGTTTGGCGTCGGTATCCTGGTAGATTACGCCTTTTAGTAAGGGCACCAGGAGGCTGCCGAGGTTTGTCCGGGTAGATACTTCTGCATTCGAATTGGTATTTGCGGTGTCCATTTTCGTGATTATTCTATTGGTGCTGGCTCGCCGACGGACGTAAATAGACAATGCGAGGCATGCTGGCGCGGCGTTGCATTTGATGCTCTGAAGTCCAGCTGATAATCTCTTTTACGTCCTCATCGATCAGCATGGCAAAGTGCTCGTTCGGACCGTCCTGTGCGCCCAGTTCCAGATAGGCGACCAGTTCGGCTAACCCCTGTGTAAGCGGACGACTTGTACATAGCTCGCTTAGCGATACCTGCGAGCGCTCCTGTAAGGTCTGGCGAATGTGGCTGCCAATCGCCGCCTTGTCCACCACAATTTGAGTATAAAGCGCGCTCGAATTCAGATCCTGATCGCCATCTAATAAATCAATGTCGGCGATGCAGGGTCTTATCGATGGCTGGTAAAGAGGTCTTTCCATAGGCAATTCTATACGCGCTGAGGATTCATCCAGGGCGATAAAATCAGTACTCGTTGGCGCGCTATGCGGCATATCGCGCAGCAAAAGGGCTTTGTTTTCGATGCCATGCAGGATATCCATAATTCGTTTATTTTCGAGCCATGCCTGATCATCGAGGAAACGCCGCAATTGCTGCGATAACTGAGCTACCATGCGCTGTGTGTATTCGCCTGCTTCGAGCCAGTCGTGATGGATACGGCGCGTGCGTTTGTCGGGTTTTAGCTGGTTGATGGCAGGCAGCGCAAGCACTCTGTGCAATCGTCCACTGAATTCCTGCTGGTGTTCAGGCGACATCAGAAAATCCCAGAAAGCACGAAAGCTTGCACCCTGATCGGAATCGGCAATAGCGTCACGTTTACCCATGATCTCGACCAGTAATTCTCCCTTGCCACCATCCCAGGTTGCGATGCGCTCGCGCACGTTACGGTCAAGCTGGCGAAAATTATGCTCGACCTCGCGAAAGTCGGAAAGCAGTTCGCGGGCCTGCTGATTGAATTGCATAAAACGGTCTCTTAGCGCGGTGTCATCCAACAGGCTGACGTGGCCCAGCGTCACTTCGGCAATTTCGGCATCGATAATATCGCGACGTTTTTGTAATTCCTGTAAGCGTGTTTGCGGGTCTTTGTCACTGCCTTCGCTGAGCTGGCGCAATAGATCGAACAAAATTAGCAGACGAGATTCAGTGCCGACAAAACTGCGTTGGGCAAGGCCATCGAGCCAGGCCAATGCCCTTTCGGTTGGCGGGGTTAAATCGAATTGTACTTCATCCGAGTCCTGGCGGTAGAATTTGCGTAACCAGCCTTTTTCCGGGGCGGCCCAGTCATTTAGATAATCCGGCGCCGATTTCGGAAATTTTTCGGCCCCAAGCATGTCACGCAGTTGAAATAACTCGTCCTCCAGCGCTTCGACCAGGTCGGCCTGAGGAATCACCCGCGCATTTTTATCGACAAAAACCCGCTGAAGAAAGCTTGCTATCAACGCGGAATGAGGGCTAGCGAGTAAACGCCAGGCCGGATGGTTTTGCCTGAGCGCCTCAAGAGTTTGGTAGTCGAGGGGCATGAAATGTGTGATTGCTGTAAAGGCTTAATCATAACTTGCCGGGCCCCGGCTTTGCCAGCTATGTATCGGTAAAGGGAAGGTAATAGCCTAGAGAATTCAATTCGGCTAGGATCAGTCGCTATAATGTCGCCGCTATTCATTCTTCTGGAATTCCGTTATGCCGGCTACCTGCGATATAAAAGATTTGCAAAAACTGGCGAGGGCCTGTGTTCCGGGCAATGGCCCTGGTGGGCTTGACCGACATGCAACCCGTCGGTAGTCAACTTATCGCTGTGCTGGCAGCTGCGAAGTTCAGCGTGCTTTTTACCCTGTCGACGATGGCTATTTGCTCAATTCAACGCAATAAACCTATCGATGGATGAGTACTCTACGATCAATGGTTTTCACCGGTTCGATCTCGAAACCAAACGCAGCCGATTTATAATCAGTCTGAATACAGTTACAGGGCGAGAGCAAGCATTGGAATTTGTTCAGAATATTCGCGACGAAATGCCAACCGCTTCGCACCATTGCTGGGCTTTCATTGCGGGCAGGCCTGACGATGCAAATGAATTTGGTCAAAGTGATCATGGCGAACCTGGAGGTAGTGCCGGAAAGCCGATGTTTAACGTCTTACAGTATTCCGGATTGGGTGATATCGTAGTGGTGGTTACTCGATATTTTGGAGGTAAAAAACTCGGCGTGGGGGCTAGTGCGGGCTTACTCGCAGTCGGTAAGTGATGCATTAAAGTGGTCTGATGTAGTTAAAAAAAATTAGCAGGTCGCTTATTGTTCAGTTTCCCTGTGACTTCCAGGGAAAATTGGACTTCTATTTGCTTAAGAGCAAGATCATTGTGTCAGAAAAAGACTATAGCGATGACGTGGTTTATTGATTGCTGGTGCCTCAATCACGTTTAGATGAAATCAGGCTGACTCTGGTAGAATTGTCGCAAGCAAGGTTGCGTATCATTACACCTGACTAATTTTATCAATCTCGCGTTGTCGTAAATCCATGCGCCGAACCTTGCCGGTGGTTGTCATCGGTAGTGTTTCGACAAATTCTATTTCCCTGGGATACTCGTGCGCCGAAAGTCTTTCTCGTACCGATTGCTGGATTTCTTTTGCCAGCTCGTCACTGGGTTGTTGATATTTAGTCAGTACAACAAAGGCTTTGACTATTTGACCGCGTAGCGTATCGGGTTTGCCGATTACGGCGGCCTGTAAAACAGCGCTATGTCGGATCAGTGAGTCTTCAATTTCACCGGGACCGATGCGATATCCGGCGCTGCTGATAACGTCATCCTTACGACCGACAAACCAGAAGAAGCCTTCCTCGTCCCGATAGCCGATATCACCGGTACGAAACCAGTTGGCGATTTTTTTGGCTTCGGTAGCGTCCTTGTTTTTCCAGTAACCGAGAAACATGACCGGATCATTGCACCAGGCAGCGAGTTCGCCGTGTTCGCCGTCGGCAAGTAGATGGCCGTCATCATCAATAATGCCGACACGATGACCGGGGTATGATTTACCCATAGAGCCCGGTTTCGGCGGTAGTATGGCTGAGCAATTACCAACCAGGTAATTGAACTCAGTCTGTCCCCACATTTCGTTAATGGTAATACCGAGAGCCTCGCGTCCCCAGTGGATCAATTCTTCGCCAACCTGCTCACCCGCGCTCATTACAGCGCGCAATTGAATCGCATACTTGTCTTTTAAATTTTCTACTGATCGCAACATTTTTAGCGCAGTTGGCGGAATGAACGCATTGCTGACATGATATTGTCCGAGTAGCACTGCGGCGCGTTCCGGGTCAAAGCCGCCGCCTTCAAAAGCGAGTACTGGGACACCGTAATTCAAACTGGGCAGGAGCCCGTCCCACAGACCGCCGGTCCAGGCCCAGTCGGCCGGTGTCCAGAATACATCGTTTGATCCAGGGAAAAAATTTTGTGACATTTCAAAACCGGTGAAATTGCCGATCACTGCCCGATGTGCAACCAGTGCACCCTTTGGCGGCCCAGTGGTACCCGATGTGTAAATCAGGCAGGCTGGATCATCGGCATAGGTTTGAACCATTTCAAAATTTGCGGAGGCCTGCTCAATCAATTGCCAGAATTCAGTATCGCCTTCACCGATCTGGCAACCAACTATGGTTTCTAAATCGCCAAGTTCAGATTGCAATGCCCGCAGGTCGTCATATTTGCTGGCATCAGTAACCACAATGCGTGAACCACTATCGCGCAATCGATATTCGAGGGCTTCCGGTCCAAACAATATAGCCAGTGGCAGGGCAATCGCGCCAAGCTTGTAAATTGCCAGATGTGCAATAACAGTTTCGATTCGTTGTGATAAAACGATTGCTACACGATCGCCGCGTTGTATATTGAGGTATTTCAGAGCATTGGCAAATTGATCGGAATAGGTTTTCAACTGTCCGAAACTATAGGCTGTCTTTATGCCGGCCGCATTTTCATAAAAGACTGCAATACGCGCGGGTTCAGTCTGATGGCGTTCACAAACCTGATGGGCGATATTTAGTTTCTCAGGAATATTCCATCGGAAATTAGCACAAATGGTGTCGAAATTCGTTTGAGCGGCGTCAATTAATGGCACATTAGCTCCAAACCTTTTAATCGGTGCTATTATATTACTCTAACAACCGAAAAAATGAATGATGAATGAAAGTACTGTTTGCGGACCACTTTCGTTAATGTTAGATAGTTCTCATTTATTACACAACTTTATTGGATGGTGTACGCTCATTTGAGCGCTTTTAATCAACAGGGCACAATCCCGGTTTTAAATTGTTAGAAAAGTTAAAAAGGTTTGTCGGAATCAGATATTAAATTATCAACGGATAGGATGCCCTTTAATCAACGTCCACCATAATTGTGGTAGGAGTGGCTATTGCTATGAATAACTTCGATGACTGGTCGCAAATAATTTCTAAGTACCTGAAATCCGAGGCCGACCCGCTAACTAGTTTGACCAGGCATGAACTTGAGGGCGATGCCGCCAGATCTGCGTTTATTCGTTCGGTACTTGATCGTTTCCTCCCCGAAATATATGGTGTCGGTGGCGGACAGATAATGGATTCGAGCGGTAAACTTTCAGGAAAAATGGATATTATAATCTATCGCCGCGATTTTCCGCGTTTGGATTTACCTGGCAGCCGCGATATTTATCTTTACGAAAGCGTGATAGCGACTGTCGAAGTCGCAGCGAAATTAGTAAAGAAAACATTCTTCGATGCGCTCAATCGGTGTGCTTCGCTGGCTGTGTTAAATCCTGATATCAATCCGAAAGTGATGACTGGTCTTGCTGCCAGGAATCAGCTCACCATGAACGAGAATAGGCAATACGTCCACCCCGAACCAATTCGCACTGCACGTTTTCATTTGGTGGGTCGACCAATTTCATTTATCTATGCGTTCAATGGCTACAAGACCAGTCCAAAGCAACTCGGGGATACGATGCAGGCCTGGATGGATGAGCGCGAGGAAAATCATAAGCCGGTTACAATGAAGGAGTTGCCTGCTGTGGTCGCGACTCAGGGTTGTTTTGCCTGGAGAAATTCGGCCCCGTTTACAGTGAGTGAAAATAGCCTCTTGGGCATCGGCATAGACCCAGCGCCAGTTCGTCTCATCGTGTTACAGATGCTATATGTGTTGAGTCGCCGACTCAGAGTCACGACCGATGGCCATGGATTGAAACCGAGTTTGGATGGTTATCTGAAACGCATGCCCCGGCCACAGATGGAATTTTTTATCGGTAAGGCCCGGAATCCCGCTAGTGGTCCAGCAGTTATCAAAGATAAAATATCTCGATCTAATGGGACAGGGTCGGAACGTAATAATAAACCAGTCGCGATAAAGGCAGTCGTTTCTCGACCAGGCGCAAATAAACCAGCAGCGACCAGACCATCGGCAGTCGTAGCTGCCAGATTGGCGGTGGCTAAATCCAGGAAAACGGATGCGCCCGTTCCCCGGCGCAAAATTGCCAGACCGACATTGGTTTCCGGGTCTAAAGCCAATATACCGGTGGCACCGAGTAAACCGACCGGGGTGCAGTCAGCTGCGAAAGCACCGAATCCGGAACCTGCTTTAGGTACGGCTGCAAATCCCGGGATCGAAATGACCAAAAGACCTTCGCAACCAAAGCCCGCAATTGACAGTGCTGCGTCTTCTAAATCTGTCCAGGAACTAACAGCAAATACACTGGCGACATTGAATCCCAAACCGGAAGCAGTTGATGCCCCGTTTCCAGTGCCCAATGCGGATTTGGTTCCTGAGCTCGATCCCGATCCACCAAGCAGAGATGATTTCGAAAATGAGGCAATTAATGCGGCATTTGGAAAACTGGAAAGTTCTGCGACAGCTCCGAAGCAAACGGCTACTGATACAGGGCGTCAATCAAATTCTGTAGCTGCCACAGATAGCTTACCGGAAACGGTAAAAATGCAGGTGGATATGCCCGAGCGGGAGAAAATGCCGATTGGAGAGGCATCGACTTCGGCGGATGATTTTTCCGAGGCAGCTAAATCGCGAATGGCGTCACCGGAACCGATTCCACATCTTCAACCTGACTCCGAAGCCAGACCGGAACCCTTTACTTCAACTATTCCACAGTAATTGGAGCAAAAATATTGTTGATTTTAAACGCTGCTTTAACGTGGCGTTTTTTTCACGGAATTGCTTTCCAACTCCGCGCGGTAAGTTGAATATGCATTGGCTTGCCTCTAATGGCGTATTTCTTGCCTGATTACGTCACTTTTTTTGGTACCAGTGGTATAACCTAGGGGTCGACGGAGATCTCCCGGTTTCCACTGTTATAAACTGATTCGACCATGTAAGAGATCGATATAATAATGAACCAGGCTATTTCCATTGAGATCAGTGTGTGGCTAAAAAAGTGATCGCCAATGAACATCTTGTATGATCCTATTATCCAACCAAAGGTGGCCGTAGATCCTAACGAGATTACCTGATACCTGTGCCGTTTGAACAGAAAAAACAATGACATCAACGCGAAACCACCACTTGCATGCCCTGCTGGAAAACATAATATGCGTCCTTTCGATATAAAGTTGTCGGGATAGGGTTCGAACGCTGTCACGTAGGGATGGCTACCACCAAAGTGCATAATATTTCGCGGGCATGGGGTATTTGTAACTTCTTTCAGTACGCCGATCGTAAGCGGAACAAGCAGAGTTGATAATAAAACGATTATTAAGCCTTTTTTATAGGCTTTGATCCGCTCGCTGTTACGAAAAAATAACATCGTTATGGCAACGGAAACGATGAACAGGCCGTAAAGTACTTTTATCATGTCATAAAAAATAAACTTTAATACCCTGTCGTGGCGGGATAGCAACCATTGTTGACTGCTGAAGTCGTAGAGTCGGTCCTGGATTGCCATGTCTAACGTGGTAAACTCAAAAGCGAAACATGTAATAAATAGAAGTAACAATGGGAAGCTTAATGATCGGTACATATCAAAAGAAGTTTGAATTTAACTGATCTTATAGCAACGATTTCTTAACGAAAAGTTAATCATGAGCCTGAACGGTTGTTACATGTCAGGAATAAAAAATTCTCGCGATAGTTTGTCCGGAATTTAAAGGATATTTTTTCAGAGGTGCACCTCGAAAAATACATGGTTTGAAAGGTATCTAGAAACTGCCGAGATAAATAATCGGCGGAATGATCAACATCTTTAGAACCAGAATACCCAGAGTGGCAAACAGCGGGGACAGATCAAGACCACCGAGCGAGGGTATGATTTTACGAAATGGTCGCAAAGCGGGTGATGCGAGTGAATTGACCAGGCCGGCCACAGGGTTATGTTGAGCTGGATTCACCCAGCTAAGAATTACCTGGATAATAATTGCGACTAAAAATACCGTAAGTGTTAGAGATATCAAATCGGCAAAGGCATAAATAATCAGGCCTGGATAACTTACGGCAACTATAGGCGCCGTAATGTTGGCAATCGGCACTGCGGGGATGTCGAGTAGTCGTAGTAACAAAAATTTTAAATAGATTAGTGTCAGGCACAATACGAGAGAGGCGGCATCCTGACCCGATACACTGGGAATAATACGACGAAAATAACGTAGTGGCGGTGTGGTAGCCTTGACGATAAATTGCGATACCGGATTGTAAAAATCAGCACGGAACACTTGTAACAGGAACCGCAGCAAAACCAGCAGGATATACAAATCGAATAATGTATTAATGATCAGTGTCAGTGGTGATATTAAATAGTTTGAACCCATGATTTATCCAGGTGAAGTTTATTTGTTTTTTGCGGGTTGGTTGCCCAATTCTTCTGCAAGTGCAGATGATCGGTCATAAGCTGCCTTTGTCGCGGCATCGACCAGCGCCCCCAGGTTATTGTTCTGGAAAGACAAAATAGCCTGCTCGGTAGTACCATTTTTCGAAGTTACGCGGTTACGTAAGTCGACGATGTCGTCCTGTTGCGCCATATGTGAGGCGCCAAGTGCTGTTTGCCTGGCCAGCTTAAGCGAGGTTTCGGCGTCGAGTCCTAATTTCTTGCCGGCAGCCTGTAGTAATTCAATGAAATAAAAGAAGTAAGCCGGACCGCTGCCGGACACCGCGGTAACCGCGTCAAGCAGGATTTCCTCTTTTACCCAGACGCTGATACCGACTGCGTCGAGTATCGATTGTGCCGTTTGTTTCTGTTCACTACTAACTTGTGGATTGGCATATAAACCGGTCGCACCGAGCTGCATTAATGAGGGTGTATTTGGCATACAGCGGACTACGCATCGGGAACCACCTAGCCAGCGATTGATATCGGTCTCTCTTACCCCGGCGGCGATACTGATAAACAGACGTTCATTACCAGAATTTATACGAGCTAATTGCTCACAGACCATTTGCATAACCTGTGGCTTAACGGCCAGCAATACTACATCCGCAAGTTCAACTGCCGCGACGTTATCAGTCGTTGTTTGAATGGAAAACTTTTCGGACAGTATTTTTAATTGTTCGGTATTGATATCACAAGCGGTAATAGAATCGCCTTCAACACCATTAGCAATTAAACCGCCGATTAAGCTGGCTGCCATGTTGCCGCCACCGATAAAACAGAGTGTCTGATTCAAACTCGCTCTCCAAAAATTGCAGTGCCTATTCTAACTAGCGTGGCGCCTTCTGCAATGGCCGCAGACATGTCGTGGCTCATACCCATGGATAAGGTATCGCAATCAAGGCCCAGTTGATTCAATTGTCGAAGCATATCTGCCATCAATGCAAAGGGTACGCGTTGCGAATCGATATCGTCGCGAGGTGCAGGAATTGCCATTAAACCCCGCAGGCGCAGGTTGGGTAGTGGCGCTATTTTCTGTGCAAGTTCGGTAACTTTTTCCAGGGGTATTCCGGATTTGCCTGTTTCGGCATCAATGTTCACCTGTATGCATAAATTCAGTGCGGGTAAGGTCGCGGGCCTCTGTTCGCTTAATCGATGGGCGATTTTGTAACGATCAATGCAGTGTACCCAGTCAAAATTGGAAGCCAGAGGTCGAGTTTTGTTAGATTGTATTGCCCCAATAAAATGCCAGTGAATATCCAGATCAGCCAGTTCGGCTATTTTTTCCTGTGCTTCCTGTAAATAATTTTCACCGAAATCACGCTGACCACAGGCATAGGCGGCTCGAATGTCCTTTACCGGCTTTCGCTTGCTCACGGCCAGTAACGAAACTTCTGAGGGTTCGCGGCCACAGTCTATAGCTGCCTGTTCGATTTGCCGTTGCACCCTATCCAGATTTTTTTCGGTGTTCTGCATAGGTTTTGCTATAGTCTACCTGCTGGATTCTGCATAGTTATTTTTTCATATGGCGCAAGTACTTAAAGATAATAAGGAACCCGGTTTATAAAGTGATTGCGGATGGTTATACATAATAACCGACCCGACGATTTGTTTATACATGGTGCTTGAAAAACACAAATCAATAACAGGATAAATTATGGATATAGCTCAATTGTTAGCCTTCGGTGTGAAACAGGGCGCTTCTGATTTGCATCTTTCTGCAGGCTTACCACCAATGATTCGAGTGGACGGTGATATCCGTCGGATCAATGTACCGGAAATGGATCATAAACAAGTACACGATATGATTTATGACATTATGAGTGATAAACAGCGCAAGGATTACGAAGAATTTCTGGAAACTGATTTTTCATTTGAAATTCCAGGATTGGCGCGTTTTCGTGTTAACGCGTTTAATCACAATCGGGGCGCTGGTGGTGTATTTAGAACGATTCCGTCAAAAATTCTTAGTCTGGAAGACTTGGGTGCACCGAAGATCTTTCAGGAAATATCCGAGTACCCGCGTGGTATTGTGCTGGTGACCGGACCGACAGGTTCGGGTAAATCGACTACGCTGGCTGGCATGGTCGATTACAAGAACGATTCCGAATATGGTCATATTTTAACCGTCGAAGATCCAATCGAATTTGTTCACGAGAGTAAAAAATGCCTGGTCAATCAGCGCGAAGTCCATCGTGATACGCTGGGTTTTAACGAGGCCCTGCGATCAGCGCTGCGAGAAGACCCCGATACCATTCTGGTAGGCGAAATGCGCGATTTGGAAACTATCAGGCTGGCGCTCTCGGCGGCTGAGACAGGTCACCTTGTTTTTGGAACCCTCCACACCAGTTCGGCTGCAAAAACTATTGATCGTATTGTCGATGTGTTTCCAGCAGCGGAAAAAGCCATGGTACGTTCAATGTTATCCGAGTCACTCAAGGCGGTTATCTCGCAGACCTTGATGAAAAAAATCGGAGGTGGTCGTGTGGCGGCGCATGAAATCATGATTGGCACACCGGCTATTCGGAATCTGATTCGCGAAGATAAAGTGGCACAAATGTACTCGGCGATCCAAACCGGACAAAATGCCGGTATGCAGACGCTAGACCAGAACCTCAAAGGATTATTGGCCTCTGGTGCGGTCTCTAAAGATGAGGCGATGCGTAAAGCTGCGCATCCTGACCAGTTATAATGGCAGTTGTATAGTGAAGGGGGATAAATAATGGATCGCAACAAAGCGATAAGTTTTATGCATGACTTGCTGCGTATGATGGTGAGCAAGGATGGCTCCGATTTGTTTATTACGACGGGGTCGCCGCCTGCGATGAAAATCGATGGTAAAGTGACAACTGTTTCCAGGCAAAACCTGTCACCAAATCATACCCAGATGCTGGCGCGGTCGATTATGAACGACAAACAGGTTTCCGAATTCGAAGAAAATCAGGAATGTAATTTTTCGATAGCCTTGCCCGGCGTCGCTCGTTTTCGCGTGAATGCATTTATTCAGCGAGGTAGCAGCGGACTGGTGCTCCGGATAATTAATTCTGAAATACCTAGCTTCGAAGAATTGAATCTGCCGCCAATCCTGCGGGATATCGCGATGACCAAACGTGGTCTGGTTATTTTTGTCGGTGGTACCGGTTCGGGCAAGTCGACATCGTTGGCATCCATGGTGGATTACCGGAATAAAAACAGTCATGGACATATTATCACCATCGAGGATCCGGTCGAATTTGTGCACGATCACGGCAACTGTCTGGTGACGCAACGCGAAGTGGGTGTGGATACCGAGTCTTACGAAATTGCATTGAAAAATACCTTACGCCAGGCACCCGATGTGATACTCATTGGTGAAATTCGTGACCGTGAAACCATGGAACATGCCATAGCGTTCGCAGAAACGGGACACCTTTGTTTATCGACTCTGCATGCCAATAGCACCAACCAGGCGTTAGACAGGATCATCAACTTTTTTCCCGATGAGCGCCGTTCACAGCTATTGATGGATTTATCGCTCAATCTGAAGGGTCTTGTGTCGCAGCGCCTGATACCGAATATTGATGGTGCTGGGCGAATACCGGCGATCGAAGTCATGATAAATACACCCCTGATGGCCGATTTGATTTTCAAGGGCGATGTTCACGAGATGAAATCGTTGATCGCAAAATCCAATGAGGCCGGCATGAAAACTTTTGATCAGGCATTGTTTGACCTGTATGAAGAGCGCAAAATTACTTTCGAAGACGCGTTGCGCAATGCTGACTCCGTCAACGATATTCGGTTACGTATCAAGCTTGAGAGCGATACTGCACGTAAAACCGGTCTGGTTGAAGATCACCGCGATTTCGAACTGGAAGAGTCCGATGATGATCAGGTTGGCGGCTTGATTTAAGATGGCTCGTGAACCGACAACCAGGTTGTTAGAGCCTTATCTGAAGATCATGGTCGAGAAACAGGCTTCGGATCTGTATTTCATTTCAGGCGCGCAGCCCAATATGAAAGTGCAGGGCAGAACTTCGCCTATCGCCAAAAATTCGTTTCAGCTCGGCCAGGTTGAAAAACTTGCCTATAGCCTGCTTAACGAGGAACAGGTGCGTGACTTCGAAATTAACCGTGAGTTGAATCTGGGTTTTACACTGGCAGATGTTGGCCGATTCCGCGTCAATATATTTATCCAGCGTTCGGAAGTATCGCTGGTTATTCGATACATTAAGTGGAAAATTCCGAGTATCGATGAACTCGGACTACCGCAGGTACTAAAAAGTATCGTTATGAATAATAATGGGCTGGTACTGGTCGTGGGATCTACCGGTTCTGGAAAATCGACCACACTGGCGTCGATGATTGATCATCGCAATAAGCAGGAAAGTGGCCACATACTAACCATTGAAGACCCTATCGAATTTGTATTTCGACATAATAAATCGATCATTTCCCAGCGCGAGGTCGGAATTGATACACTAAGTTACCAGAATGCGTTACGCGAAGCGTTACGTGAAGCGCCCGAAGTGATTATGATCGGCGAGGCCCGTGACGGCGAAACTATGAAGGCTGCCATTGACTTTGCCGACACGGGCCATCTTTGTCTGACAACCCTTCACGCGGTTAACTCAAATCAGGCTATGGATCGTATAATGAATATGTTCCCATCGGGAATGCGCGATCAGTTGTTAATGGATTTATCACTTAACCTGAAGGCAGTAATTTCACAACGTCTGGTTCCGGGCATGCGTGGCAAGCTTGCCTGCGCGGTAGAAGTTATGATGAACACGCCTTATATTTCCGAATTGTTACGTGAAGGTAAATTTAATGATATTAAGGAAATTATGGAAAAAGGTGATTCCACAGGTATGCAGACTTTTGATCAATCTTTGTATGAGCTTTACAAATCTGATGTTATTACCATTAAGTCTGCACTGGCTTACGCAGATTCGAGCACCAATCTTGAATGGAAAATCAATTTTGGCGGTGAACAAATGGCAAAATCGAATGATCCGAGGCACAATCTGAATAAACAGGGTAGCCTGGAAGAGCTAACTTTGCCGTCAGAAGAAATTTAGGGAAAATCTGAATAATCCATCCATGAATTCTCAGATGACAATATGTAATAAACCTGGTTTTTACTTTTTCACATAATCGAACAGTTAAAGTGATCGGATATGGCGGCACATCCTTGTAGTGTAGGAAATCCTGATTTAATCAGAGTTCCCTGGATCATCCGGCTTAACTTAGCGCTGATAGAGGATGTTACCGGCTATGATAGTGGTCACTACTTCGCCATTAAAATCCCAACCTTCAAAAGCCGTGTTTTTACCCTGTGAAACGAAGTTCCGTCCATGACAGATTCTATGCGGCTCTGGATCAATTATAACGATATCTGCCTGTTCTCCTTCGGTTATCTGACCGGCGGGTAATCTGAAAATACTTGCCGGATTGTAGCTTAGGCGCGATATAACCTCCGGCAGGCTCATCAGCTTTTCCTCTACCAGTCTTAAAGCCAATAATAGCAGTGTATCGAGTGCACTAACGCCCGCTTCTGCTGACGGGAAAGGGCGTAGTTTGGCATCGGTTTCATGTGGCTGATGGTCGGAACAGATACAGTCGATGGTCCCGTCGGCAACGCCTTCGCGTAAAGCATCCCTATCATAGCGACTGCGCAGAGGTGGAAATGTCAGCTTGTTGCTATCAAAATGCCCGGTATCGTGATCGGTTAAAAACAACTGATGCATTGTACAATCGGCGCTTATAGGCAGTCCATTGGCTTTTGCTCGGCGGATCATGTCAATAGAGCGCGCGCAGGATAACTGTCCGAAATGGGTGCGAGCGCCAGTTTGTGCAACCAGTTCTATGTCTTTGGCAAGTGCCGCTGTTTCAGCTGCTTCGGGAATCGCGGGTAGTCCCAGACGTGTTGCAATCTCACCTTCGTGCGCACAACCATTACCAAGCAAATCGAAGTCTATCGGCTGAATGACAACCAGCATATCCTCGCCGGCAGCATAGTCCATAGCACGTCGTTGAACCAGATTATTCAGCAAGGGTCGCGTCGCATTACTGAATGCGATACAGCCATTACCTTTTAAGCTCACCATGTTACTTAAATGCTCACCGCCAAGTTCGCGAGTCAGCGCACCGATTGGATAGACGCGAGCGCCATGTCCAAAGGTTTCATTGCGGTGATGAATCAATTCTACCGTTGCAGAATTGTCGATTACCGGTTGTGTATCGGGCGGCAGACAGAGGCTGGTAATGCCGTTCTGAATGGCCGCAGAGGTTTCACTGTTAATATTGGCTTTTTGCGGCTGTCCCGGGTCGCGTAAACGTGCTTGACAATCGACCAGGCCGGGAATGACCCAATAACCCTGTGCAGCTATCGTCTGATCGGCCGCAAATGCTGTTGGGGCATTACCGATACCTACAACAATATCATTCTCGATATAAATATCCGATTTGATTGTTTTTCCGGCAATCGGATCAACCAGTAAGCCCTGACTGATACGCAGGTTCATTCCCCGATACCCTCTGCGCGACGTGATTGACCGACAATCATCGACATCACCGCCATGCGCACCGATATACCAAATGTCACCTGATTGAGGATTACAGATTGACTGCCGTCCATAACGCTGGATTCAATTTCAACACCTCGATTGGCCGGGCCAGGGTGCATGACTATGGCGTCGGATTTGGCAATGGCCAGGCGCTCCCCGGATAAACCGTAAAGACGGAAGTACTCCTTTTCACTCGGTAGCAGAGCTCCACGCATGCGCTCTTTTTGTAAGCGCAGCATGATAATGACATCGACGCCCTCGAGGCCCTTTTCCAAGTTGTTGTAAACTTGAACGCCGAGGGATTCCGTATCGATCGGAATAAGTGTCCGCGGTGCGATGACACGTACTTCAGCCGTATTGAGAATATTTAAAGCATGGATCTGAGAACGAGCGACCCGAGAATGCAATATATCGCCGACAATGGCCACGCGCAATTGCCTGAAATCTTTTTTGAAGTGGCGAATCGTAAACATATCGAGCATGGCTTGTGTAGGGTGCTCGTGTTGACCATCACCGGCGTTAAGTACGCTGACACCCGGGCTGACGTGTTGCGCAAAAAAGTACGCGCTTCCGCTATCCTGATGGCGAATCACGAACATGTCGATTTGCATCGCTTCAAGATTTTGCAATGTGTCGAGCAATGACTCGCCTTTGGTAGTTGCCGAAGTGCTGACATTCAGACTGAGGATATCGGCTGATAGACGTTGTTCTGCCAGTTCGAAAGTCGAACGGGTACGGGTACTGGGTTCAAAGAAAAGATTAGCGACGGTTTTACCGCGCAGCATTGGTACCTTCTTGACCTGGCGGTCGGTAATCGAAGTGAAGGATTCGGCGGTATCGAGAATTTCAGTAAGGATCGCCTGATTCAATCCTTCGATGCTGAGAAAATGCAGGAGCTTACCGTTATCGTCGAGCTGGATATTGTCAGCCAACATAATCTGTGTTTTTTTTAATTGATAGGGTCAGAGGTTGCGGACCTTCCAGTTTAATGTGTTCACCGGGTTTCAGTTCAATGGTGTCGGCGACAATATCCGCCTGAATCGGAATCTCGCGTTCACCCCGGTCGATCATTATCGCGAGCAATATACAATGCGGCCGACCATAGTCGAAAATTTCATTCATCGCGGCACGGATAGTGCGACCTGAATAGAGTACATCGTCGATCAGGATGATGGTTTTATTGTCTATATCAGTTGGTAGACTCGAGGGTTTAACGGTTGGCTGTAACCCGTTTTTGCTGAAATCATCACGATAAAAAGAAATGTTCAGGCGACCGAGTTCGGTTTCGGGTGCAATTGACTGATGAATGTTTTTTGCGATCCAGTAACCCCCGGTTTCGATACCGACGACAATGGGTTGTTCTGAGGCTGGCTGACCGGGGGGGAAATAAGGCTTTATTGCCAGAGTGAGCTTATCGATTAGGGCTTCGACGGTTGGTAGCGGCACAAAATTTCCCAGGTTGTTGTGGGCACGCTTTATACCATAAATTAATGATCCATACGATATTTTGGGCGGAAATAGATGCTAGGAGTTAATTTTACGGAACATAATCACGCAGCCACGACTCCGTAATTAAAACGGCTGAAATACTGTCAATTTCCGGTTTGCTTTTAAATTTACCGCTTTCAATGGCAATTTCATATGCTTCGCGGGTAGTCAGTCGCTCATCGACCAGTTCGGTATCAATAAAGAATCTTCCTTGCAACTGACGACTGAATTTTTTGGTGAATTCTGTCATCTCGTCAGCCGAACCATCAAAGCTGGTTGGCAGGCCAACAATTAGTTTTTGTGGTTGCCAGATCCGAATTAGCGACTCGATGGTTTTCCAGTCCGGCTTATTATTTTTCGATTTTATCGCTTTGAGCGGGTTTGCCTGTAGGGTAATAGTCTGACCAACCGCGACGCCAGTCCAAACGCTACCAAAATCGAAACCGAGTACCGTACTAACATTATTTTCAGGCATTGCCACTGACAGGTGACAGCATGCTAATATCGAATCCGAGGGTATCGAACGCGACCTGCCATTTATCGTCGGCACTTTGGTGGAATAGCAAATCGGCATTGGCCGATGCGGTTAGCCAGGAGTTATCTTGCAATTCGGATTCGAGTTGACCGGAAGACCAGCCTGAAAAACCAAGCATCACCAGATATTCACTAGGGCCTTTAGCGGTTGCGATCGCATGCAGAATATCGATAGAGCTGGTTAAATGAATACCCGAAGACACTTCAATGCTTTTTTGCCAGTCGCCGGACTCACTATGTAAAATAAAACCCTGTTCAAGCTGTACCGGTCCTCCGATATAAACGGGTTGTTTGCGTATGTTATCGTCGTCACATTCGATATCAAGCTGTCCGAAAATTTCGTCAAGATTTTGCCCCGTCGGGTGGTTGATAACCAGCCCCATACTGCCGTTTTTGTTGTGCTCGCACATATACACCAGGCTTGACGCGAACAAGTGGTCTTTGATTGCCGGGGTGGCAATCAGACATTTATTGACAAGGCTGTCATTTTCCTCAGGCATCATTAACTAACTCCATTGTCAGTTCTGAATTTATTGCTCTTAAAATCCCATGTTCGGATTATAACAACATGATCGGCACGTTCCTTCATTTCTTCAGGAAAAGGAGGAAATGGCTCGGCTAGCCGGAGGATACGTTTCGCGGCTTCATCGAGCAAACTACTGCCCGAAGAATGGGTTATTTCGTATTCAAGTATGTTGCCTGCTGAATTTAATCGCACGCTCATGCGTAATTTTCCGCCGATTCTTTTGACACGGGCTTCGGCCGGATAATTCAGGTTACCGGTGTTTTCGATTTTTTGTACCCAGGCAGCGAGGTAGCCGGCCTCTACCGCCTTTTTGGTGCTTGCGGTCAGCACCACCACCCTGGGTCTTTTTGCGTAATCGATGGTCATCTGTCTAATTTCAGCCTGCAGTTTTGCTATCTGGCTTTGGCGTTGCTCGGATTTATTGGTCTGTTTGGATTTGGATTTTTTTTCGGGTTTTTCCTTTTGCAAGTCTATCTGCGTCTGCGATTCCGGCTGACTGACGAAATAAAGTTGGTCGATCTGTAGTTGACTCCTCTGTAATTTGGTTCGGGCCTGATCTGCCAAGCCACGTTGATTTAGCGGTGTGTTAGCTGACACTGGTGCACTTGGACGCGCTTTCTGGTCTGACTCGCCTCCACCGGATTGATCGACTTGCGCGAGAAAATCCGGGTTTTCCACCGGTTCCAGGCTACGTGAATTGGCAAGAATGATATCGAGGCTGGGCAAAGCGTTAGAGTCGGGCAAATTTGTCTGGGTAAAACCGATGCCGAGCACGATGATAGCGTGTATGGTTAGTGCCAGAAAAAGCGTAAAACCCAAGCGGTCGCTGGCGTTGATTCCAGGGTGATATTCTGTGGGTAGTTGTCTTACCATCGGGTAGGCTATTCTGCCAAGAATGTGGCCGCTAAACCAGCAATCGATGGGAGAAGACTTAATAAAGCGAGTCTTACTGACCTAGTAGACAAGAATGCTCATCGTATCAGTTAGAAATTCTATTTTGTCTGACATAGCGCGAGACACGATAATTTCCCTATCATCATTAATAATTAAATAGTCTTGTACACCGAGCGAGTTGGCTAGTAATTGGTGATTCTGCCAACCATCTATCATCAGAGTGGTTGCTGCGACATCGGCGAGCACTGCGTCCGTCGCCAATACAGTTGCAGAACTGATCCTGTCAGATGGCTTTCCACTGCGAGGATCGATGATGTGATGCACAATCCTGCCATTTTTTCTGTAAAAACGCCGGTAATTACCGGAAGTAAATATTTGATGGTCTCCACTGAGCTGGATGCTGGCGATGGCGCCGGGTGCAAACGGATTTTGCACCGCTATGGTCCAGGGTTTTCCGAAACGTTCTCCGGCTACCAATACATCGCCGCCGGCGTTAATCAAGAAGTGTTTAAAACCGGCAGATTTTAAATGTGCAGCGATTTTGGCCATGGCATAACCTTTGGCTATGCCGCCGAAATCCAGTTGCAAATTCGGGTTAGTGCTTCTAGCTAACTGGTTTTCGATTTTCAGATCTTGTATGGTAGGAAGGTCTTTTCGTATTGCGGAAACGAGAGCTTCATCGGCACTATTATTACCATGAAAGCCGTAAGCGGCGATTAATTTTCCCAGTGCCGGATTGAATAATTGCTGGGATGATCGGTAATAATCCTGACTCAGTGAAATCAGCTCACGTAGCGATTCCGGAACTGGTGTTAGTTTTGACTGGTTTAATGCCTGGTTGAATCGATACAAATCGCTGTCTTCCCATGCGTGCCAATAGCTTTGGTATAGTTGCAATTGTTTTTCAACGTCCGCCAATGCCCGTTCGGTTTCGGTAACATCGGAGTGGATAATGGTGATGTCGATAACAGTACCGAATTGCAGAATACGCTGTTCGAACAATTGCTGGCGAGGTTCGCAGGCTGACAGCCATACCAAACAGCTACAAGCCAATAGGTTCAGGCAGCGAGGTAGTGTTCTAGGCAATTGAACAGGTCAGCACTGATATTGAGGTTAAATTCGCTATCGAGTTCGCGAATGCAGGTCGGGCTGGTGACGTTGATTTCAGTAATGTAATCACCGATGACATCAATGCCAACAAATAGCAAACCACGCTTGCGTAAATCGGTTCCAACCTGGTCGCAAAGCCATCGATCACGCTCACTAAGCGGTTGTCCTCGGGTGCTTGCGCCGGCGGCAATATTGCCGCGATTTTCACCTGCTGCGGGTAAACGGGCTAAAGCGTAAGGCACCGGTACGCCATCGATCAGCAAAATACGTTTGTCACCTTCGGAGATTTCTGGGATATAGCGCTGCACCATAGTTTGTGAGCTACCCTGGCGGGTCACAGTTTCGAGTATCACGTTGGTATTACTGTCTCCAGATTTAACTCTGAATATTGATTGGCCGCCCATACCGTCCAGCGGTTTGACAATACAATCCTGGTGTTGAGTTATGAAATCAATCAGTAAATCGGTACTTCGGCTAACGCGTGTTTCGACACAGCATTGCGGGAAATACCGGGTAAATAATTTCTCATTGCAGTCGCGTAAACTGGCTGGTTTATTGACCACCATCACGCCTGCTTCTTCTGCCTGTTGAAGGAGATAAGTGCAGTAAATATATTCCAGATCGAAAGGGGGGTCCTTGCGCATAATTATGATATCCAGCGAATCTAGACGACAATGCCCTGAATCGATTACGTCATACCAGTGATGGTTGTTATCGGTCAGTTTTATCGTCCGGTAACGCGCATGACTGGCACTGCTATCCATGTAGATGTCATTGATTTGCATATAGTAGATATCCCAACTACGACTTTGTCCCTCTAACATCATCGCGAAACTGGAATCCTTCCAGGGTTTGATAGATTCGATCGGGTCCATGATGATGCCAAGTTTGCGTTTGCTCATAAATTAGCGCCTTCAGGTAATAAGTGAAAGGGTGGTGCTGATGGTGAGAAATTGATTGTACATAAATTTAACGAATTTGAGTGAGGGCCGATTCTACTGAATTTTTCTGCCGAATTATATGTTGCCGATGCAATGGCTGAAGCCAACTGAATCCAGATTACGATAAAAATTTGTGCTATATATTACCAATCCGATAACTCGATCTGGTCATTTCAAAGGGATAAATTTTGCCTGTCAGGAATAAGATAGAATGATAGAAATTACATCAGCTAGTTTAAATAAATTAATGGTTTTACATGAAAAAATACATATAATCTATTCAAGATCGAGTTGCTCTGAAGCAACCTTCAACCCTTTGGGGGATATGTGAACGAAGAGTCTTTGCAAGCAGAAGGCACCGCCGACCTGAGTGCCTTAAGTGTTAAGGTTATGGTTATCGACGATAGTAAAACGATTCGACGAAGCGCCGAAACTTTATTGAAAAAAGTCGGTTGCGAAGTTGTGACTGCGGTTGATGGATTCGAAGCACTGGCAAAAATTACCATGCATAAACCCGATATCATATTTGTTGACATCATGATGCCGAGGCTTGATGGCTATCAAACCTGCGCGCTAATCAAAAATAATCAGATATTCAAGGCGATTCCAGTCATTATGCTGTCAAGCAAGGACAGTATTTTTGATCGGGCGCGTGGACGAATTGTTGGTTCAGAAGAATATTTAACCAAGCCGTTCTCTAAGGAAGATTTAATCCAGGCTATCACTTCACATGTAGGTAGGGCTTAGCCACAAGCTCTACCGGTAATATTTGAGGTAATTAACTTATGCTACATATTCTGATCATTGATGACTCACCAACGGAAGTTCATGTCTTCAAGTCAATTTTGGAAAAACATAAAATCCAGGTCTCGGTTGCTACCAATGGCGAAGAAGGTATCGCTTTGGCTGCTAAAATCAGTCCGGACCTGATTCTAATGGACGTGGTAATGCCGGGTAAAAATGGCTTTCAGGCAACCCGTGACCTGAGCCGCAACCCGCAAACATCATCGATTCCAGTCATAATTATTACCACTAAAGATCAGGAAACCGACAAGATCTGGGGTATGCGGCAGGGCGCGCGCGATTACATTGTCAAGCCTGCTAATGAGCAGGATTTGATTGACAGAATTCATAAGGCGCTGGAAGAGTAGTAAATGGCTATTACCACGCCATTTGAAATGCTGCGATCACTGGATGTCCGCTGTCGACAAAACGCTAGTGGTTTGCCGGTAAATAGTACAGTCGTCGAAGACTGGATAGGTATAGGTTTCAAAATTAATGGTATCCCTTTGCTTGCCAGGATGGATGAAGTTTCAGAGATATTGCCGCCACCTGAAACGATTCGGGTACCAGGAGTTAAAAGTTGGGTGAAAGGGTTGGCTAATGTGCGGGGTAGTTTAATGCCGGTACTTGATATGAAAGCTTTTTTGTTTAATCAATCCACTCGTATACAGAAGGAAAGCCGAGTGTTAATTATTAATGTACTCGGTGTCGCGGCAGGCTTGCTGGTCGAGGAGGTATATGGTTTGCGCCGCTTTAAACCGGAAGAGTATATCAAAGAATCTGACCCGAATATAAATGCGGTCAGTCATTATCTGGCAGGCGTTTTCGCCGATCAGGTGCAGCGTTGGAACGTAGTTAGTGTCGAAAAACTGGTAAAAACCGACCAGTTCATTCGCGTTGTATAAAGGACCTGTAAGGCCGTCATAAAGAGAGACCAATGGCATTGTTAGATAAAATTAGAAATCTACTTCCAGGAGGGGATAAGACAGGATCGGACGCAGTAGTGCAGTCGGGGAAATCGTTTAATAAAAAGGCCGTCTACTTAGGTTCATTGCTGATTTTGTCGATTGTTGTTATGGCTGCGTTATTCATTTCGGCATCCGTCTTGTCACATCCTAATGATACCTTTATTAATATTATTTCCGAGCAACAGATTGTTTCTCAACAAATTGCGGTTAATGCGGCTGAAGCGGTCAAAGATAGTGCCGACGGATTTGGTCGTCTTAAGTCGAGCCGTGATCGATTTCTAGATTTAATGCGCATCCTTGATTCCGGTGATAGTTTCCGAAACATACAACCAATTCCAGAGAGGTATAACAGCGAGTATTCGGAGTTAAAATTGGTATGGAACGGTTATAACAAAGACATTGGTAATATCCTGAATGAGAGTGAAACCGTTGCAAAAATAAAGCAGCAAGGTACGCAGGCAAGCGAATCTATACCCGAGCTGATCGCACTATTCGAAGAGGTGATGAATACCCTGGGTAAAGTTGATGCGCCGCGCCACAATATCATTGCTGCTGCGCGGCAGTTGGCTTTGATACAACGCATCAAGGGAAGTCTTTATCAAATTACCGAGGGTGGTTCGGCGCTTCTGGTCGCTGCTGAACAACTTGCCTCTGACAGTAGCGAAGTTGAGACATTATTACTAGCACTGCTTAAGGGAAATACATCATTGGGTGTCAGTCGTGTTACCGATACGAAACTGGTTGGATCCCTGCTCAAATCAGCCGATGTGTTCGACGTAGCCAATAATAGTATAAATGTCGTCCTGAATTTTTCGGCGAAATATTCAAAGGTTCATAAATCGGTAGAAAATATCCAGCAATCTAGTGCCTCACTGCTGGCCGCTACCAGCCGTTTGATTGAACGCATTAAGGGTCAGGATGGACAATTTCGGATTTTATCGATCACTGGTTATGGTTTTGGCGTCCTGTCATTGGCATTACTGATTATGATGGTATTGTCTATGGTGAGTGAATCGCGTGATCGTCTATCTGGTTTACAGAATCAGAATGATAAGAATCAGCGCGCGATATTACGATTACTTGATGAAATGACTAATCTTGCGGATGGTGATCTGTCAACACATACGACAGTTACCGAGGATATCACTGGCGCCATAGCCGATTCCGTAAATTACTCAATCGACGCTTTGCGAGATCTGGTGGGCACTATCAATCAAACTGCTGTTCAGGTGAGTAGTGCTGTAAAGAATACCCAGGGCACGACCGGCCAGCTTGCCAGGGCCAGTACCGAGCAAACACGAGAGATTACCGGCGCCAGTGAAACCATTACAACGATTTCACAATCCATGCTTGATGTATCGGAAAAAGCGGCCGACTCGGCCGAAGTGGCGCGGAAGTCGGTGAGCATTGCACACAAAGGGGGCGAGACAGTGCGTCAGACGATCGCCGGTATGGAAACCATTCGTGAGCAGATTCAGGAAACTTCAAAACGAATCAAGCGACTCGGCGAATCGTCTCAGGAAATCGGTGATATTGTTAATTTGATTACGGAAATCTCGGATCAGACCAACATTCTCGCATTAAATGCCGCCATACAGGCATCGATGGCGGGTGAGGCCGGTCGTGGTTTCGCCGTAGTTGCAGACGAGGTTCAGCGACTTGCAGAACGAACGGGTGATGCAACCAAACAAATTGAGGCCCTCGTAAAAACCATTCAGGCCGATACCAACGAAGCCACAGTTTCTATGGAGCAAAGTACCGCAAACGTGGTAAAGGGCGCCAAGCTAACCGAGAATGCAGGTAGCGCACTCGACCGAATTGAGCAGGTATCCATGAATCTCGCCCAGCGTATCCTGGAAATTTCTGATGCAACCAAATCGCAGGCCGACGAGAGTGTCAAAATTACCCGAACAATGGATGTAATACAGGATATTACTCAGAAGACTTCGACAGGTTCAACTCAGGCATCGAATTCAATTGGCGAACTTACGCAAATGGTTAATGCAATGCAAAAATCGGTAGCGGGCTTTAAATTGCCGGGCATCGGCTCAATGGAAAGCACCGTGGTGGTAAATCGCGATAAGTTGGCGTCACGTGATTTAATGGGATCCTGAGTCGGAGCAGGTGTAACACGAAATGAGCCGTCGGCAGACATCGATTAAGCATAGTGCACTCGGGTGGGTTAAAAAATCCATTGACGATAATCTTGCCGAGATAAACATAAACCTCAAGCAGTATATTGAAGCAGAGAATGAGAATCTGCTGGAATTGATCAAGGAACGACTGGGTGTAGTCCAGGGCGTGTTGATGATGATCGAGCAATATGGCGCAGCTATGTTGACAGAGGAAATGGGCACACTCTGCGATCACCTCATCGAAAATAAACAGGTGCAGGATGATCAAGCACTGGAAGTCATGCTGCGAGCGGTGTTGCAGTTACCCGATTATCTCGAGCATATTCAGTCCGGTCATAGGGATATACCGATCGCGATATTACCGTTGCTCAATGATATTCGTGCTGTCAAAAATCAGGATATGTTTTCCGAAAAGCTGCTTTTTTTGCCGGATTTATCCGTGCATCAGGGTAGTGCTGATGCGGATGCTATCGATCCCAAAGATAACCAGGTTTCAAAGTTATATGCCAAAAAACTACGACCAATCTACCAGTTTGCCTTATTGAAAATAATCAAGGAGGAAGCCGTTGAAGAAAACCTTAAACGCCTCGAAAAAGTCTGTGAAACATTTGAAGAAAAGTCTTTTAGCGAGCAGGTGGCTCGCATATGGTGGATAATTGGCGCGCTTATAGAATCTGTTTCTCGCCAGCAGTTGGAATTAGGGGCATCGATTAAAAATCTGCTCGGTAAAGTAGATGCGCTGTTTCGAGTAGTATTGCTTATCGGCGAACAAGGATTGCTTAAACGACAGCCAATTGATTTAATTAAAAACTTCCTGTTTTATATCGCTCAGCCTGAATGCGAGGGGCCAAAAGCACTGGCAATAAAAACGGCCTATCGTCTGGAACAGTTTCTACCGAGCGAGGCGGTACGCAGTCGTGTACTCGATAATATCGCCGGACCGAATCAGGCGCTGTTGAAAACCGTTAGCGAGGCAATGAAAGTTGATATCGAGTCGGTTAAATCAACGCTCGAAGTTTATGTCAATGGCGATCTTGGTGATACCGACCAACTTAAGGAAGTACCACACGAACTGCATATTATATCCGACACGCTAGCCATGCTTGGCCTCGGGCATCAGCGTCAGATGATCGAAAAGCAAATCAACGTGATAAAAGAAATCGTTGCCGGTAATCAATTGTCCAGCGAAGAAGAATTGCTATCGATGGCTAGCGAGTTAATTCATGTTGAGCAGGCACTCAATGTAATGCAAAAACGCCCGGTTGCCAGTAATGAGGAAGATAATCGCTCCGAATCGGATGTTTCGCGGGATTATGAACTCGACAATGTATTAACTTCTGTAGTTACCGCTGCACTCGATAATATTCAGAAGACTAAAAGTGCCATACTTGAGTATGTTAAAGATCCAGCCCATGGTGAAAATATAGAGTTCTGTATTGAACTCATGGAGGAGTCTAAAGGGGCGCTGGTTTTACTCAATCAGGCACGTGCGGTCGCGGTAGTTGAAGGTTTGCTGAAGTATTTGAAAGATTACGATGTCGTCGAATTCATGGATGCCGCTCGACTGGATGCGCTTTCGCAGGTTGTGGTCAGTCTTGAGTATTATCTTGAGGCGCTTGGCGAACATCGTGGTGATGCTAATAATATCCTTGATTTAGCCGATACGCAGTTGCAGGCACTATTGCAGAGCGCCGAGCAGCGTGCAAACTCGGTGGTGGAAGACGGGAGTGAACTAGTCATTGCCGATACAGATGATCCGGGTTCTGATTCGGCACCTGAATTAACCTCGCCACCGGTTGAAGGTCCTGTAGGATTGGAGCTTGAATTTCTCGATACCGAATTGACCGCAGAGGAGTCGCAGGAATTAGAGTTAACCGACGAGGTTACAAGTGTTGCTGGCTTTTCTCCTGAAATTGACGATCAATCCGATGCTGACGAGACTCTCTCCGTGGATTCGGCTGACCCTATTGTTGTAGCCGAATATCCAATTGAACCGGATTCAGAATTCGGGCTTGAAGACACAACTGCAGATGATGAAATAGTCAGTGAAATTAGTGGTGAGCTGGAAGATATTCATGCCGTTCTCGATGTCTACGAAGGTGAAGCCAAGCAAGAACAAAGCGCTGAATTAGAAGAAGATGGTCTTATTGAGTCGGTAACATCGATTACTGAAGATAGTATCGATGTCGAACCGGTGGTTGAGGTGCTCGAAGTTTTAAAACCCGGTAGCGATGCCGATATACTTGAAATCTATCTTGAAGAAGCTGAAGAGGAATCTGAAAATATTGCGCGTTTGCAACAGGACTGGTTATTGCATCCAGAAGACCAGAATGCGCTAAAAAATATTCGGCGCGCATTCCATACCATTAAAGGGAGTGGCCGACTGGTTGGTGCGGTAAAGATTGGCGAATTTGCTTGGGACTACGAACAGCTACTGAATAGCGTAATCGATAAAACCATTGCCCCCAATGACGCTATAATCAATGCAGTTGGCAATGCTGCTGTTGCCTCACTGGAACTGGTGGAAGAACTAAAAAATGGGCAGGCACCGGTGTCGGATATTGCCTATTTACGTGGACTAGCCCGCGCTTTGGCAACCTTTGATGCGGATCAGGTTCGCATTGAACGTACCGGCGTTATGCGAGCTATCGAATCGCCTTACGATCATATAGTAGATAGGAACGAAAACAACCATGCGTCGGATGCGCTAATTGAAACAATTTTTCCTGCAGGGGAGTCCCTGGAGAAAACTGTTGTGATTTCAGACGAAGACAGGGCAGCTATTGATCTTTCTAAATATGATCAGGTTGATATGCATGGTCTGAATAACAGGCCAGGAGGCGGGATCGAAGAAACGTTGGTAATTCCGGATACGGTTGCTGCTCAGGATTACGCACTCGAAACCGGAATTGAAAACAAAGCGGATAGATCGGAGTCGGACTTCCAGGCCGTGGAAGAACAGCTTCGTACACTCGAAGCAAAGCCCGAGCTTGAAGAATGCATTGATATGTCTGCCAATGATTCTGAGTTTGAATCTTTGTCACCCCTGGACGATTCACCAGTAGATGAAATTTCTTACGAAGTCAGTGAAGATGACCTGGTTGAAGAAGACTTTGAAGATTTGTCAGAATTAGTCCTGGAAGAAGAACTTGCGATTAAAGGGCTTGAACAGCAGATAGATGAAGAATCAATTGACGTCGAGGAGTCCCGCCCTGACCCTTTCGTAGCGGCGACAAGAAGCGATATGCCTGGCGAGGGGGTAGGGAATCGGGTGGCCAGTCGCCAAGAGCGGCTCGAAGAAACCGTCCTGTCGATCGATCCCGAACTTCTAACCATCTACCAACAAGAAGTAGAGCAGCACCTAAGCACAGTAAATTCCGCCCTTGAGACCGCAGAAAATAAATCAGAGCTAGTACCGACGGAAGATATGTATCGGGCACTGCATACCATCCATGGTGCATCACGTACGGCCGATATCAGTAGCATCGGTGAACTCGCGTCTCTACTGGAAAAACCCCTTAAGGCTGCTGTGACGCAATCCCTGGCGTTTGATCAGGACATTATAAACTTGTATCGCGAGGGTTATCAGGCGCTGAGAGATTTAACCTCGGAACTGGTGGAAACCAGGCGCCTTCCGCCTATCCCGGAAGATTTGCAGAATAGACTTTTGGAGTTGGCCGAGGACCTGGAAGAACATACCGTCGAATTACCCGATGATCAGGATCAGGCGAGTTCCGATTTTATCGATACTCTGACGATGATGAGTGAATCGCCCCAGGAACCTGACAACGAACTACTCTCGATATTCATCGATGAGGCTAACGAGTTGTTGGAAATGAGCGATCATACTTTGCACCGGTGGGTTGACGAGGAACCGGATGAGAATGGTAATCTCGATCTCACCGAAGTAATGGAACTGCAGCGATACCTACACACACTTAAGGGTGGTGCCAAAATGGCTGAACTGGAGCCAATTTGTGATCTTAGCCACGAACTTGAGTCCATGTTTATTGCTGTTATCGATAACCGCGTCGAAAAAAATGAAGATCTGGTCGATCTTTTGAAAGATAGTTTTGATTTATTACACAGGCAGGTAAACGAGGTACAGGAAGATAAACCGATTGCTGATTCCAGTATAAAAGTAACAGAATTAAAAAATATGCGTCGAAATGGCAATTCTGGATTAGTCGGAGAAATTGTCGAAGCTGATAACCGGCCTGAAATTGACGAAATCGATTTTAATTTCGAAAATTCCGGCAAAAATTTCGGCCAGCAGCCCTCCGAGCGGCAAACTCAGGATATCATTCGAGTGCGTTCGGACTTACTCGATAATCTGGTTAATTCGGCTGGTGAAGTCAGTATTTATCGAGCACGTATGGAACAACAGGTAGCTGGCCTGGGTTCCCATCTGGGCGAACTTGGACAAACTATTATGCGCCTGAAAAATCAGTTGCGCAGCCTCGAAGCCGAAACTGACGCCCAAATCCATTATAGTCACCAGACTCATGCCAAGCATGACGATGATTTCGATCCACTCGAAATGGATCGATATACCATGATTCAGGAACTGTCGCGCTCGCTTAGTGAAAGTGTTAATGATCTTTCCAGTTTGCAGGGTATGTTGGGTGAACAGGTAAGAGACTCAGAAACCCTGTTATTACAGCAGTCGCGTGTCAGTACAGATTTGCAAGATGGGCTCATCAAAAGCCGTATGGTCAAGTTTTCCGGATTGTTACCCCGGTTGCGCCGTTTAGTACGCCAGGGTGGTCAGGAACTTGCCAAGAAGGCCGAATTGATGGTTGTCGGTGAAGACAACGAAGTCGATAACAAAGTACTGGATCGAATGATTGCGCCACTTGAGCATATTATTCGAAATGCCCTGTCGCATGGTATAGAAGCCCCGGTTGAACGCGTTAATAAAGGCAAACCTGAAGTCGGTGAGATTAGTATTGATGTCAGCCGTGATGGTTCCGATATTGTCATAAAGGTCAGTGACGATGGTGGTGGCGTTAACCTTGATAAGGTGCGTAGTCGTGCCATGCAACTGGGATTGATCGAACAGGATCAAACCATCGACGATGCTGATCTCGTGCAATATATTCTGGAGCCCGGATTTAGTACAGCCGATCATGTCACTCAAATGTCCGGACGCGGTGTGGGCATGGACGTGGTTGATATCGAAATCAAACAACTTGGCGGTACCCTTCAAATTGAAACGGATAGGGAAGGTACTATGTTTATCGCGCGGTTACCTTTCACGTTGTCTATTAATCAGGCGATTTTGGTTAAAACCGGTGACGAAACCTATGCGATACCATTGATTAATATCGAAGGAATTACTCGCCTGGAGACCTATAAACTGGTTGAGCATTATCAATCGGATAATCCAGGGCTGGAATTTGCAGGACAGAAATTCTCCTTGCATTATTTACCACAGCTGGTTGGCGCTAGTTCGCAGTTCAACGCCCCGGATGAGCAATTCAAACAACCGGTCATTCTGATTCGCTCCGGTGATGTGCGCGTTGCACTGCATGTCGATGAGCTGCTTGGAAACCGTGAAATTGTTGTTAAATCACTGGGTAAGCAGCTTAGCCAGGTTAAGGGTCTGGCTGGTGCCAGCATTCTTGCGGATGGTAGTGTAGTTCTCATTCTCGATGTCAACGGGCTGGTTCGCCACGGAGCTGCGGGTACCGTCAAAGTGGTTTATCGTGTGGAACAGGTGACGGATGAAAATGCGACACAAACCCTGCAACTGCCTCTAAGCACGGTCATGGTAGTCGATGATTCTATCACCATGCGGCGCGTAGCCAGCAAACTGTTAGAAAGGCATAACTATCGCGTGGTAACGGCTAAGGATGGTGTGGATGCTCTGGCCCAACTCGAACAAGTGCAGCCCGATGTCGTGCTGCTCGACATAGAAATGCCCCGAATGGACGGTTTCGAGCTAGCATCGCATATGCAAAATGAGGATCAGTATTCGAAAATTCCGATTATTATGATTACTTCCAGAACCGGCGAAAAACATCGAGATCGTGCGCTGGAAATCGGTGTCACTAAATATATGGGTAAGCCTTATCAGGAAGACGAGTTAATTAGAAATATTCAGTCAGCGTTGGGGGCGTAGCAAATGAATGATAGTGAGGCGGTACGCTGTATGCTTTTGCCAATGTCATCGATCAATCTGGTTATGCCGAATTCAGGTGTAGCGGAAATTATCGGTTATTCGGAGCCAAGGAGGCTCGATGAGGCGAGTGAATGGTTTCTCGGTGTCGTTTCATGGCGCGGTATCTACGTGCCGGTAATATCTGTAGAGCAATTGTGTGGTGTCGATACGCTGCACGTTGGTCCCAGATCGCGCATTGGTATCATTTATAATCCCGAAAAGGACGATCATCTACCTTATATCGGTTTACATATGCAGGACATTCCGCGTGCCTATCTGGCCGAATCGGACAAAATGGAATCAGGTAGTGACAACAATTTAAGTCCCTATCTACTGTCCCGACTTGATGATGATCAATTTTCCCGGGTTATCCCCAATCTTGATGCTATCGCTGCAGATTTGAAACCTCAGTTTAGTCTGGATAAGGTCGGTAGTCTCAACACTAGTCGTTAAGATCACCACAGATCGATTGGGCTATAGCGAGTGAAGTCATCGCAGCCGTTTCGGTGCGCATGACGCGTGGCCCCATCCGTACGGGAATAAATTCAAACTGTTTCGCCAGATCAATTTCTTTTGTAGAAAGCCCACCTTCCGGCCCTATTAACAATGAAACCTGATTTTGATTTTCTGACGCTTGCAATAATTCTGTTAATGGCCGGCCATCAAAATTGAGTAACAGTTTATTGATACGACCGACCGAATAGTGGAGTGCCGTTTCGAACCGGTTAAAAAATTCGATTTCAGGGGGTCGGTGGCGCCCGCATTGTTCGCAGGCTTTTATCGCGACTGCCCTCCAGTGATGCAAGCGTTTATCCTGATGGGTACTTTTGAGCGGTATCTGGCTATGTTGAGCATTAAATATGCCGATACGTATAACGCCGAGTTCGGTACATTTCTGGATGCTTAAATCGATGTGATCGCTACGGCCCAAACCCAGTATGATTTCGCTGTCTAGATTGGACTCACAAGTTGATTTGAGACAGGATTCAATATGGGCAAGCGTTTGTTTGCCTTCGAATGTCAGCCGGGATAGATAGTCACAGGATTCATCCGCGTTAAACAATAAACAGCTTGACCCAGATTTCAATCTTAGCACATGACGCACATAATGATTGGCAGCCGCGTCCAGCGTGACATTCGAATCAACAGTGAGAGATTGTTCCAGGTATATGCGAGATAAACCCATGGCCGATCACTACTGTTGTTTCAGGTTCTGCTAGTAGCGATAGTGCTCAGGCTTGTAAGGACCATCCTGGCTAACCCCGATATAATCGGCTTGTTCTGCGGTCAGGCGTGTTAGATTAACGCCAATTTTTTCCAGGTGCAGGCGCGCTACTTCTTCATCCAGATGCTTTGGCAGGGTATAGACTTCATTGCTGTACTTGCCGGGATTACAGAAGATCTCGATCTGCGCCAGTGTCTGGTTGGTAAATGAATTCGACATCACAAAACTTGGATGACCCGTCGCACAACCGAGATTTACCAACCGGCCTTCGGCGAGCAAAATAATACGTTTGCCGTCCGGGAAGATGATGTGGTCGACCTGTGGTTTAATATTTTCCCAGGTGTATTGCCTGAGTTCGGCGACCTGAATTTCGTTGTCAAAGTGCCCGATGTTACAGACAATCGCCTGATCCTTCATTTCCAGCATATGCTCGTGGCGGATGACGTTGAAATTGCCGGTAGTGGTGACGAAAATATCGGCATTCGAGCAGGCTTCTTCCATTGTAACAATACGAAACCCTTCCATGGCTGCCTGTAATGCGCAAATTGGATCGATTTCGGTTACCAGGACTGTCGCGCCAAGACCTTTTAGTGATTGCGCACAGCCTTTTCCGACATCGCCATAGCCCAGCACCAGTGCAACCTTACCGGCAATCATGACATCCGTTGCCCGTTTGATGCCGTCGACCAGTGATTCGCGACAACCATAGAGATTGTCAAATTTTGACTTGGTGACCGAATCGTTAACGTTGAAGGCCGGGAAGGGCAGTTCTCCACGAGCCTGCATCTGGTACAAACGATGAACACCGGTGGTGGTTTCCTCGGTAACTCCGCGGATGTTATTCTGGATTGAAGAATACCAGTTGGGCGACTCGGCGAGTTTGGCTCGAATGGCCGCAAACATGATAATTTCTTCTTCACTGCCCGGACTATCGAGGACTGAAATATCCTGCTCGGCTTTACTACCGAGGTTGACCAGCATGGTCGCGTCACCGCCATCGTCGAGGATCATATTTGGGGTACCGCCATCGTGCCATTCCATGATGCGGTGGGTATAACGCCAATAATCTTCCAGAGATTCCCCCTTGAAAGCAAAAACTGGCACGCCGGACTCAGCGATGGCCGCTGCGGCGTGATCCTGTGTCGAGAATATATTACAGGAGGCCCAGCGGACTTCGGCGCCTAACGCAAGCAGTGTCTCGATTAATACGGCCGTTTGAATAGTCATGTGTAGTGAACCAGCGATACGTGCACCTTTTAATGGCGCATCTTTAGCGTATTTGCTGCGTAGCGAAACAAGTCCTGGCATTTCGGTTTCGGCGATATTGATTTCCTTACGACCCCAGGCCGCCAACGAGATATCGGCGATAAGGTAGTCTTGATTTAGTGCGTCTTTTGCGGTTGCGTTCATAGATAAACCTAAGTTAATGATGTAGCGGGGGAGTGGGTATATTACAGGCCTGCGTCAGCTTTCAATGCCTCGGCTTTATCGGTTATTTCCCAGCTCAAAGCGATGTCATCACGACCGAAATGGCCGTAAGCTGCCGTCTGTTGATAGATTGGTTTTAATAAATCGAGCATCGCGATCAATCCTTTGGGTCGCAGATCGAAATGCTGTCGAACCAGGTTGATGATTTTGCTGTCGTCGATTTTCGCTGTACCAAAAGTATCTACGCTGATCGACGTCGGCTCGGCGACACCAATTGCGTATGAAACCTGGAGTTCACAGCGGTCGGCAATTCCGGCGGCAACGATGTTCTTGGCGACATAACGCGCAGCGTAGGCTGCTGAACGGTCCACTTTGGAGGGGTCTTTACCGGAAAAGGCGCCACCTCCGTGTCGCGCCATGCCGCCGTAAGTATCAACAATAATTTTTCGACCTGTCAGACCGGCGTCACCGACAGGGCCACCAATGACAAAACGCCCGGTAGGGTTGACGTGAATGTGTTCATTCCGGCATTGATCGAGCCACGCCGACGGCAATATCGGTTTGAGGATGGTTTCAATGACGGCTTCACGTAGCGTTGCCAGGTCGATGTCTTCATTGTGTTGCGTGGAAAGTACCACAGCTTCGATACCCACCGGCTCGTAATTTTCGTAGCGGAATGTAATTTGACTCTTGGCATCGGGTTGTAACCAGGGCAATTCTCCCGATTTGCGGACCTCGGCCTGGCGTTGCACCAGGCGATGAGCATAAGTGATCGGTGCGGGCATAAGAACGTCGGTATCATTGCTGGCATAGCCGAACATCAAACCCTGGTCACCGGCGCCCTGCTCATGGTCCTCCGACTCATCCACACCCATCGCGATATCGCTCGATTGTTTGCCAAGCCCTGTCAGCACGGCGCAGGTATTGCCATCGAAACCACATTCCGGATTGTCATAACCAATGCCACAGACGGTTTCGCGAACCAGTGCTTCGGTATCGACCCAGGCATCGGTAGTGATTTCACCCGCGAGCATAACCATACCGGTCTTGACCAGTGTCTCGCAAGCCACCCGCGAATGTATATCCTGTGTTAAAAGCGCATCGAGCACCGCATCTGAAATTTGATCCGCAACCTTATCTGGATGCCCTTCAGAGACTGATTCAGACGTAAATATAAAAGAATTTGCTGAATTTCGGGTAGTGCTGTTCATAAATAAACCTGTTTACTATCTATTTATGAGCGCCGTTTATCATGACTGCTTTGTGAGCCTGGCAGGGAATCTGTCGCAGCGCCCCTCACAAAACAGTGCCCAGTTATACGGGCTAATGTGCTAACAGTATAGTTTAGTTAAAGATATCTGTCAGATCAAATTATTAGCCGGGTCGTCGAAAGGATTTGTCAATGATCACAAAAATATTTTTGAGTTGCTGTGTTTCGGCATTTACGAGAGAATACCCCGCCTTCATTACTCGGTAGTTGTACATTATCGGGAATAAACCAGGTTTCCCCGGGAGCAACTTATGTCGTCACGCAAAACGTTAGCCAATGCTATCAGAGCGTTAAGTATGGATGCGGTCCAAAAAGCCAGTTCGGGCCATCCGGGTGCGCCGATGGGCATGGCCGATATAGCCGAAGTGCTGTATAACGATTTTATGCAGCATAATCCGGCTAACCCGCAATGGTTTGATCGTGATCGCTTTGTCATGTCGAATGGGCATGGCTCAATGCTGCCTTACTCGATATTACACCTCAGTGGTTATGACGTATCGATCGACGACTTAAAAAATTTTCGCCAGTTGCATTCTAGAACACCCGGCCATCCGGAATACGGCTATGCACCGGGCATAGAAACCACGACAGGGCCGCTTGGCCAGGGTATTTCCAATGCTGTAGGAATGGCCATTGCCGAACGCGCTATGGCCGCGAATTTTAATTGTGATAAGCACACAATTGTTGACCATCACACCTTTGTGTTTCTGGGAGACGGGTGTTTGATGGAGGGCATATCGCATGAAGCCTGTTCGTTGGCGGGCACATTGGGACTGGGCAAGCTGGTCGCGTTCTGGGACGACAATGGAATTTCAATCGACGGTCATGTTGATGGCTGGTTTAAAGACGATACTAAAAAGCGTTTTGAAGCCTACGGCTGGCATGTGCTTGAAGTGGATGGACACGATGCTGACGCCGTCTTTATTGCCATCGAAGCCGCTAAAGCAGTTACCGCCAAACCGTCATTGATTTGCTGCAAAACGGTGATTGGTTTTGGTTCACCCAATAAGGCTGGCAACCACAGTTGCCACGGCGCCCCCCTCGGCGACGAAGAAATTGCGCTAACCCGTATCGAGCTCGGTTGGCAACACGAACCTTTCGTCATACCTGAAGAAGTTTATGCCGGTTGGGATCACAAAGTTGCCGGACAGACCGAGGAAGACAACTGGCAGCTGCGTTTAGAAGCCTACCGCGCCGAGTATCCCGAACTCGCTGCCGAGTTTGAAAGGCGCATTGGTGGAGAGTTACCGGAAAACTGGGCGGAAGCCTCTCAGGCCTTTATCAATAAAGTCGATGAGGCCGCCGAAACCAGGGCGACACGTCAGGCGTCGCTGGCCGCAATCGAGGCTTATTCGCCCTTATTACCCGAACTATTCGGTGGATCGGCTGATCTCGGCTGTTCTAATCTGACCGAATGGTCGGGATTTAAACCCATGCGCACAGATACCCCTGAATGCAATTATATCAATTATGGTGTCAGAGAATTCGGCATGTCGGCGATGCTCAATGGCATAGTGCTGCATGGTGGATTTATACCTTTTGGGGCTACTTTTCTGATGTTTTCCGAATACGCACGAAATGCCCTGCGTATGGCGGCGCTGATGAAAATTCAAAGCATATTCGTCTACACTCATGATTCGATCGGCCTCGGCGAAGACGGCCCCACGCACCAGGCAATCGAGCAAATTCCGACCTTACGCATGATTCCGAATATGCAGGTCTGGCGTCCCTGCGATACAGTAGAGTCAGCTGTGAGCTGGAAAGCGGCGATAGAGCATCGCGAAGGGCCTAGCTGTTTGGTTTTTTCGCGACAGGGTTTGCCGCATATGCGCCGTAGTCCCGAACAGATTACAGCCATTTCACGCGGTGGATATATACTCAAAGACTGCGAAGGCAGGCCTGAAGCTATCATTATTGCGACTGGTTCTGAAGTTGAGCTGGCGATCAATGCAGCCCAATCCGAAGCGCTTGCTGAGCGCAGTATCCGTGTTGTTTCAATGCCCAGTACCACCGTGTTTGATCAGCAGTCGAAGGACTATCGCGAGTCCGTATTACCGGCTACTGTTACTGCTCGTGTTGCTGTGGAAGCTGCAGTAACTCAGGGTTGGTACAAGTATGTTGGTCTCAATGGCACGGTGGTTGGCATTGACACATTTGGCGAGTCGGCGCCGGCCAAAGAATTGTTTGCCTATTTCGGATTTACTGTCGAGAAGGTTATCGGAGCAGTCAATCAGGTGATCGGCAAAGTCGTAGATTAAGCGTTTTTTTGTTTTTAAATTCAATTATAGATTAGGAGAACAGGTAATGGCTATTCGAGTCGGTATTAATGGCTTTGGTCGAATTGGACGCATGGTGTTTCGTGCCGCACAGGATTTTGACGATATTGAAGTCGTTGGTATTAACGATTTACTGGATCCGGAATACCTGGCATACATGCTCAAGCACGATTCGGTGCATGGCAAGTTTAAGGGTGATATTACTATCGAAGGCAGTACGCTGGCCGTAGACGGTAGAAAGATTCGGTTGACCGCCAAGCGCGATCCCGCCGAATTAAAATGGAGTGATTTGAGTGTCGATGTGGTCGTAGAATCAACTGGATTGTTCCTCACCAAAGAAACGGCACAAAAACATATTGATGCCGGTGCGCATAAAGTCATCATGTCGGCTCCGTCGAAAGACGATACGCCGATGTTTGTATATGGCGTCAACAACGATGAATATGCCGATGAAGCGATAATCTCTAATGCTTCCTGCACCACTAACTGTCTGGCGCCGGTCGCCAAGGTGGTAAACGATAAATTCGGTCTCAAACGTGGATTGATGACAACCGTCCACGCCGCGACTGCAACTCAGAAAACTGTCGACGGTCCGTCGATGAAAGACTGGCGTGGTGGCCGTGGTATCCTCGAGAATATCATTCCCTCTTCAACCGGTGCCGCCAAAGCGGTTGGTGTCGTGTTGCCGGAATTGAATGGCAAATTAACGGGTATGTCATTTCGCGTACCTACCTCTGACGTGTCTGTAATAGATCTGACCGTTGAGCTTGAGAATGAAGCCTCTTACGAAGATATATGTGCGGCCATGAAAGAAGCCTCCAAAGGTGCCATGAATGGCGTATTGGCCTATACCGAAGACAAGGTGGTTTCGACCGACTTTCGTGGTGAAGCCTGTACTTCGACCTTCGATGCTGAAGCTGGAATCGCTCTTGATGGCAATTTTGTGAAATTGATTTCCTGGTACGACAATGAATGGGGTTATTCCTGCAAAGTGCTGGAAATGGTCCGCGTCATGGCCGCTTAAATCAGCTGGAAATTATTCTGTCAAACAAAGCGTGGCAGCTTTGATTGTGACTTTTTTTAATCATCGCTGCATTGGCAGGCCAATTGATTCTCTTCGGGCTAATCTGGCCAGTATTTTAATTGATAGTACGTATTGAGGAGCGTTCAATGACTGTAATCAAAATGACCGATCTTGATTTGCGTGGCAAGCGTGTGCTCATACGCCAGGATTTAAACGTACCGGTGAAGGACGGTGTTGTCACCAGCGATCAACGTATCAGGGCATCGTTGCCCGCGATTCGGTTTTGCATGGATGCGGGGGCGCAACTGATGGTTATGTCTCATCTTGGCCGCCCGACAGAAGGCAAACCGGAAGCACAGTATTCGCTCAAACCGGTCGCTGACTATCTCGGTGAGGCGTTGTCGCGGCAAATTCCGTTAGTTGACAATTATTTGCAGGCATCACCCGAAATGGCTGACGGCGATGTTGTTTTGCTGGAAAATGTCCGCTTTAATGCGGGTGAAAAGACCAATGATGAAACCTTATCGCGTCAATACGCAAGCCTTTGCGATGTTTACGTGATGGATGCTTTTGGTACTGCGCATCGTGCCCAGGCTTCAACGCATGGTGCGGGCAGCTACGCACCGATAGCCTGCGCAGGACCGCTATTGGCAGCAGAGCTCGAGGCATTGTCGAAGGCGCTGGATAATCCGAAACGTCCGATGGTGGCTATTGTCGGCGGTTCCAAGGTTTCGACCAAGCTCACCGTGCTCGATTCATTGTCGAAGCTTGTCGATCAGCTTATTCCGGGAGGTGGTATTGCCAATACCTTTATTGCCGCGGCAGGCTATAATGTTGGTAAATCTTTGGTTGAAGTGGATTTAATTCCCGAAGCCAGGCGGCTAATCAAGCAGGCACGGACCAAAGGCAGAGAGATTCCGGTACCGACCGATGTGGTTTGTGGTAAAGCATTTTCCGAACAGGCGGAAGCGGTCATCAAGCTGGTTGAAGAAGTTACCGATGACGATATGATATTTGATATCGGCCCACAGACGGCTGCGCGGTTTGCCGAAATTATGCAGCAATCCGCCACTGTAGTGTGGAATGGCCCGGTTGGCGTGTTCGAGTTTGATCAATTTGGAGAAGGTACCAGAACCTTGGCGACGGCGATTGCCGGTTCGGCGGCTTTTTCCATTGCAGGTGGTGGTGATACGCTGGCGGCCGTTGACAAATACGGGGTCGCCGATCAGGTTTCCTACATATCGACCGGCGGCGGCGCTTTTCTTGAGTTTCTGGAAGGTAAACAATTGCCGGCGGTAGCGATGCTGGAACAAAGGAAGAAAGACTATGATAAAAGTATTGCGTAGAACCAAGATAATTGCAACGCTGGGACCGGCTACCGAGTCCGACGAAGCTCTCGATGCTGTCGTTAAAGCCGGTGTTGATGTTGTCCGCCTTAATTTTTCGCATGGCAATCCTGAGGACCATATCGCTCGGGCGGAGAAAGTCCGAAGAATTGGAGATGCCAATCATAGGTTCCTTGGTATTCTGGCTGATTTGCAAGGCCCAAAAATTCGAATAGAACGGTTCAAAAATGAAGCAATCACTCTCGAAAATGGCGACAGGTTTTGTCTAAATGCTGAATGTGACGTTAACGATGGTGACCAGTTCCAGGTCGGCATTACCTACAAACCTTTACCCAGCGATGTTGAAAAAGGTAATGTGCTGGTGCTCGACGATGGTCGAATTGTTCTCAAGGTTCAATCAGTCGAAGGCCCGAGGATTAACTGCATCGTCGAAGTTGGTGGCGAGCTGTCGAATAACAAGGGTATTAATCTGAAAGGAGGTGGGTTAACTGCTGAAGCGCTAACCGAAAAGGATAAGGCCGATATCATTACAGCGGCAAGACTGGATGCCGATTATCTGGCCGTATCTTTTCCCCGCACCGCCGAAGATATAACCACTGCTCGGCGATTGTTACGTGAGGCCGGTGGCCACGGTGGTATCGTAGCTAAAATAGAGCGTGCAGAAGCAATTGAAAATATCGAAACTATTATCGAAGCCTCCGATGCGATTATGATAGCGCGTGGTGATCTCGGTGTGGAAATGGGTGATGCGAATCTACCCGCATTGCAAAAACGAATCATCAATTTGTCGCGCAGTATGAATTGTGTTGTTATCACGGCGACACAGATGATGGAATCCATGCGTGATAATCCGATTCCAACTCGTGCCGAAGTTTTTGATGTTGCCAATGCGGTGCTGGATGGCACCGACGCGGTCATGCTTTCAGCCGAAACCGCAACAGGCGCATACCCGGCCCTGACTATTAAATCCATGTCGGATATTTGTCTCAGTGCCGAGAGGGAAAAGCGCGCCAGCAAATCGTCTCATCGCCTCAATTCCACGTTCAACCAGGTTGATGAGGCCATTGCTATGGCTACCATGTACACCGCCAATCATCTGAATGTGCGGGCCATAGCTTCGCTTACCGAATCGGGTTCGACCGCCTTGTGGATGTCGCGCATCAGCTCGGGCATTCCGATTTATGCGCTGTCGCGTCACGAACAAACGAATCGAAAAGTCAATCTATACCGGGGGGTTTTCCCGATTTATTTTCCCACCGTTCACACCAACCATGCCGAAGCCAACTGGGAAGTGGTTGATATGCTGAAAAAGCGCCATGTAGTCCAGGATGGTGACCACGTTGTTATCACCAAGGGTGATTTAATGGGTACTGGTGGTGGTACCAACGCCATGAAAATTGTTGAAGTGGGTAATATGCCGACGGTTGTGGGTTAAGGCCTTATCATTTCTCTGACTGATTTAACCTGAAACAGGTTATAACTAAAAATCGCCAGACCAATCCAGATGCCAGAAAATCCTATCAACTGATCGCTGTCAAAGTTTTCGCCAAGTAAAATAATACCGGACAGAAATTGCAGGGTCGGCGTAACATAAAATAAAATACCGACCGTGGTCATAGGTAGTAACCGCGTACCAGCTGTAAAAAATGCCAGCGGTAAAACTGTAATCGGCCCTCCGAGAATTAATAGGAGATCCGTTTTGAAGCTGTCATTTAAAAATATTGCTTGTCCCTGATAATGTAGCCACAATACCAATATCAAAGTAAACGGCAACAGGATCACGGTTTCAATAAACAACCCCGGAATGGCGTTGGTATCCATCTGCTTGCGCAAAAACCCATAGCCAGCAAAGCTGACACCGACGGCCAGACCGACCCAGGGAATTATCGATGTGCTGACGATATAGTACAAAACACCGGTCGCTGCGAATGCAATTGCGATTCGTTTCATTTTGTCGATCCTTTCCTGGAGGAAGAGCACGCCGGTCAATACATTTAACAGCGGCGTCAGAAAATAACCCATGCTGGCCTCGATTACTCGATGATTGGCGACGGCCCAGATATAAACTCCCCAGTTAAAGCATATCATCAGGCTTGAAATGAATAGTAGACGCATAGAAGCCCAGGACTGGAATGCAGCGGCAACCTGTTTTCGGCGTCGATCATTGATTGCGATGAATAAAAACAATATCGGCATAGCCCAGAGCATGCGATGTAGTAATACTTCAAATGCCGGTACATGGCTGAGTAATGCCCAATAGAGGGGAAACAATCCCCAACCGATGTAACCGGTGAGAATTACAAGATAACCGCGCATTATTTTTCAGTAACGTCCACGTCGAAAAGGATTGGAAGCGATTGTTGATGGCCGCAGTGAAAAACGGGATAGTCGCAATATTGAGCCAAATCGGCCAGGTTATCCATGTGAACTTCGTGATCTGGTTCCACCTGATTGAAAACAATGGCTGCTATCGGCAGATGGCGACCTTCGACTGCTGCAATCGTCATAAGTGCCTGATTGACACCACCTATGCGATCGTTAACTACGATAAATACCGGCAATTGCAAGGCGCTGGCCAGGTCTGCGTTTAAGCCGTCCTTTGCCAGCGGTGAGTAAAAACCGCCTGCCCCCTCCACAATTAGCAGGCAGTCTGTTTGTTCGTGGTGGCAAGCCTCGATAAGATTACGTAAATTCAATTCAGTTCCATTGAGACGTGCTGCCCGGTGTGGCGCCAGTGCAGCTCTGAAACGGTAAGGCGTTACTACTTCGATGTCTTGTTGTCGATTGTTCGCAGCACTTAATAACATCGCATCTGCGGCAAGCAGGTTTCCCTGTTGATCTACTTTGCAACCGGACTCGGCTGGCTTGCGCACCTCAATAGATTTGTTTAAAGCTCGTAGCTGCTGGATTATCAGGCAGGTAATATAGGTTTTACCGACATCTGTGTCGGAACCTGTAATAAAATAGCCATTACAATCAATAGGGATCATGCAGGCATTCTGAGTAAGAATGGACTTCACTGCAAGTCGCAATAAACAAACAATTAATCCAACTTTTATTGTATTCCCTTGTTATAATCTGGACTCGTTAATTCGACTCGATGGACAGCTGGTCGGCTGACGCGAAAGTGCAGACACTGACATCGGATAAGGCAAATCGTGACAAAATCCGCGGGAATCGCAATGCAGGAGTTTTCTATCGGCCAACGCTGGATCAGCGCTGCCGAATTACAGCTTGGCCTCGGTATGGTCATCGAAATTGAACATCGTACCGTTAGCATTATCTTCCCGGCAACTACCGAAATTAGAATTTACGCGCGGCAGGATGCGCCATTGACACGGGTTAAATTTAGCCCCGGAGATTGGATTCAGAATCAGGAAAATCAGCTTTTGCAGATACTTAAACTGGAAGAATCCAGTGGTCTGATTGTTTATCACTGTGAGGACGAAGCGGGTAATGCAGCGCTATTACCGGAGGGTAAACTTAATAATTATCTGCAATTAAATAGACCGGGGGAACGCTTACTGAATTGCCAGATCGATCGTAATAAATGGTTTTCATTGCGCACTCGGGCGCGCTTAATTGCCAATACTTTATTACAGTCACCGATTTACGGACTGGCGGGTTGTCGCACCAGTTTAATCGCCCATCAACTGTACATCGCCCACGAAGTTTCCCGTCGCTTTGCGCCACGAGTGTTGCTGGCCGATGAGGTGGGCCTTGGAAAAACCATCGAAGCCGGTTTAATACTGCATCAGCAGTTATTGCTGGAACGTGCGCATCGCGTCTTGATCGTTGTGCCGGAATCGCTGGTTCATCAATGGCTGGTAGAAATGGTACGCCGTTTCAATTTGATGTTTAGTGTATTTGATGAAGACCGTTGTCAGGCGATTGAAGAGTCCGGTGACGAAGGCATTGGAAATGGAGACAATCCGTTTCATAGTGAGCAGCTCATTATATGTAGCTTACAGTTTTTGCTAAACCAGGAAAATCGCAGGGAGCAGGCGCTACAGGGAGAGTGGGATTTGCTGGTCGTCGATGAAGCACACCACCTGGCCTGGACCTTGGAGTCTATCAGTGCGGAATATCAAATTGTTGAATCGTTAGCGATTAAAACGCCGGGTGTTTTGCTACTAACCGCGACGCCGGAACAACTTGGTAAGGAGAGCCATTTTGCCCGTCTGCGGCTATTAGACCCGAATCGGTTTGGTGATCTTGACAGCTTCTTGCAGGACGAATCGGCTTATGGCCAATTGGCCGATTTGGTCGAAGTGCTGCATCAAGGAGCTCGAATGGATGATAATCAATGGCAGATGCTCGATGAAACTCTGGCAGAAGGCGACAATCGAGAATGGCTGGGTAAACTCGCCAGCGAAAATGAGGAAAGGCGGGAAATGGCGCGCAACTCATTGATTGAACACTTGCTCGATCGGCACGGTACGGGCCGTATTCTATTTCGTAATACCCGGCATGTGGTTCAGGGATTTCCAGAGCGCGAAGTTCATGCCTATGCATTAAACCCCGGTGATCAGTGGCGCCAAAACTGGCAAAAATGTGATACCACGGGAGCCGACCTTCAAAACCTGTTATCACCGGAACTAATGCCTGGAATGGAGCAAGTCTGGATTGATTGCGACCCCCGTTTCGACTGGCTGGGTGAATTTCTAAGAGGTAACAAGACACGTAAGATTCTTGTTATAACGTCAGAAGCCGACACGGCTTTAAGACTGGTCGACCAGCTAAAGATCAAATTCGGGATTCGCGCGGCTGTGTTCCATGAGGGCATGAATCTGATTGAGCGCGATAAGGGAGCAGCTGATTTTTCCGACCATGATTCCGGAGCGCAGGTTTTAATCTGTTCGGAAATTGGCAGCGAAGGTCGCAATTTTCAATTTGCTCATCACCTGGTTCTATTTGATTTGCCGCTTAATCCGGATTTGCTCGAACAGCGTATCGGTCGGCTGGATCGAATCGGCCAGAATGCCGTGATCAATATTCACGTGCCTTATTTACAACAAAGCGCGCAGGCGGTAATGTTTCGCTGGTACGATGAAGGCATGAATGCATTCCGGCATACCTGTCCGGCCGGACATCAGGTATATATGCAAACCCAGGTTGAGCTTCGCCAGCATTTACAATCACCGGATTTGCCAGTCGACGAATTTATTGACAACACCGCCGCTTTGCACGATGAATTAAATGAGACCTTACAGCAGGGTCGTGATCGTTTACTGGAAGTCAATTCCTGCCGACCAATGATCGCCGAGTCCTTAGCTGACCAGGCTATGCAACGGGATTTCGATCTCGATTTATTTAAATTCATGGAGCGAATTTACGACTGCTACGGCGTTAATAGTGATATTCGTGGCCAGGATTGCTGGGTGATAACTCCGGGTGACAATATGCTTACCAGGATGCCCGGGTTACCCGATGATGGTATGACCGTCACCTATCGTCGCAATGTTGCTTTGGCCAACGAGAATGTGCATTACCTTAGTTGGGAGCACCCGTTTGTGCGCAATGCGATGGATTTGATTCTCAGTAGCGAATTTGGCAATACCGCGCTCATTGCAATTAAATACGCGGGTGTTAAACCGGGAAGCCTGTTGCTCGAGTGTCATTTTCTAATGGAGTTTTCAGATAAAATCAGTTCAGGCCACCAGCGCTTTTTTCCAAACAGTGGTGTTGTAATTGTTATCGATGAGAAAAACCGTCAACATGGCCATATCCTCGACCGGGATACCATAAAGCCGCTTATGCAGCGAGTCGATATCGATACTTCGATTAAGATTATAAGAGCCCGCAAAACGGAGCTGGACAATTTAATCCAGGTTGCTGAAGTGGCCGCCGGGCAACAGGTTCCTGACATGGTTGAAATAGCCAGGCAGAGAGGTAGTGAAGTATTGGGTCGCGAGGTAGACAGGCTGATTGCCTTGCAACAAATTAATTCCAGCGTGCGCGACGATGAAATTGAATACTTCCGTGAGCAATTAAATTCTTTTGAATCCGCACTAAGTCATGCAAGGTTGCGCCTCGATGCCGTAAGAGTAATGGTGGCAATTTAAATAAAAAGTTGACATACATACCGGTTGGTATTATAAAGCAAACCAGTTGGTATGTTACACTCTTATGAAAAGTTTACCTGAAAACAGTGTTTATTGGTGGAGACCACTCGGAGAAATTCTACCGGGTACGCGCGCCCAAATTTTATTGGCGGCTTATAAAGAAATTCACTGCCAGGGCTTTCAGTCGGCCAGTCTGAGTAATATTCTGGCTCGAACCGGTGTCACCAAAGGTGCGCTTTATCACCATTTCCCCAACAAAACAGAGCTCGGCTATGCGGTTATTGACGAAGTCATAGCCCAGCGCATCCACCTCAGTTTCGTCAAGCCATTACAGATTTTCGACCATCCTATCGATGGTCTCGTCGAACTGATACAGGCTTCAGGTGTTGAATTTACTTTAATCGATATACAGCTCGGTTGCCCGCTAACCTCGCTGGCGCAGGAAATGGCGCCGATAGACGAAGGTTTTCGAACGCGGCTAATGAAAATATACGATCAATGGCATGGTGCGATCGCCGATAGTTTGAAACGGGCGCAGAAAAATAATCTAATTTTGGGTGATGTCGATCCATATACCGCCGCGGTCACTATAGTGGCAACCATGGAAGGCGCGCTCAATGCCGCCAAAGTGGCGCAGGATCTGGAAAAACTTTACCGTTGCGGTGCTGGATTAATCCAGTATCTGCAATTAATTCGCAAAAATTAATAGAGAGACTCAATGGTCAAGCAATTCGCCGAATTTATAATTCGTTTCAAATGGTTAACTGTATTATTTTCCGTTATTTGGGTCATGTTAATGGGAGCGGGTGCGCAATACCTGACCTTTACTAATGATTACCGGGTATTTTTCGGTGAAGATAATCCGCAATTATTAGCATTCGAAAATATTCAGAATACCTATTCGCGAAGCGATAATGCGATGCTGTTACTCGTGCCTAAAAACGGCGAGGTTTTTACCCGTCCGACTCTTGAGGCCGTCGCCTGGTTGACCGAACGTGCCTGGGAGACACCGTATTCGACTCGTGTGGAATCGATAACCAACTATCAACATACTTCGGCAATTGAGGATGATTTGCTGGTTGAAGACCTGGTGTCGGAACCCGGCGAATTAAGCGATGAAGACCTCATCCGAATTCGAAATATTGCCCTGTCTGAACCGGTGTTGATAAATCGCCTGATCTCGCCTTCCGCGCTTGTCACAGGCGTTAATATCAATATTGAATTACCAGGTGTCGATCCAATTGTAGAAAACCCCGAAGTGGTTACCTTTATCCGTGAATTACGCGAGGAGTTTCGCGCAAAATTTCCCGATATAGAGGTTCGTTTAACCGGCATTGTGATGATGAATCAAGCATTCCCTGAAGCAAGTCAATACGATATGTCGACATTGTTTCCGTTGATGTTATTGATATTCGTGGTGGTGTTATATTTTTGGATTCGCGGTCTTTCTGGCACAGTTGCGACGTTTATTATTATTATTTTCGCTATTGCCGGTGCCATGGGTTTGGCAGGCTGGCTCGGTATAGCGCTGACACCGCCGTCGTTCTCGGCGATTATGATAATTCCGACCATGGCGATTGCCGACAGCGTGCATATCCTGATGAGTTTTGTGCTAGCTATGCGTCGCGGCGAAAGTAAGCATGCGGCAATGGTCGATAGTATTCGCATCAATATGCAACCGGTATTCCTCACCAGTATCACCACCGCGATAGGATTTATGAGTATGAATTTTTCAGATGCGCCGCCGTTTCGCGATCTCGGTAATATTGTTGCGATGGGCGTTATGGTGGCGTTCGTACTCAGTGTGACCTTTCTGCCGGCGATTTCGATGATTTTGCCCGGTCGCCAGAAAGTCAGAGACACCCCTTCGAGTATTGCCATGCGGCATTTTGCCGAGTTTGTGATTGCGAAACGTTCGATGCTTTTATTAGCCATGGGCATAGCCAGCGTATTACTGGTTTCATTTGTCCCCATGAACGAACTCAACGATGATTTCGTAAAGTATTTCAGTGAAAAAATTGAGTTCCGACGCGATGCCGACTTTGCGTCGAAACACCTGAGCGGGCTATATCTGGTTAACTATTCGCTGGAGTCAGGTGAAGATGGAGGGGTCAGCGAGCCAGCTTTTCAGCAAAAGGTTGAAGACTTTGCCAATTGGTATCTAAAGCAGCCCGAAGTCATCCATGTCAATGTTATTTCTGATACCTTCAAGCGACTGAATCGCAGTATGCATGGTGATGATGACACTTATTATCGTTTGCCGGAGCAACGCGATCTGGCAGCTCAGTATCTGTTGTTGTATGAAATGTCGCTGCCTTATGGTCTCGATTTAAATAATCAGATTAACATCGACAAATCGGCAACACGTATGGTGGTGATGCTGCATAACATGACCTCCAATACGGTGCTTGCACTGGAAGACCGTGCACAAAAATGGTTGCGCGATAATGCCCCCGAGAGCATGCACGTCGTTGGTGCTAGTCCGACACTGATGTTCAGTCATATCGGCCAGAGAAATATCTACAGTATGTTATTGGGTACTACGATTGCACTGGTTTTGATTTCCGTCATTCTGGTGTTTGCGTTGAGATCGTTCAAAATTGGCTTGTTAAGCTTGATCCCAAATCTGATCCCCGCTGCATTGGCATTTGGTGTCTGGGGATTTGCAGTTGGCCAGGTGGGATTGGCACTATCGGTCGTCACCGGCATGACCCTGGGTATAGTCGTCGACGATACGGTGCATTTCCTCAGTAAGTATTTGAGGGCGCGACGAGAGAAAAATCTTAATTCCCAGGATGCTGTGCGTTATGCTTTTAATACAGTCGGACTGGCATTATTGGTGACTTCACTTGTTTTAATTGCAGGATTTTTCGTTCTGACTTTCTCCGCCTTCAAGTTGAATTCAGATATGGCTTTTATGACAGCAGTGACAATAATATTCGCTATTGTCGCTGATTTTTTGCTGTTACCCCCGATATTAATGGCGTTTGATAAAAAGGAGCACAGTAATGCCTAAGCTACAACACAACACATTGAAACTATCCGCTATTTTGTTAGGTCTGCTGGGAATTTTGTCTCCGCAAATTCAGGCCCAAACCCCCGAAGAAAAAGGCCTGGAGATAGCAACAGCAGCCCGAAGTTATGACCGTGGTTTCGGCGATTTCACCGCCGATATGGTAATGACTATAAAAACCAAAACGGGTGATACATCGACGCGATTAATTCGAATCAGAACTAAAGAGGTCGAAGGTGACGGTGATAAAAGTTTGTCGATATTTGATGAACCCAACGATGTTAAGGGAACGGCTATGCTGACCTATTCACACGGTCTCGAGCCGGACGATCAGTGGTTATATTTGCCCGCATTGAAAAAAGTGAAACGAATAAACTCACGAAACAAATCAGGTCCGTTCATGGGCAGTACTTTTGCATTCGAAGATCTTGGCTCGCAGGAAGTCGAGAAATATACCTATAATTTAATCGGTGAAGAAGCCTGTGGTGAATTGCAATGCTTTGTGATCGAACGATTCCCGGCTTATAAGCATTCGGGTTATACGCGCCAGGTAGCCTGGCTCGATAAAGAAGCCTATCGAGTTATCAAGGCTGAGTACTATGACCGTAAAAAAGCCTTGTTAAAAACCTTGACTGCAAGTAATTTTCAGCAGTTTCTCGGTCACTACTGGCGTCCCGGCGTGATGGATATGGTCAATAACCAAAACGGTAAAAGCACCCGACTTGAATGGAAAAATTATCAGTTCCAGACGGGTCTAAAAAATAGTGATTTTCGCTCACAGGCCCTGAAACGACTCAAATAACAGTAATGAAACAGATTTGTTTGATCGCCATATTAATGGCCTGGGTTGGTATTGCCAATGCCGGGTTATCGGGAAATGTTGCATTAGAAGCCTTTATTTTTTCCGAAGACCCGCAATTCGATCAGCAGTATGATGATAATTTAACACTATCTGTCAAACCCAAGTGGTTCGGTGACTGGAATGATGGCGAGGATAGCTGGAGCGCCGAGCTCTTTCTGCGTGCCGACGACAAAGATGAAAAGCGCAATCATGCTGATGTCCGCGAACTGCTCTGGTTACATGTGAATGGTGATAATGAATGGCGGGTCGGCATAAATACCATGTTCTGGGGTGTTACTGAATCGCAGCACCTGGTCGATGTCATTAACCAGGTCGATCAGGTAGAGGGCATCGATGGCGAAGATAAACTTGGCCAGCCGATGATACATCTGAAGCGCTACCAGGACTGGGGTGTACTCGATTTTTTAATGTTACCCGGTTTTCGTGAGCGTACATTCCAGGCTGTAGAGGGCCGACCGCGACCGCGATTGGTAGTCGATGGTGATGCTGCGACCTATCAATCATCCGACGAGGATAACCATGTCGATTATGCGATTCGTTACTCGCATACCATCGATGATCTTGATTTTGGATTTTCCTGGTTTAAGGGTACAAATCGTGACCCTGAATTTGTGCGGGGGCCAGGGAGCAATGGTCAGCCGGTGTTGATACCGTACTATGTACAAATGACTCAGTTCGGCCTGGATTTGCAGCTCATCGACGAAGACTGGACATGGAAACTTGAAATGATTCACCGCGATACCGACGCGATCGATTTCGAGGCGTTGACCGGTGGATTTGAATACACTTTTTATGGTGTATATGAATCGGACATTGATCTCGGAACACTGGTCGAATATTCACACGATACTCGTCCTGAAGGCCAACGTGGAGTGTTTGACCGAGATCTGTTCTTCGGTGCGCGACTGGCCTTTAACGATATACAAAGCACCGAGTTGTTAGCCGGTTTTGTGCTTGACACCGAAAAACAAAGTCGTAGTTTTAGGCTGGAAGGTAATCGTCGAATCGGAGATAGCTGGAAGGGGACGATTGAAGTGCAGGTGTTTACCAATATCGATGATAAAGATCCATTGATCGCGTTTGAACAGGATGATTATCTGTTGTTGGAGCTGGCGCGGTTTTTTTAGAGAGGGCTGGTTCTGACTTCTTTGTCCATGATGAGACGGGGATTCTGCAGTCTTTTAAACAACTTCGCAACGGATCAGGATCATCTTGAAAGGACGTCGCTAGACCTGGAAATCCTGTTCAAGACCGCAGCATTGGTAAGCCCTATATC
>CAZYYM010000005.1:0-80234 GCA_964651385.1 uncultured Gammaproteobacteria bacterium | reverse complement strand
CACATAATCATTTAATGCAGCTGGGTGATGAAGCCTACCTGGAAGTGATTGCAATTAACTCTGATGCGAAAGTACCGGCCCATCCCCGATGGTTCGGCCTCGATGAGGGATTAATGCGCGAATCTCTTCGGCAAAAACCCCGATTAATTACCTGGGTGATGAATACGCCCGATATTCAAAGCGTTAATCGGGCAGCCAACTTTGACATCGGTACGCCAACAGAACTTCAGCGTGACAATCTTCGCTGGCAAATCGCTTTGACTGACGATGGGCGATTGCTCGGAAATGGCTTACTGCCTTATCTGATTCAGTGGCATAACCAGCCTCATCCGTCCCATGCTATGGCGGAATTGCAGTGTCGATTACAATCTTTGACAATTCATCATAATCGGCTTGGCTGGATACGGCAGAAACTCATCTCAATTGGCGCAGAAAGCCTTGTAGAAGTCGAAGAAATAGATGATTCTAAAGCGCCTTATTTGTCAGCCCGGCTTGAAACGCCTTCGGGAACTAAAACATTGTGCAGTCTGGTATCGCCGTAGAACACGCAGTTGCTCCCCTGCGGCCTAGGGACAGACCTGCCTGTTTACTCTTGAAAATTATTCAAATTCGATACAGGCATCCTGCATCCACAACCCGATATAATCCGAAAAACTGCGGCGAATAATAGTCTCAAAGCCGGCATTGTCACTTAGCGGAGCAATTATCATTCCCGCCCTCGCGAGTCGCGTTTGCACACACTGACCGGGTTTGAATCCACGCGGATGTAAATCCAGCGGGCAATCGCTGCCTAGCAGGTTTGCCGCATTCCTGCCTGTAATTCTGAGCAGCGTCAATCCACTGGAGTTATCGATTACCGAGCTAAATATTCCCGCCAGAGCAGTCTGCAGTTCGGCCTGAACCTTACCAGCCTGACCTGCTGGCGTGATCACCAGCCATTCATCCGGGCCTAGCCAGTAAATGCGGTAATCGCCGGATTCCCGCGTGGTATTGGCTTCGACAGGAGGCTCACAGCCAAGTACTTTCAAGGCTGCGGCTGCAAAACCGGTATTTTCAGACTTTCCACGCAGGTTGATAAAACCGAGAAACGGCACCTCTTCGATACGCGGGGCATTTCCGCCGGAATCCTTAAAATTAACCTGAACCAAGGGGCTTTCTTGCTGGAATAAATCAGCCATTGGATTTGGCTCCTTCTTTGTCATAAAAATTGGTATCGGTAATAGTCGCCTTAATCACCGAACCATTGGCAAGCGGTGCGTATACTTGCTCTCCCATCCGGTGATGTCCGCCTTTAACGAGGGCCAAAGCGATCGAATGCCCGCAACAGGCGCTGTAATAGCTCGAACTAACGTGGCCAATCATCGGCACCGGCTTCTGCGCGCGAGGATTGTCAACAAGTTGCGCACCTTCGGGTATCACGGTCTTCGCATCTTCGGTCACCAGTCCAACCAGTTGCTTTCGGTCTTTACGCACCGTATCGGGCCGGTTTAGCGAACGTTTGCCGATATAGTCATGCTTGGTTTTTGACAGTGCCCAGCCCATTCCCAGGTCTTCTACGGTAACCGAGCCATCGGTATCCTGGCCGACGATGACATAGCCTTTCTCGGCACGCAAGACGTGCATCGTTTCTGTGCCGTAAGGCGTGATATCGTATTCAGCACCCGCCTGCATCAACTTTTCCCACATATAACCGCCAAAGTTGGCCGGCACATTAACCTCATAGGCGAGTTCGCCAGAAAAACTGATGCGATTGACACGGCATTCAACATCGCCAATTCGGCCTTCGCGTGAATCCATGAACTTAAACCCTTCGGTGCTGAAATCGATTCCTTCACAGACTTTTGAAACCACACTTCGACTTTTCGGCCCGACAACAGCAGCGGTTGCCCAGTGATCAGTAATCGATGTCAGAAAGACTTCCATCTCCGGCCATTCGGTTTGTAACCAGCGTTCCATCCATGCCAGCACGCCGGCAGCACCACCCGTGGTGGTATGCATGTAAAAGCGATCCTCGGCAAGCCGAATAGTGACGCCATCGTCCATCACCATGCCGTCTTCACCGAGCATGAAGCCATAGCGCGCCTTACCCACTTGGAGTTTCATCCAGTTATTGGTATAAATCATTTCGAGAAATTTAGCCGCATCGGGGCCAACCACCTCGATCTTTCCAAGCGTCGAGGCATCTAGAATACCGACACCGTTACGCGTTGCGAGACATTCGCGATTAACCGCTTCATGCAGTGACTCGCCTGGCTTCGGATAATACCAGGGTCGTTTCCACTGGCCGACATTCTCAAACTCGGCACCGTTTTCTTCATGCCAGGCGTGCATCGCCGTTTTACGAACCGGCTCGAATAGCTGGCTTCCCAGGTTTCGTCCGGCGATTGCACCGAAGGTGACCGGCGTATAATTGGGTCGATAAGTCGTTGTACCGGTTTCGGCAATGGTCTGCCCGAGGGTTTCCGCAAGTATCGCCATACCGTTAATATTGCCCAACTTGCCCTGATCGGTACCGAAACCCATCGCGGTATATCGTTTGACGTGCTCAACCGAATGGAAACCCTCGCGAGCGGCGAGCTGGATATCGCTGGCACCGACATCATTTTGCATATCTATGAAGGCTTTGGGGCCTCTTCCGCGCGGATAGCCGGAAGGCACCAGCCAGAGCGGCCTGATCGCATCATTGATCACCAACTGAGCAGACGGCGCAGGCATAGATGCATCAAAACCACAGGCATTAGCCGCAGCATTTCCTGCAATGGTGGCCTGTTGCAGCGTATCGTTTAAACCCAGCGTACCATTCGCAGCACCCACAGACACCTGGGCCTGAGTCGGTGTACCGGGCAGGAACATCCCCTGCTCATCATTCCAGATGGCTTTCGCACCGGATTGTGAACTGAGGTGTACCACCGGGCTCCAGCCGCCAGATACTGTGAGTAAGTCGCAATTCAATTCCTTCACTGAGCCATTCAGCGAACGGCCATCGGCCGACAGATTCATAACCTGTATTGAGCGCAAATGCTTCGCCCCCGAGCTATCGACCACAACACTGCCATTCATCACTTCGATACCGGCACTACGCACAGTATTGGCAATTTCACTAGCCGACTGCGTGCGGACATCGACCACCGCGACAATTTCGACTCCTGCGGCCTTACAGTCCAGCGCGGTTTGATAAGCACTGTCATTATTGGTAAATATTACCGCCCGGTTACCCGGCTTAACGGCGTATCGATTGATATAGGTCGATACCGCCGACGCCAGCATCATGCCCGGGCGATCATTATTGGCAAACACCAATGGACGTTCTGCCGCTCCCGTTGCCAGAACAACCTGATGCGCCCGAATCTGCCAGACCTTTTCTCGCCCTCGGTTACGCTCTACTAATGGTAGGTGGTCGCTTAAACGCTGATTAACCGTGACAAAATTGTAGTCATGATAGCCGAAAGCCGTACTCCGCTTCAGCAGGGTCACTTCTTTCATGCCCTGTAATTCGATCACCGCCTGGTCGATCCACTGTGTCGCTGGTTTGCTATCGATTTGGGCATGGCTATTCAAGGTCAAACCCCCAAATTCTGCCTGTTCATCCACCAGTATGACCCGCGCACCGGCGCGTCCCGCAGCCAGTGCTGCAGTGAGCCCACCAACACCACCACCGATCACCAGTAGATCGCAGTGTGCATGTCCATGTTCGTAGCGATCCGGGTCTTCCTGCCGCGGCGATTCGCCAAGCCCTGAAGCCTTACGAATGAAATGTTCGTACTTCATCCACATTTGTCTCGGCCACATGAAGGTTTTGTAATAAAAACCGGCGGGCATCAAGCGCGAGAATTTGCTGTTGATGGCCATTAAATCGAAACCGAGCGAGGGCCAGCAGTTGACGCTACTGGCGTTCAGGTCGGCATATAATTCGACCTGGGTACCACGCGCATTGGGAATAGTATAGGCACCTTTTTCAAGCTGAAAAATCGCATTCGGCTCTTCCGCCCCGGCACTCAAAATGCCACGTGGCCGATGGTACTTCCAGCTACGGCCAACCATATGCACGCCGTTGGCGAGTAATGCCGAAGCCAGTGTATCGCCCTTTAGTCCGCAATAACTTTTACCGTTGAACTGAAAGCTCAGAGTCTGTTCCCGGTCGATGCGACCTCCGTCCGAGAGTCGAAATTTTTGGCTCATGATTGACTCTCCGATGGTGGCAGCTCGCCTATTTTATAGGTCGAACTGATTTTATAACTGACGGTATCACGCTCGGCATTAAAATAGCGGCGACAGCCCGCCGCATGCAACCACTGTTCGCGATGCAGGCCTTTCGGATTTTTACGCATGAACAGATAATCCGCCCATTCGTCATCGCTGAGTTCTTCAGTTTCCTGCGGGCGCGCAATATGCGCTTCACCGGCATAGGAAAATTCGGTTTCGTCACGCTCGCCACAATAGGGGCATTGAATTAGTAACATCGCTTTAAACTCCTAGTGGGCGACGCCAGCGGCGCCGTGCTCGTCGATCAGATAACCCGTCACAAAGCGGTCAAGCGCGAAGGGTCGGTTGAGTTCGTGTGGTTCCCCGGTGGCGACATTGTGCGCGAATACCCAACCTGAACCCGGTGTCGCCTTGAAACCGCCGGTGCCCCATCCACAATTAAAATATAAGCCTTTAAGCGGCGCATTACCGATGATCGGGCAGGCATCCGGCGCGGTGTCGACGATGCCGCCCCACTGCCGGTTCATGCGCACGCGGCTGAAAATCGGGAAGAGTTCGACTATAGCCGACACCGTGTGCTCGATGCCGGAAAAGCTACCGCGCTGTCCATATCCATTATAACTGTCGATACCGGCGCCGATCACCAGATCGCCTTTGTCGGATTGACTGACGTAACCGTGTACTGCGTTAGACATGACCACAGTATCGAGAATCGGTTTAATCGGTTCGGACACCAGTGCCTGCAGCGGATGACTCTCTATCGGCATACGGAATCCTGCCATTTCGGCAAGCACAGAGCAATGCCCGGCAACCACCACACCGATCTTCGCGGACATTATTTTACCCCGCGTGGTCTCGACGCCGGTAACTGCGCTATTTTCCTGCAGAATCGACGTCACTTCGCAGTTTTGAATGATATCGACGCCGTATTGATCGGCACCACGAGCAAAACCCCAGGCTACGGCATCGTGCCGCGCGACACCACCACGTGGCTGAAAAGAAGCGCCCATGATCGGGTAACGGACCTCTTGCGAGATATTGATATGCGGAATCGCCGCCTTGATTTCCTGCGCTGTAACAACGTGACCATCGATGCCGTTTAAGCGATTAGCATTCACCCGGCGCTGGATATCACGCATGTCTTGCAGGGTATGACCAAGATTATAAACGCCACGTTGGCTGAACATGACGTTATAGTTCAGGTCCTGACTCAGGCCTTCCCAGAGTTTCATAGATTTTTCGTATAGATGCGCTGACTCGTCCCAGAGATAATTGGAGCGTACGATGGTGGTATTACGTCCGGTATTACCGCCACCGATCCAGCCCTTTTCAAGCACGGCTATATTGCGCATGCCGTGCTCTTTCGCCATATAATAGGCAGTCGCCAGGCCATGCCCACCACCACCGATAATAATCGCGTCGTATTGCTGTTTAGGCTCGGGGCTACGCCAGGCGGCGGACCAGTTCTGGTGATAACTCATCGCATTTCGCGCGAGCGAGAAAATCGAATATTGACTCATTGGTGCGTCTACCCATTATGTTGACGGGGAACAGCGCGGCATTATAAAACTTTCAAACCATTCGATCTATTATAATATTTTGGGAGTTACATCACTTAAAGTGATACTATCACTGACTATGCTCCAGTTTCGACAAATCCAGGCATTCCACTCCATCATGGAAACCGGTACTGTCACCCAGGCCGCCAGTCGCCTCGGTATTTCACAACCCGGCGTTAGCAACCTTATCGCCAACCTCGAACACGAACTCGGCTTCAACCTGTTCAGCAGAATTAGCGGTCGTCTGCAACCAACTCCAGAAGCCTATCGCCTGGCGAGTTCCACAGAATCGGTCATGGCCGGATTCGAACAGGTCAATCGACAGGCTGCTGCGATCCGCAATCTCGATATCGGTAAACTCAATATTGCCGCTCTGCCGGAGTTATCCATGGCTTTCATTCCGCGGATTATCAGTGATTTTGTTGCCGATAAACCCGATATCAACATCGCTTTTCAAACTCGCTCATCCACCACGGTGCAGACACTGGTTTCGACACATGCGGTAGAAATTGGTGTTGCAGAGGCCCCGATTGAACACGAGAATCTAACCGCCGAGAGATTCTCTTACGAATGCTGCTGTGTCCTGCCAGCGGGTCACGAACTTGCATCCAGGCTCGTTATTTCACCGCAAGACCTGCATGGTAAACCATTGATTACGCTAGGACCCTACCACCTCACTTATCATCGTTTGCGAGATATTTTCACCGAGCGGCAGTGCGTCTGGAATGATCGCTGCCAGACGCGACTTTTTCATACTGCACTGACATTTGTTGAGGCGGGATTAGGTGTTGCCCTGATCGATCCTTTCACTATCGATTTTCAAGCGCCGAACAATATCGTGGTGCGCCAGTTCGAACCGGCTGTGACTTTTGACCTGGCAATTATCCGGGTGAAAGACAAACCTGTTTCAAGACTCGGCATGGCATTTGTAGAATGCCTGAAATCGGCGATGAGTAACACAGACTATTCTCCTGCATCTATCACTACCTGAGCAGTCTTCACCCAGCAGGTTTCGCCCCGAAGCCCAGCCGGATTGTAGACCGGTTTAAAATAACCAAATATTAATTATCTTTGTTATTGATCACCACCGCATCGGTTAGCGGCCAGATCGATAATTTGACTATTGATTCGAAATCATTTAGTTTCGGGCGACATAAGTTACTGGCGTTACGCGGGACATTCCCTCAAGGCGCGATAACAATAATGAGAGTCGTAGGTGCGATACTTAACGGGCAACAACTCTGTTCCAATACTCTCGCGATAAATATTTTATAACTATATAACCATAATAACAGGAGGTCCCATGAACGAAGAAAGTCCCCTGACCGAATATAAAGTTGGCCAGGACAATATCACACCCTTTGGCCTTGATATCCATAATCCGGTGTTTGTCATATCAGGTTTGACAATCATTGCTTTTGTCCTGGTCACACTAATGTTTCAAGAAGGAGCTGAAGAATTTTTTGCATGGCTACGTCCGGCCATCACCAGCACCTTCGACTGGTTTTTCCTGTCTGCCGGTAATATATTTGTACTATTCGCTTTAGTGGTATGTGTTTCACCACTGGGCCGCGTAAGACTCGGTGGTCAAAACGCTACCCCGGACTACAACTATATCGGCTGGTTTTCGATGCTGTTCGCCGCCGGCATGGGAATAGGTCTGATGTTCTTCGGGGTCTCTGAACCCATGTCTCACTTTGGTTCGTCGATGGGTGGTATCGCGTTGGGAGACAATGGTATTCGTACCGACTGGGCACCACTGGGCGCAGCGGCTGGTGATGTCGAAGCCGCGACAGATCTGGCCATGGCTGCGACGATTTATCACTGGGGTTTACACCCCTGGGCGATGTACGCAGTAGTCGGTTTGGCACTGGCATTCTTTTCGTTTAACTACAAGCTACCTTTAACCTTGCGTTCGGCATTTTACCCTTTGCTGGGTGAATCGGTCTGGGGCTGGCCCGGTCATGTTATCGATACCATCGCCGTTTTTGCGACCTTGTTTGGTCTCGCTACCTCGCTGGGATTCGGTACCCAACAGGCGCTGGCCGGCTTCAATTTCCTCTACGATTGGGGTACCGGCAATGTCGCCATAGTTGTGCTCATTACATTTATTACCGCAATAGCAATGGGTTCAGTACTACGCGGTCTCGACGGTGGGGTTAAACTGCTATCCGAGTTGAATATGGGCCTGGCGTTATTGTTACTGGCCTTTATATTCTTTGTCGGTCCTACCGGCGACATCGTCTCTACCATGTTCTCCGGCGCAGCGGCTTATGTGGTTGAATTTATACCACTATCCATGCCGTTTGGACGCGAGGACGCCAACTTTTCACAAGGCTGGACTTCGTTCTACTGGGCCTGGTGGATTTCCTGGTCACCGTTCGTCGGTATGTTCATTGCCCGCGTGTCCCGGGGCCGCACTGTTCGCGAATTCCTGATCTGCGTCATTCTGGTACCGACTATTCTCTGTGTACTGTGGATGGCCACTTTCGGTGGTACTGCGTTATCACAGGTCATTGCCGATGCCGCGGCTCCGGTGGGTTCTGCAGCACAGGAGATCAAGCTGTTCCACATGCTGGACGGATTCCCACTATCGGGTCTGTTGTCGCTGATCGGAATCGTACTGGTACTGGTTTTTTTCGTAACCTCATCGGATTCAGGTTCGCTGGTTATCGATACTATAACTGCCGGAGGTAAAACCGACGCACCAGTTTCCCAGCGTGTATTCTGGTGTACGTTTGAAGGACTGGTCGCTGCAGTTTTATTGTTGGTTGGCGGCGCAGAAGCGCTCGGTGCGCTGCAAGCGATGGCGGTTTCGACCGGACTGCCTTTTACCATTGTTCTGCTGGCAATGTGCGTCAGCCTGTGGATTGGACTCAGCAAAGCCAGTAAGGCAATTTAATAACAATCAGCGACTAAGTCGCCACAACAACTTGCAGTTTTTGGGCCCCGTTTTTCGCGGGGCTTTTTTATTGATATTTTTATCGTATAGATTCCTGTTAATCGACCGTATCAGAAGAAGCTATTCGGTAGATCGAATAGCGTTTACAGGTATCGGGCGATTATGCCTCGGTGCATAAATTGCTCTGCGCTACGAAACCACGTTCAGGATGCAATGTACTGACGCATGGCTTCGGCCTCTAGCTGAACTTCAGCAATACGACATTTCACCAGGTCACCAATACTGATAAATCCGACCAGCTCATTTTCATCAAATACTGGCAAGTGGCGAAACCGCCGATCGGTCATCATAGCCATAGCTTGTAATACCGTATCAGTCGGCTTGCAACGAATTAAATCGGCCGTCATTAATGTTGATACCCGGGCATCATGCAAATCCGCGCCATGTAGCCCCATGCCGCCGACTATATCACGCTCGGAAAGTATCCCAACAATTTGCCCGGCCGTGCCTTCAACCAATAATGCACCCACCTTGTTCTCGGTCATCAAGGTGGCTGCCTGAGCAACACTGTCGTTTTCACCGACTTTGAGTATCATTTTGGTACCCTTGATACGTAAAAGCTCTCCTAATATCATTTTCACCCTCCATTCCTATTCAGGAATTTTAACTGTTTTATCTCTTGATGCACCATTCAGCGTACAATATTAGTATATGCCAACGCCAGCGATGTTTAAATAACCAGCGTAAAGCGACCGCACCGAGGCCGAAACCTGGTCATGGCCAAAAATGGTACGCTCCTTTGAGAATATAACCATATTGTCGACTAATTTATAGAAAATGCGTAAAAATACCATTTCAACGAAAATATCAGACTGGTCACTATTCGGCTCTCCCGTAGAAACATTCGTACTCCCCGAACGCCTGAAGGATATAATCCGCGACCAGCAGGAACGTAGCGAAATCCTGATCAGTTCTATTCAAATCATAATTGTTATCATTCTGGGACTGCTTTACATTATTTCGCCGAAGACTTTTTCGGAGGACGTCACTTTCACTCCAGTGCCCTGGGCGCTATGCGCATATGTGGCATTCAGCATTTTGCGCTTCTGGTTGGCCATTAAACGCAGGCTACCCGACTGGATGTTGTATTTATCAGCCATTATCGATATCGCCCTATTAATGGGATTGATCTGGAGTTTTCATCTGCAATACCAGCAGCCCGCTTCGTTTTATTTGAAAGCTCCAACTTTGTTGTATGTGTTTATTTTTATCGGATTACGCGCCCTTCGTTTCGACCCGCGTTTTGTACTCGCGACCGGTGCAAGCGCCGTGGTCGGCTGGAGCCTGATGGTGTTATATGTCATCACCTACGATCCGGCTGACCACATGATTACGCGTAATTACGTCGAATATATGACCTCGAACAGCATTTTGATCGGTGCTGAATTCGATAAGATAATATCGATTTTAATGGTAACCGGTGTGTTGGCGCTAGCATTAGCCCGCGCCCGCAACTTGCTTATTGAGTCGGTCATCGAAGGCAGCCATGCCCGGGATCTGTCTCGATTTGTACCCGATGAAGTCGCGAAAAAAGTCAAAACCTCCGAAGAAGGCGCGATAACTGGTAAAGGCGAAGTTAACGAAACGACCATTTTATTTACCGATATCGAAGGATTTACTTCGATCAGTGAATCGCTGTCGCCAGTGGAACTTATTGAAGCACTGAACAAATATTTCACCGCCATCGCCGGCCCGATAGAGGAATTCGGGGGTGTTATCACCCAGTTTCAGGGTGATGCAGTGCTCGCCACCTTCAATGCACCGAGACCAGACCCTAACCACGCAAATAATGCGATAAGAGCCGCTATCAGCATTCAGCGAACGCTCAAAAACAAAACATTCGGAAAAAATGTACCGTTTAATACACGTATTGGAATCAACTCCGGCATGGTGGTCGGTGGCCTGGTTGGTTCAGGCGACCGCGTCGCTTACACAGTACATGGTGACAATGTCAACATGGCGGCTCGACTCGAAGCCCTTAACAAGGAATATGGCACGCGTATTATCGTCTCGGAAAATACGTTTGGTTTGTTACCCAAAGATGCCTATCCTTTTAGAGCTTTAGGCGCTGTAGCAGTGCGAGGTCTTGTTAAACCCATCAGCATTTACACTCTCGAAATGGACGATATGGACAACCTGAAAATAAAAAACTGAGCCATTTGTATCGGGGCGCAATGTGCATTGTTTATTCCTGTAATCCTAACCTATCCCCACCATCCCTGTCGGTCATTGCGCCCTTTGGATCAAAGCGCAGCGTCTAATTCCGGAACCGCTTCAAACAAGTCGGCAACCAGGCCGTAATCGGCGACCTGAAAAATCGGTGCTTCGCTGTCGTTATTGATCGCAACAATCACTTTCGATTCTTTCATTCCGGCCAGATGCTGGATCGCACCGGAAATACCGACCGCGATGTACAAATCAGGCGCGATAACCTTACCGGTTTGACCGACCTGAAAATCGTTCGGCACAAATCCCGAATCAACCGCAGCTCGTGAGGCACCGACTGCTGCACCCAGTTTGGACGCCACAGAATGCAGCATGGCAAAGTTATCACCGTTTTGCATACCACGACCACCGGACACAACGATTTTGGCCGAAGTCAGATCAACCTGGTCGGTGTTGGAACCGGCTTCTGATATCCAACTAGACAATCCGCTGTCAGCCCCACCGCCCATTGCTTCGATGCTGGCTGAACCACCTTCAGCAGCTGCTGCTTCGAACTTGATGGTGCGAACGGTAATCATTTTGATCGAATCCGAAGACTGAACGGTGGCTAGTGCGTTCCCTGCATAAATCGGGCGGACAAAAGTATCGGGCGATTTAATTTCGACGATTTCAGAAATCTGTGCCTTATCCAGCAACGCTGATGCGCGCGGCATGACGTTTTTGCCGAATGTAGTAGCCGAAGCCAGTACGTGACTGTAATCACCGGCAACTTCGACGATCAACAATGCCAGATTTTCAGCCATGTGATGACCGAATTTGGCATCGTCCGCTACGCTGACTTTAGATACTCCGGCAATCCTTGCAGCGGCGTCAGCAACGGCTCCACAATTTTCACCGGCTACGAGCAAATCAATATCTCCGCCAATCTGTTGAGCCGCCGTGACAGCGTGTAGGGTAGCAGCGGCGACTTCTTTATTGTCGTGTTCGACTATGACTAAATTACTCATGACTAAATTACCTTCGCTTCGTTACGCAGTTTATCGACCAGTTCGCTGACGCTTTCAACAATAACGCCGGCAACCCGACCTTCCGGCTCTTCAACCAGAATTGTTGTCATACGATTGGCAGTATCGAGACCGAGACTATCAAGATCGATCTTATCCATTGGCTTGCGTTTGGCTTTCATTACGTCGGGTAACTTTACGTAACGCGGTTCGTTCAAACGTAAATCGACGCTGATTACCGTCGGCATTTTTACGGTAATTGTTTCTAGGCCGGCGTCAACTTCGCGAATGGTGGTCGCAGTATCACCGTCGATTTTTAGATCAGAAATAAATGTACTCTGAGACCAGCCGAGTAATGCTGAAAGCATTTGCGCGGTTTGGTTCGAGTCATCGTCAATCGCCTGTTTGCCAGCAAGTACCAGACCAGGCTGCTCCTGATCAACGATAGCCTTCAACACCTTGGCAATCGCTAATGGCTCGAGCGCTTGCTCGGTAACCACGTTAATCGCACGATCTGCACCCATGGCAAGTCCATGTCGTAATGTCTCTTCGGTCTTACCTGCACCGATCGAAACCACAACAATTTCATCACCCGTACCGGCTTCACGCAGACGCAGGGCTTCTTCAAGCGCGTTTTCATCAAACGGGTTCATGGTCATCTTGGCATTTGCCAGGTCGACTCCAGACCCATCCGCTTTAACACGCGCCTTGACCTGGGGGTCGAGGACGCGCTTCACACAAACTAGTATTTTCATGCTCGCAATGTCTCGTAGTAGCAATCTCAGCTGAAAATCCAGATCGCTATAGCTATTCAAAATACCGGATAAACGATAATCCGACCCGGTCCCGAAAATCCCGTACTGATATAAAGGAGGCCGAGTATTTTATCGACATTTCATGTGGAATCAAGCATTTGCAATTGATCAGATGCGACACAATTAAACGATGTCGCGACTTCATGATCTAAATCTATTGGAGAAGTTAAAACGGGGTGTTTATACTGCCTTTTCACAAAATTTCGACACCTATACAGCCGCGTCGGCCGAGACCGGCGGTCATTGGGAGAAAAAACCATGGCACAATTTCCAAAGCAATCCAACGTCGTTATTATAGGCCTCGGTGGTATCGTCGGCTCCTCGGTGATGCATCACCTGGTCGAACGTGGCTGGGACGATATTGTCGGTATCGATAAAGCGTCAGTTCCGACCGATGTCGGATCCACTTCGCACGCCTCCGATTTCTGCTACGCCACCGATCACAGCAAGTTCGTCTGCTACACAACTGGTTACAGCATCAAATTCTTCGACAAGATGGGCCACTACGACCGAGTTGGCGGGCTCGAAGTGGCGCGTAAGGACGACGAGGACCGCATGATGGAACTCAAGCGCAAGGTCGCTTCGGGAAAAGCCTTTGGCACCAATGTGGAAATGATTAGCGCTGCACAAGCCAAGGAAAAGTTTCCCTTACTGGAAGAAGACATGATCCAGGGCGCAATGTGGGATCCGGATGCGGGACTGGTAAAACCCCGCTCGCAAACAGTCGCCGGCATTCTGGTTGAAAACGCGGTTAAAACCGGCAAAGCACAGTCTTTTGCCAATACCGCAGCAACCGGCCTCGACATTCAGGAGGGCCGTATCGTCGGTGTCGAAACCAGCCGCGGCTATATCGCTGCCAATTACGTCATCGTCTGCACGGGATTGTGGGGGCGCACCATCGCTGAGATGGCCGGCGAGGACCTTCCAGTCATGCCAGTCGATCATCCACTCACATTCTTCGCCCCCTATACAGAATTCGAGGGTACTGGCAAGGATATCGGCTATCCACTGCTGCGGGATCAGGGCAATTCGGCTTATATGCGCGATACCGGCGACCCGAAAACTCCGGAAGGCGGTCAAATAGAGTGGGGTTATTACGAAGAAAAAGAACCGCGCCTGCTACACCCGCGCAATCTTCCCGAAGCGGGCGAAACCCATTGGTCGCCGTCACAGCGCGATCTCGAACTCGAACAGATCATGGAACCGCTGGAGCGTGCCATGGAACTGACTCCGATTCTTGGTGAACTCGGTTATAACGAGAAACATTCGTTTAACGGCCTGCTGCAGGTAACCACCGATGGCGGTCCATCAGTCGGCGAATCGACGCTAACCCGTGGCCTCTGGTACGCAATCGCAATATGGGTCAAAGACGCACCGGGCATTGCCAAGGTACTGGTAGACTGGATGACTGACGGCGTCGCCGAGATGGATTTCTTCGGTATCGACACCGCGCGCCACTACCCGATTCAGAAAACACCAACGTATATATACGATCGCTGCTACGAATCAGCATTCAAGATTTACAACCCGGCCGTGCATAACCGCGAGCCTTATAGCAAAGGGCGTAACTTGCGCCGCAGCCCATTCTGGGCGCGAGAGCAGGAATTAGGCGGATATTTCATGGAACTATCGGGCTGGGAACGCGCGCACGGCTACGCCTCCAACGAACACCTACTGGAAAAATACGGTGACAAGGCGCCGCTACGCGAGCACGAGTGGGACAACCGACATTTCTGGCGTGTATCCAACGCCGAGCAATTGGCAATGTCTGAAAACGTCGGCATGATCAACCTTTCGCATTTCGCCGTCTATGATGTATTAGGCCCCGACGCCGAAGCGCTGATGGAATATACTTGTGTTGCCAGGGTCGGTGGAGACACACCGATTGGCAAAGGCGTCTACACGCACTTTCTCGACAAGCGTGGCGGCGTACGCGCAGACCTCACGGTGATTCGTCACGCCAAGGACCGCTTCCGCGTCATCGATGGTGCCGATGCAGGCAACCGTGATTTTATCTGGCTCAAGCGCATGGCCGAAGACAACGGCTGGAACGTCTATATCGATGACCGTTCCGATCACATGGCCTGCCTTGGCGTCTGGGGACCGAATGCGCGCAAGACCATACAGGCAATTGCTGACGACTCTGCCGCGTGGGAGGACGCAAACTTCCCGTTTGCTGCAACCCGAAACCTCACGCTCAAGGGCATCCCGGTCGAAGCTTTCCGCATTTCTTACGTCGGCGAACAGGGCTGGGAACTACATGTGCCATTCAGTTACGGCATGTCACTATGGGATCTGGTCTACGCACAGGGTGCGACACCAGTCGGCATCGAAACTTACGCCAACAGCCGACGCATGGAAAAAAGCCTGCGTCTGCAAAATGCCGACCTGTTGACCGAGTACAACCTTTACGAAGCCGGTCTCGCACGCCCGGTGGTCAAGCAAGCGGATTTCCACGGTAAAGCGCCTTACCTCGAGCAGCGTGAACTCGAACATCAGGCAGCCTATCTGTGCACACTGTCGATGACAGACAATATTGATTCCAACGGTATTGCACGTTTCCCGGTCGGCCAGTGCCCATTGATGGACCCGGAAACCGGCGAGGTACCGGTTGATTCAAAAGGCCGTCGTTCGTATTTAAGCAGCATCGCCTACGGCCCGAGCATTGCTAAAAATATCGGGCTGGGCTATCTACCCTACGAGTATTGTCAGGAAGGACGCGAAATGGTTACCGAATATCTCGGCGAGCAATTTACGATGAAGGTCGAGTCGGTTGGTTATAAGCCATTATTTGATCCAGAGAATAAATTGCCGCGGTCCTGAGGGTATAAAGGCTGCCTGAATATTGCAGAGGAGTTATTTTTTGGCTCCTCCGTTTGTAGAATATGGAAGGTAAGCACAAACGATTTTGGCATCTGCAAAACAAATAGAATCATTTAGGCGAGACAACTATTTGTTGCCTGAAGGATCATAGCGGTTACCTATCTGGCCCGGTTTGCCCATCTATAGACAGATTCAGCCCTGTAAATGTAAGCAATTCCCTGTATTTGCAAAGTAAATTTTCAATTTGTTAGCCAACCCTCCTCAGAACCCTGTCCAGCATCCGATCACTCATAACACGCTTTAACAAGCCAAACAGGTAAGTCGGGAAAGTGACTGGGTAGCGTATCTTTGGTCGTTTACTCTCCAGCGCGTGTACCACACACTTGAGTACGGCTTGCGGTGGCAACGTAAACGGCTGTGCCTTCCCGCTGGCTTTAAATCGCTGGATCATTTTTTGATAGCGTTGACGATGAATGCTGTTATCAACCACTATGTGCTGCTGAAATGCACGATAAGCATTTTCACGAAATCGACTTTCGACCGCCATCTTGATGCTTGCCGAATCATTGTAGTCGAGCAATAGACTGTCCATCCCTGCCTTTGTATTAGCGGCTATATCATCCGCATTGCGGACACTCGCGAAGACTCGGTAGCCGCGTTGGTGTAACCCATGGGCAACGCACTTGCCAATGCCGGTTGAAGAACCAGTGACCAGAATGGTTTTGTTTTCTGTTATTACGGGCTGTGTAGTGCGCAATGCATTTACTCCACTATTTCCTTCATATCAGAAAAAGCGATAGCAGCGTGAGCTCGGTGCCAGGGTAGCCCGTATTGTAAAGCTGGTGGGTCTAAATGAATCAAAAAATATAACCGGTTATACCAACCAACCCCCCAGGCAATTGAATAAATTGGCTGGGGATTTTCGCATGCACCAACTGCCCGGCTGCAGTAACATTTGACGGGAATGCCGGAATAATAGCTCCCTGGGATTCTCGAAGGTAACTTCAAGCCCCATTATCCACGACTGGTTTGGCCATCGGTCGCGAGACCAGTACGCTGATCGCGATGGGTCACCATTCTCTGATAAAGCGCATCTATTTTCATGCTGCCGGTTTTAACGAATAGGAATGGCATCAAGGCATGTACGAGGCAAACTAGAGCGGCCAATAGCAAATCCACACTAAAACCAAGGGCTGTTTTCAGATGTTGCAAGTAATTTTCACCAACCGAAGCGGGGTGATAGGTAAATAAGTTTTTCATATCAATATCTCCTGAATCAATGAGCACAGCTTAACAAGATTTTCCTGCAAATTTATCCCATAATTTGATTTATTATGATAAAAATTAGTATTTTATCCCAATTAATTCCGATATTATGGGAAAATGAAGCTAGATAAAATTGACAGACATATTCTCGAGCATCTCCAGAGAAACTCAGATCAATCGCTGGTTAATCTCGCTGACCAGGTAGGTTTGAGCAAAAACCCCTGTTGGCGTCGAATTCAAAGAATGCAGGAATCAGGCATCATTCGATCCCGAGTGGCGCTTCTCGACCGCAAGCGTCTAAATTTACAGGTGATTGTGTTCATGAATATACGCACTAACCAGCACAACACCCAATGGCTGAAGCAATTCACCTCGGTAATCGACAACATTCCAGAAATAATCGAATATTATCGAATGAGTGGTGAGGTAGATTACCTGTTAAAAATAGTAGCACCTACGATTGGTGCTTTCGACGCAGTTTACAAGAAACTGATCAGCAGGGTAGACATATTCGAAATCAGTTCCCACTTCGCGATGGAAGAGTTGAAAAATACCACAGTACTGCCACTGGACTACGTTTGATCGAACGCTATTGATTGAATAACATTTTAATTTGTGCCACTCTTTTCCTGTTGACTCCCCGATCGCTATAACCGACTCTCGACGCCGAGCGCAGCTGGATCAGCTTTTGATCGGCATCTATCCTGAATTCTAAATCATCGACAAAGCCGAATATCGACGATGTAAATGTTGCGACCAGATAATTGTCATCTTCTGCCCGTATGCTGCCACCCGTTTTATCTACAACAGTTTTTAATTTTACCCGCACATCCCTGAGACCCGTTTGCGATAAGTCTATCGGCGTCATGTAATGGCTGATATCAGATGGAAACTCGGTACAAATACAGTTCGGTTTTTCTGGGCACTTTGCTAGTTTTGCCTCGACCAGCCCCCGTGCATCACCAGACTGCGATATGCGACCAAGGTAAAATAATCCAGCAAATGCCATAATCATGAGGCCCGGTATAATGGTTAGTATAATTTTCATATTCATTGATAATCAAACCTGACGCGACAGAATCAGTGTTTTCGAACTGTCAGTTTACACCTCAAAATCGATGACCTAAGACTAATTCGACAACGGCTCATTCAATTCGATGACATAACCATTCGGATCTTTGAAGAACGCAATAATACGCGTCCCTGCATTCATCGGCCCTGCTTCTCGCACGAACTCGACACCTTCCGATTTGAGATATTCCGCCGTTGCGTAGACGTCCGATACCTTCAACGCGAAATGTCCCCAGGCATTACCCATGTCGTAGGGTTCTTGCTGATCCCAGTTGTAGGTCATTTCGATGGTGGTGCCATCGTCTTCGCCCTGATAGCCGACGAAGGTATTGGTATAACGACCGTCAGGATATTCATTCTGGCGCAAAATTTTCATCCCCAGAATACGGGTGTAAAAGTCGATAGTTTTCCCCTGGTCTAAAACACGGATCATTGTGTGATCGAGGCGAAAATCGGGTTTGCTGGCGGCTTCGTTCATTGGTTTTCCTCAATTTATTGACTTAGGCCCGGTCGCACGGCGTTGGCGACCAGTTCCTGAAATTTTCGTACGCTGGTTTCCCAGTGCGGCGATAACACACCGCCCTGTTGTGCCAGCGGCGAGTGGCGGCCCTGCTGTAGTCGCTGGCACATTTCGTGGTCTTCGAGGTGAACACTGTGCCACAGGTCGTGCAGGCCCTGAATCTGTTCGTCACTATAACCGGCATCTTTGTGCAGGTAAATAACACGACGTTGCAGGGTTGTTTCCCCATCAATCGGTGTATTCAGATGAACACCGACCTGGTCCGGATGATAGGTTCCCATGACGAAGTTAGGGAATAGCGTCAGGTATTTCGACGAGACTCCGAGGGTATCAGACCTTGCTGCCGCCATCTGTTCTTCGCTGAGGTCGACGGCACTGCCGAGGCAGTCGCCTTCGATAACGGGGTAGTGATCTTGCAGTGGTTGCTCGGTGGTGGTCTTATGCACGAACTGCACGTGATAGGGCTCGATAAAGTTTTCCATTAGTAACTTCCAGTTGCACTTTACTGTGCCCATTTGAACCGTGGTAACGGGGACATACTGGCTGACATCGTTGTCACCCAGTGCAGTTTTTAGCGGCGCGATGAAATGCTCGAAGGCGCGAGGTTCTTCGGCGAGGTTGAGGAATATCCAGTCGTGCCAGACCGCAATGTTAACCGGCATTAAACCGTTATTCTCGAGATTGAAGCCTGCAGGCAGGTCTTTCGCACCGCCGCCGAAATAGGGCGCATTCTTTAGCTGGCCACGGAGGTCGTAACTCCAGCTATGGTAAGGGCAACGGATAATTTTCCCACAATTGGCGGGTTTATCGATGATCTGCAGGTTGCGATGTCGACACACATTGTGAAACGCCGCTATTTCGCCATTGTCATTACGTAGCAAAAACAGCGGCAGGCCTGCGATGTTAATCGGCACCACGTCGCCGCTATTGGGCAGTTCGTGCGCAAAGCCGACGAAGACCCAGCTACGCGAGAATATTCGCTCATTTTCGAGCTGATTGAATGTCGGACTGGTATATGCCGAGCCGGGCAATCCGTGGGAGAGCCCGAAGGGCTGATCGAATTCTTTGAATAAGGACGCATCCAAAATCTGGTTCATAAGCATAGATTCCGTAAAGCGATTGAAGGTCTTATTAGGTATCGATAAATTATCATAGAATTTTCGTATCGCGTAGCCTTTTTCGCAGCAGATTGCGTTTTCGTTAATAAATCTTGCTAATATTATCATTATCATCAATAATTCGGCAAAACAAAGCATAAAACTCAATACTCTATGACGGTAAATGCCCCGGTTTCGATATCCAGCAGTAAGTCGCGCAGTATCGATTCCCCGGTCGATGAGCTGAACCAATCGATTATCAAGTTGCTTCAGGACGATGGGCGCATGGCTTACAAAGACGTCGCACGAACCCTGAAGGTATCCGAAGGCACCATCCGCAATCGTGTGCAGGCGATGAAAAAAAACGGCCTGCTGAAGATTGTTGCGCTGGCTGATCCGATGGCGATTCGTTATAAGGCCGATGCGATGATCGGTATTAAGGTGGCCTCGCCAACAGCTCCACGTGCGGTGGCGGAAAGACTTTCACAGTATACCGAGGTGGTCTATGTGCTCTGGGTTTCCGGGCGTTACGACTTACTCATTGAGGTAGTTTGCGATTCCAGCGAATCATTCCAGAGGTTTCTGGAACAGCATTGCTATGGCAGTGACGATATTGCCGATCTCGAAGTCATGACCGGTATCGAGATGTTCAAAAATCAATTTCTGCTGAAGCGGCAGAGCACCTGAAACCCCGGGAGGAAAAAACCGATGAGCAGCACTTATTATGAAAATTTTGCCGATGCCCTGCCGACTGCCGAGCGAATAGCCGAAGTTCGCAAGGAACTCGAAGACGCCGGTGTCAAATACGTACTATCGAGCTGGATAGACCTGTTCGGTATCCCGAAGACAAAACCGGTGCCGATGAGCGATTTTGAGCTGCTGTGTATGGGCAAAGGGCCGCAGTTCGCAGTGCATTCGATTTCATTTGTGCCGGAACTCTCGCCAGCCGATTCGGATCAGGTCATGGTGCCCGACCTCGACGCGGTTTATATCTGCCCCTGGGACAAGTCGATGGCGATTATTTTTGCCGATCTGTTCTGGGAGGATAAGCCCTATAACGTTTGCCCCAGGCAGGCGTTGAAACGCGCGATGCGAGATAGTGAGGCCGCAGGCTATGTCGGTTATGCCGGTATCGAACCGGAATTCATCGCGATGCGTTATAACGACGCTGGCCAGCCCGTCAAGGCGATCGAAGATGACCCTGAAAACGGCATCAAGCCGCGGCGTCAGGCCTTCGGCTATGATGTCGAGTACTCGATCGATTCGATGCCATTCCTGAAAGATATGATCGACATCCTCGAGGACCTGGGCTGGAACATCCACGATGTCGTCGCCGAGGGTGCCTATTCGCAGTTTGAACTCGACTTTCACTACACCACTTTGCTGGAAATGGCCGATCGCCTGGTTTTCCTGCGAATTTTGTTGAAAGAAATAGCCAAGGAGCACGGTATGTTTATCACCTTTATGCCGAAACCGACTACCGGAGACTGGCGTTCGGGCGCACATATTAATTTTTCAATGCAATCGGTAGATAATCCGGGAGTGAATATTTTCGGCTCGGACAAAAACGGCTGGTCCGCCGAATCCGCGCACGCGGTCGGGGGTTTAATGGCACATTCTGAAGCCATAACCGCAATTGCCTGTTCGACGGTGAATTCCTATAACGGCCTGGTGCCGAAAGTCGGTGGTTTCGAAGGCGGTACGGTGACCTGGGCGCCGACCAATATCACTTATGGCTATAACAATCGCTCGGCGCAGTTCCGCCTGCCACAAAGCCGCTATTGCATCGAAAACCGAGCCGCGGATATGTGTATGAATGTCTATCTGGGTCTGGCGATGACGCTGACTGCTTCAATTGAAGGCATTAATAATAAAATCGATCCGGGCAAACCGACCGATTTCGACCTCTACGAAATGACCGACGAACAGTTGAAAGAACATGGAATTCGTCGGCTGCCACGAAACCTGATGGTGGCTACCGAGGCATTGAGAAACGACGAGATGGCCAAAGCGGTCATGGGAGAGGCCATGCACCGCTCTTTTCTGGCCTATAAAGTCGACGAATGGGAGCGTTATCACCAGACCGTGACGGACTGGGAAGTGCAGGAATATTTGCGTCTATACTAGGCCTTTCGGTGGATTACGACAGCTTTAATCTGCACGAATTTCGGCTTCAGTCGGGAATTGTCCTGCCCGAGCTGAAGCTGGCCTACAAAACCTATGGTGCCTTAAACCAGGCAGCAGATAATGTTGTTGTCCTGCCGACGTTTTATACCGGCAGCCATGGCCGCAATGAAGGCTTCTTCGGCCCGGGTCGTGCGATTGACCCGGATCGGCATTTCATCGTCTCGGTGAATCTGTTCGGCAATGGCATTTCGTCTTCGCCAAGCAATACCCCGGCGCCTTTCGATGGGCCGCGATTCCCGGACATAACGCTATTTGACAATATCAAAGCGCAGCATCTGCTATTAACCGAGCAGCTCGGTGTCGAACAGATTGCACTGGTGGCGGGCTGGTCAATGGCGGGTTGCCAGTCGTTTCAATGGGCGGCGCAGTATCCTGATATGGTTAAAGCTATTCTGCCATTCTGTGCATCGGCAAAAACAGCCGAACACAATATAGTGTTCCTCGAAGGCGTCAAAGCGGCTTTGCAGGCGGACGCCGTTTATGACGACGGAAATTACCTGACACCACCGGTCAAGGGCCTGAAAGCTTTCGGGCGAATTTATGCGGGCTGGGCCTTTTCGCAAACCTTTTACCGCGAGCATTTGTATAAGCTTAAGGGCTTCGATACTGCGGAGGCTTTGCTACAGGACTGGGAACAGGATCATCTCGACTGGGATGCCAACGACCTGCTGTGCAAATTAAAAACCTGGCAACTGGGTGACATCAGTGCGCAACCTGCTTATGGCGGTGATTTCCAGGCGGCTTTGAAAGCGATTAAAGCCAGAACCATTGTGATTGTTTGCAACCACGACCTGTACTTTCGCGTCGAAGATAACCAGATTGAGATTGAACACATTAATAATGGCGAGCTTCGAGTCTTCGAATCACCCTGGGGGCACTGTGTTGCATCGCCTGGCAATAGCCCTGAATTTGAACATTTCCTCGATAGCACAATCGCGGAACTACTTGAATAATCTACCACTAAACGAGGAATAAACATGACAGCACCCAGTGTATTTAGAATCGCCGACATTCAGGATCGAATCGACAATCTGCCCGAAAACGGCACATTTATCAAACCTTTTGTCACCACCGAAATTAGTAATAGCATGTGTGGCGGCATCAACGCGTTGAATAAAATTTCGGTGCCATGGGATTTAACCTGCGACGAACTCATCTACTGCCTCAAAGGCACTTTCCGCCTGGTAGTTGACAGTGTCAACTACGAGCTAAATCCCGGTGACTTGATGTTTGTACCCAAGGACAATCATGTCATTTACGAGTGTGACGATAAATGCGTCATTTTTTATTCGGCTTATCCGGTAGACTGGAAACAACGTGCGGGTATCACCCACGTACCCGGTATCGATGCCGATGAAATGCCTGCGCCTTATGACAGCTGAAACGATCAGCAAGTCTATCCAAACCTATTTGAACGGCTGGAAAATCGGTGATGGCGAACTCAGTTTGAGCGCCACCGCCGAAGGCTTTTATTACGATGATCCGAATACAGGCAGGATTAAACGTGCCGAGTTTGTTAATTTTGTCAATGATTTTACAGCCGTCGCTGTTAGTATGGGCGGTGAAGTAAATGCCAATCCCTTTCTGGACTATAGTGATATGATAATTAAGGACGATGATTTACCCGCCACAGTCTGGTGCTGGTGGCAAGCCAGAGGAACTCCGTTACAGGGCAGTGCAGTAATTAAGGTTGGCGACACTGGTGTGTTAAGTGAACGAATTGCCTATTTTTGTAAATTACCCGAGTCGTTCGCGCTGCTATAAGTTATCTAATCCCCAATGTAATCGCTTTGGGGTTGAAAACTGGCGGGGCAACCTAAGCTATTTTATTGGTTTACCGTGTAATTTAAAAAAATTCTGCTCCGCCACCGTCTTCAACGCCTGTTTGCGTTATTGCCTTTGAGGAAATCTGATTGAAATTGTTATCGGCATTTTCAATTAATTCAATAAGATGATTATTACGATCTTCAAATCGGCTAAGGCCACTCGATTCAGTTTCAATATGGGCAGCAAGGAACTGGGTCACATATTCTTCAAGGTAGCGGGAGCGATCCGCTATATTATCAATATGTTGGCGAACGATATCTTCGAACTGCAACGATAAAACACCTTCCATGACCAACCGATGCATGGTTTCGGAAATTTCCGTTATCCGAACTGACTGGGCCGCAGCCTTGTCGTTTACCCCTCGCATCTCATCCCACATTAGGTCGACATCAGCGCTCGAGACACTGATCCTGTCCAGATCAGTAGAAGATGCGTCTTCTACGGCACCATCCAGCTGTTCGATCGTAGTGTTAATATCCTTAAGTAAGGACACGATGGTATTACTAAAGCTACTGGTTTTTTTTGCGAGCTCCCTTACTTCGTCGGCTACGACTGCAAAGCCTCTACCCGCTTCACCTGCCCGGGCGGCTTCAATAGCAGCATTCAGGGCCAACAAGTCTGTTTGACTTGTAATCGCGTCGACGTCAGCCAGTATTTTGGTTACTTCTTCCACTCGATTTCGCATTTTGCTGAACTTCGTGGAAATCACCTCGCCACTGTTTTTTAATCCGGTAACGGTCTCGACAAAATCATCAATGACCTGCTTTGTTTCGTTTGCAAATCGATTCAGGTTAATGGTTTGAAGTTCGTGCTCCTCACTTTCCGCCAAATCTAAAAGTTCCTCGACGAGTTCTTTAAGCATCTGTTTCTGTCCATGACTTTGAGCTTCTAAACCGGTTAAACTGCCGCCAAGTTTGGAAGCCGCACTGTCGACGATTCCCTGGGCCTGTGTCAAGTCATCGCGTAACCTGGAAAACTGTCGATTGCTACCCGTAAGAACTTCTTCGGTCAGACGTTTGTATTCGTCCATTTGCAAATCGACGGACATTTTAACTTGTGTACTTTCCGTTTTGATGCGATTGCGTTTCCTGTCGTCCCAAAATTGTTCAACAAGCAATAGAATACCGCAAAGAATAAGCAGGTAATTTGAATAGGGAGGGAATATATCCAGTACATCAAGAACTATTAACGCTAAAAGCAGCAGTAAATAAACCCATCTAAAATTGTGCCCGAGTTGTATATGCTTCATAGGCTGGCCAAAAATTGAGATATAAGTATATCTCGGTAGCTCAATCATTTTCTTTAGGCGAATAATTAATTAAAATTGCTTGCCTTTAGATTCCTCAAACCGGGATTGAACTGACTACCGCTAAAATCCTCTTCGTCTAGCATCCTGGACATTTTATTACAGCCAGGCCATTCCATGCCAGGCTCCCGATCGCCGCCGGCGTGCGCCGTTTCGGTTAAAACAAGTGGGAATACAACCAATCGCAGCAGTGTTAACGATTTTAATTTACCCCAAGCCACAATATTGCCCTATTTATCCGGTCAGGAATTTCGAATTTAACTTCAATACTGAAAAATTCAGTTATTGTGAGATTTTAGTTACATAAAATTCGGCATCACAAAATGATGGCCGGCAAAGAATCTGCCCGTCTTAAAACCGGCGGCTTTGTCTACACTATTTTCGATGATCTGATGCAGGGCCGATTAAAAATTCCGAAGTTTATCACCGGTGCAGTCGATCCGAATTCGGGGAAACCCAGGATTCTGATTATTGTCAACGCAGAGGACGTACATCTGAAGAAGCCAGTACCAAAACGGAGCCATCGCGGTACACGTTATACCGCAGGTGAAAACTGGTCATCCTGAAGCGATTCGACAACTGTCAGTTTAATATCCAGCGGATTCTCTATGGCATAGACCAGGACTGATTGTTGCTTTCCTCGCAAACGCACAATCTGGCTTTCAAAAACATTGAAATCGGAGCCCGTGTGCTTTATCACATCATCCGAGACGACCAGCACACATTCCAGTTCCTTTGACATATTTTCCAGTCTGGCAGCGGCATTAATGCAATCGCCAATCGCCGAATAGTTTGGTGTTGTGGGCGGCCCCATACTGCCTACAATCGCCTGGCCACAGTGAATGCCGATACCGAAATTAAGGGGTTCTTGCAGCTCACCGCTGAGTTTATCATTGAGTTGATTCATACGTCGTTGCATATCAATCGCTCCTTTCAATGCGTCGATACATCCGGTTTTCATGCCCCGTTTTAAACCGTAGAGCGCCAATAAGCCATCGCCTTCGAATTGTGCGTAATGGCCGAAGCTGTCGCTTAACGCATCCGCCATCTCCAGAAAAAACTGATTCAAAATAAATAGCACATCATAAGGTAAATGCCCCTCACTAATGCTGGAGGAACCGCGTAAATCGACAAACATAGCGACGACTTCTCGCTCATCGCCGCTGACACCCCCCTTTCTCAAGCTATTTTCGATGTCGAGATCGGCCGGCACCAGCGGACTGATTTGCAACGGATGTCCGGGACGCGTCTGGCAGGCCAGGCGAACATTGGGCGCGGCACCGATTCGGTCGAGCGCAAACTGTTCCAGCGCTGAAGGCTTATGCAATAGCTTTGCCCCGGCGCCAACCCGTACGCGGCAGGTGGTGCAACGGCCCCGACCACCGCATAACGAAGCATGTGGTATCGAATGCAGGCGCAGCACCTCCAGAATCGTCTGTCCCGGTACGCCTTTGAATTCACGACCATTTAAATGTTTGATAACTACATTGCCGTGGGTCAGCTGGCGCTTTGCCCTTAGCAACCGCGCAATCAGTACTAACGATAACAAGCTGAAAAACACAACGAGGATACCGTGGTGCAGGATAATATTAAGCGGTGTGCCCTCCAGGTAAGTCGGTTCGGCACCGACATAGCCCCCCAGAGGATGTTTGGCGACTTTTGACGGTGTCGAATTCCAAACGCCTATATCGAGACCTACTCGTACAATTGAAAATATCACCAGTGCAGGCAATATCACAACGAATGGATATAAATGAATCGCCTTGCGACGATAAAATCTAAACAGCCGAAAGTAAAAATGCAGGCCGACGACGACATGTAACCAGACAACGATTATCAGTAATAACTGTTTGGTGCTTAACCAGGGACTACTTAAAATTGCAGTGAGTGCAAAATCGTAATTCGGATTAAAATTCAATAAAACCCTGGCGCCCCAGGTGGCCGAAATATGCCCGGCGAGGAGTGGGACAATCGATAACCCGAGTATCAATTGCGCCATTTCCCAGGCCGGCATGCGCAAACTGCTACGACGGTATAAGGACATGAGCGCCAACGCCAGGTGAGTAAGCAATGAGCCGTATATTAATAAACCGCCAAACCAGCTACGCCAAAATGGCGTGATCGCTTTGCGCATGGCTTCCATAGCGTCCAGAGATACCAACCCAAGCGTATGATTAAAAAGGTGAAAAACGATATAAACCGACAATATCAAACCAGTGACAATCCGTAAACGTCGCTCTAGTAAGGTCAGTTTAGTCATCGCACGAACCATCATTGGCGGCGTTTAGTCTGGTCATGGGCCGGTTAGCGGGAATCAAATACCCTGCGTATCATATGACCCCGGAAGCTGCTTATAGTTTTAGCCCATTTCAGCGGGCGTCTTGGCAACAATGGTCAGGGCGTGTAATTCACCCGATGTAATTTCTTCGTTAACACAGGCATAAACCAGTTTATGTCTTTTAATCAGACTTAAGTCGGTGAAATCGTTACTCACCACCTCAGCAATGTACTTGCCTTCGCCACCACTCACTGCTACCGATTCAGTCGACATGCCCTGCTTGATCAACTGCTGAATATTTTCTGTTGTTATCATTAAATTATTACCAAATTTCCTACATAATGATCTATAAACAATACTATATCCCCATCTGAAAAATGCCATGCAAAAAGTATTGTTACCCTTAGCACTTTTAATTGTGCTCGCTTTTCCTGGCGTCCGAGCGGCTGAAAATGCGCCAAACGAAAAAGCTCCAGCCAAAACCTCTGCCTACGTATCGCTTGGTGATTCCATGGTACTTAATTTAAGCAACGATAATCATCGTCTTACCTTCCTGCAACTCAAGGCGGATGTGCTCATTGCAGATTCCGGCGCTGAAGCGCTGATCAAAACCCATGTTCCGGCCATACGCCACAAACTCATCGTGCTTCTCAGCGAGCAAAAAGCCAATGATATGAAATCACCGGCAAAACGCGAAGAAATTCGAAAGATTGCCACCTCCCAGGTTCAAGAGTTAATAGCCGATTTAACTGGAAACAATGATATTGCCGAAATCCTATTTTCCAGTTTTCTGGTGCAATAATTGCCTGATTATTCATTTGCTGTAGCGGGAAACCTGCGAATGATACCGTCTTCCACGCCCAGTCGGGATTGTGCATGAATAAAATCAAGCAAATGCTGGCCCAACATTTCAAAATGCCATCCCTGCGCAAGTCGACTGGTTTTACGATTTAATATCAGACTATCTATATCCTTGCGTGTCGCCAATGTCGCCAGCGCAATATTATTTTCGTCAGCAATGATTCGGCAAAGCGCCATCAGGCAATCGCCGAGGGCTTGTTGTTGCACATCCAGTGTCTTCATCTTTTTCGGTACCGGCCATTCGGAGCGATCAACCTGAAGGGCCTGTTTCACAATTTCCAACCACTTGCGACCATTTCTATCAATTACCTTTTCCGACGTGCTCCGGATTGTAACCAGCGCGTCGCGGTCAGTCGGTTTATTCCGCGCGATATCGATTATCAAGTCGTCAGCGACAATCCAGCGCCTCGGGCGATTTTTCTGCTGAGCGATATGTTCCCGCCATTTGCAGAACTGGCTAGCAATTTGTAATTCGACTCCCTTAAGCTTTTGCACACCTTTCAGTTTCTGCCATAAATTGTTCATGTCGATTTGATAATTCGACGCTTCGCTCATATTGATCAAATCTTGTTCAATCCAACTTCGCCTCCTGGAATCATCGAGCGCCTGATTTAATTGACGATAAACCGGCAATAAATAACGTACATCGTCTATCGCATAATCGAGTTCATTATTCGTTAGCGGTCGTCGGCTCCAGTTTGCGCGGGTATGCTTCTTTTCCAATTGAACGCCGGTGACTTCGTAAACCAGGTCGGCATAGCTTATTTGATGGCTAAAACCCAGAACGGCAGCGGCCAGTTGAGTATCGAATACCGGTGTCGGTACAGCACCGAATTGTTGAAACAGGATTTCCAGGTCCTGGCTCGGCGAATGAAAAACTTTAACCAGGCCGGATTTCTGCAGCAAGACTGAAAGTGGAGCAAAATCGCTTATTGCCAGTGGGTCGATGCAGGCCATATCTTGTTCGGTGGCTATCTGGATGAGCGAAAGCAACGGGTAATAGGTCTTTTCGCGTACGAATTCGGTATCGATAGCGCAATAACGTGCATCGACAATGCCGTTACAAAATTCAGCTAGCATCTCATTGGTGACGATTAATCGATATTCCATCGTATTAACCCAGCATCGCCTTGCGTCGAACATCTCGCAGCACAACAAACGCCCAGGGCCAAATTAGCATACCCACCACCGGGGCACCGAAAAATGCCTCAGGCGATGTCGGTCGACCCATGATACCTTCAATCCAGGCAACCATAATTTGATAGATAAACAGCAAACTAAATACATAAAAAGATTGCTGCGGCAGTGACAATACGCGAATGCGCTGGTAGAAATTTAAATTCAAATACATAATAATCACCAACGCCAGAGCGTGTTGACCCAGCAAGGTGCCTTGCAAGGTATCCACCAGTAAACCAGTAATCAACGCGAACCATAATCCTACGCGTTTCGGTAAAGCCATATTCCAGTAAATTAAGATCAGCGCCACCCAGTTTGGACGATAAGATTGCGCCCAGTCCGGTAGCGGCAGGATCATCAATACCAGGCCGACTATGAGGCTAAGAAAAATGACTAGGTAGCGCAGTTTCAGCATTATTGTTGCCTGGCTTTGATAACAAGCACTTCCCGACTGCTGTTGAGCCGGGCTTTTGGAACCGCCAGAACAGAAATGAATCCACGAGTCAGATCTTCCCGAATAGCACTCACAGTCGCCACAGGATAATCAGCCGGAAACCGACCACCCAGCCCTGAAGTCACCAGCTCGTCACCAATTTTAATATCTGCGGTTGCGGGTAAATAACGGATCTCGAGTTGTTTGGTATTCCCAGTACCGAATGCGACTGATCGCACTCCACTACGAATAAATTGCACCGGCGTCGCATGGTCAGGATCCGAGATTAGAATAATAGTAGCTGAATCGGAGCTGGTATGAATCACCTGTCCCATGACGCCAAAATCGTCGATCACCGCCTGCCCAATATTGACACCATCGTTCGTTCCCCGGTTAATTTCAATGAGTTGACGATAGGGATTCTGGTTAACAGAAAGCAGTTCGGCAACAATAACCTGGTCGGCTAGTTTGCGCGACGATCCTAACAAATTGCGTAATCGACCATTCTCTTCCTGTAATACCTGCATTTTTTGCAACCGCGCATTCAGCAACCGTAGCTCAGAATGTAACTGGTTGGTTTCGGCGACTAATTCGATGTGTGAAGTAAACCATTCGCTGGCCCAGTTTCCGGTTAGAGCCGGCAAGCTAACCAGATAGCGTAAAGGAAATAACATCACGGAAATATTCGATCGCACTACCTCGAGATGGTTAAATCGATGATCGACTATCATTAAAGCTATACAGAAACAGATCAGTAACAGAGTACGCACTGTGGCGATACGGGCATGTTTCTGCTCCTTTTTCATCTAGCCTTTTCCGGCACTGCCTGGTAACTATCTGCCAACAATCCTGTGATTACCTGTTTGCCGAACAGGCGCATCGAGGCCAGCGACTACTCAACCGCAAGAAAGTCCAGACCGTGTTCGTCGATCATTTCCAGAACACGGCCTCCACCCCTTGCGACACAGGTCAGTGGATCTTCGGCAATAATTACCGGCAATCCAGTTTCTTCCATAATCAATCGATCCAGATCGCGTAACAGCGCACCGCCGCCGGTGAGTACAATACCGCGCTCGGCGATATCGGAACCCAGTTCAGGCGGAGTTTGTTCCAATGCATTTTTAACCGCACTGACGATTCCGTATAACGGATCCTGCAAGGCTTCAAGAATCTCATTACTGTTCAGAGTAAAACTGCGAGGTACACCTTCGGAAAGATTTCGACCTTTCACTTCAATTTCAAGCAGATCTTTACCGGGGTATGCCGCCGCGACTTCGACTTTGATGCGTTCGGCGGTTGCCTCACCTATTAGAATGCCATAGTTACGGCGCACGTAATTAATTATCGAATCGTCAAAACGATCCCCACCGATTCGCACAGACGCGGAATAAACAATACCGTTTAACGACATCACAGCAACTTCAGAAGTCCCACCACCGATATCGAGCACCATCGAGCCCTGTGCCTCGTCAACCGGCATACCCGCACCAATCGCTGCGGCCATTGGTTCTTCTATTAAATACACTTTACGCGCGCCGGCACCGAGTGCGGATTCACGAATTGCACGACGTTCGACTTGAGTCGCGCCGCAGGGCACACAGATAAGCACTCGGGGGCTCGGGCGTAAAAACTGGTTTTCATGCACCTTACGGATAAAATGCTGTAGCATTTTTTCAGTATATGTAAAGTCAGCTATAACACCGTCCTTCATTGGACGTTTGGCGGTAATGTTTTCGGGTGTTCTGCCGAGCATTTTCTTGGCTTCACTACCGACCGCTTCGATTGACTTGGGTCCACCCGGCCCTCGGTCCTGGCGAATCGCAACAACCGAGGGTTCATTCAAAACGATTCCCTGACCTCTGGAATAAATGAGCGTGTTGGCCGTACCCAAATCGATTGACAAGTCGTTAGATAACAGACCGCGAATAGCTGCAAACATACTAAGCTTTTAACCCGAATTTTTTATGTGTAATGAGCGACGTGATTTGAGGAAGTTTCCTGTTGGTGCGCCATTTTCACCCAGTTGGGCGTACTCTAGCAACGGGTAACCGTTTGAGCAAGGAAGAAACTACCAAATTCAAGGCCTTTTGCTTAAACTGCCCGGTAAATTATGGTAAGTTTGCCTGCTTTTCAATCACCATTTTTTGGAAAACTCCCGAAATGACCCTAAAAAAGGAAGATGTGCGAAATATTGCGCAGCTTGCACGCTTGCAAATCGACGATGAGACCATCGATCAAACCGTAAATGACCTATCCAGTATACTGGAACTGGTCGAGCGAATGAATGCTCTAGACACAAGGGGCATCACCCCGATGGCGCACCCGATGGATGCATACCAGCGTTTACGCGAAGATGTCGTTACAGAAAACAATCTGCGCGACAAGTTTCAGGGCATCGCACCCGATGTCGAAAATGGCCTGTACCGCGTTCCCAAAGTAATCGAGTGAGCGCTGAAACATGAGTCTGACCATTAAACAGATCCAGCAAGGACTCAGTAAAGGCGAGTTTTCCAGTGCAGAAATAACACAGGATTATCTGACCGCGATCAAACAACTGAATCCCGCACTTAACTGCTACATCAGCGTTACCGGTGAGCAGGCTTTACGACAGGCCCGGGAAGCCGACGTATTAATTGCTAACGGGGAGGCAACAACGTTAACCGGCGTACCCCTCGCACACAAGGATATTTTCTGTACCGATGGAGTTAAAACTTCATGCGGTTCAAAAATGCTCGATAACTTCATCGCACCCTACAACGCCACGGTAATCGAAAAATGCAATGCCACTGGCTGCGTCATGTTGGGTAAAACCAATATGGATGAGTTTGCCATGGGCTCATCCAACGAAAACAGTTATTACGGTCCGGTGACTAATCCCTGGGATAAAACACGCGTGCCCGGTGGTTCCTCGGGCGGGTCAGCTGCCGCGGTTGCCGCAGGTCTTGCGCCAGCAGCTACCGGCACCGATACCGGTGGTTCAATTCGGCAACCTGCCGCACTCTGTGGCGTGACGGGTATAAAGCCTACCTACGGCCGTGTGTCGCGTTACGGTATGATCGCTTTTGGTTCCAGTCTCGATCAGGGTGGCGCATTCGCTCGTACAGCCGAAGATTGTGCCACATTATTACAGACCATGGCCGGATTTGATTGTCGCGACTCGACCTCAATCGATCGACCGGTAGCCGATTACAGCGAGGGACTCGGAAAACCTATTAATGGGCTAAAAATCGGCTTGCCGAAAGAATATTTTGCCGAAGGTCTCGATGCCGACGTTGCCCGCGTAATCGAGTCGGCCATTGACGGATATCGAAAACTGGGCGCTGAAATTATCGAAGTCAGCCTGCCCAATACGCAACACTCGATTCCGGTCTATTACGTAGTGGCCCTGGCCGAATGCTCATCCAACTTGTCGCGCTTTGACGGAGTACGTTTTGGGTACAGGTGTGACAATCCGGTCGATCTCGAGGATCTTTACAAACGTTCACGGGGAGAGGGTTTCGGAGATGAAGTAAAACGGCGCATCATGCTGGGTACTTACGCACTGTCTGCCGGCTATTACGACGCTTACTATCTAAAAGCGCAACAGGTAAGACGTTTAATTAAACAGGATTTCGAAAAAGCGTTCGAACAGGTCGATGTCATTGCCGGACCGACGACCCCCGAAGTGGCGTTCAAACTGGGCGATAAGACAGACGATCCGGTGAGCATGTATCTGCAGGATATTTATACTATTTCGCTGAACCTGGCGGGTTTACCGGGCATGTCGATACCCGCTGGTTTTAGCCAGGGATTACCCGTAGGCTTACAGCTTATCGGTAAATACTTTGACGAGGCACGCTTACTCAATGCGGCACATCAATTTCAATTGGCCAATGACTTCCACCTGCAAATGCCGGAGGTGAAATTGTGAGCGGTTGGGAAACAGTTATCGGCCTGGAAATTCACGCGCAACTGGCGACAAAGAGTAAAATATTTTCTGCCGCCTCAACGGCATTCGGCTCTGACCCCAATACCCAGGCTTGTGCAGTCGACCTCGGCTTACCTGGGGTATTGCCGGTACTCAATGCCGAAGCCGTCAACATGGCAGTCAAGTTCGGCGTTGCCATCGACGCCGAAATAACGCGACTGTCGGTATTCGCGCGTAAAAATTATTTTTACCCCGATCTACCCAAGGGCTACCAGATTTCACAATTCGAATTACCCATTGTGGGAACCGGCCAAATTAGTATTAGCCCGGAAGAAGGCGTTAGTAAGGTCATCGGCGTTACCCGTGCGCATCTCGAAGAAGACGCCGGTAAATCGCTACACGAAGAATTTCCAGACCAGACCGGTGTCGATTTAAATCGAGCCGGTACGCCTCTACTCGAGATCGTCTCCGAGCCCGATATGCGCTCGGCCAAAGAAGCGGTTGCCTATGCACGAAAAGTTCATGCGGTAGTACAGTATCTGGAAATCTGTGACGGCAATATGCAGGAAGGCTCTTTCCGCTGCGATGCCAATGTTTCCATTCGCCCGAAAGGACAGCAGGAGCTTGGTACACGAGCAGAGCTTAAAAATATTAATTCCTTCCGCTTTCTCGAACGCGCAATAAACTATGAAATCGAACGACAAATCGACCTGATCGAAGACGGCGGTAGCGTGGTTCAGGAAACCCGTCTCTACGATGCCGACAAACACGAAACTCGCTCCATGCGAAGTAAGGAAGAAGCCAACGATTATCGTTATTTCCCTGATCCGGATCTGCTCCCGGTCGAGGTCACCGAAAACGATATCGAACGCATCCGGGCATCCTTACCCGAATTACCCGAACAGAAACGCCAACGCTATATCGATAATTTGCATCTGTCGGAATATAACGCCGAAGTGCTCACCGGCAGTCGTGAAACTGCAGATTATTTTGAGCAGGCGCTGGCGTTGTTACCCGATCAGGCCAAACTCATCGCTAACTGGATACTCAGTGATTTAAACGGTGCTTTGAACCGGGACGATATCGGTATTCAGGCGTCGCCCGTTTCCCCCGTTATGTTAATCGGTATGATTGTGCGTATCGTCGATAATACAATTTCAGGCAAGATTGCCAAAGTAGTTTTTGAAGCCATGTGGCTGGGCGAAGGTAGCGCAGACGATATTATCGATGCGCGCGGTTTGAAGCAGATTACTGACAGCGGTGCAATCGAATCGATTATTGACGAAGTCATCGCCGCCAACCCTGATCAGGTCGAACAGTTTCGCGCTGGCAAAGAGAAAGTACTCGGCTTTTTTGTCGGCCAGATTATGAAACTGTCAAAGGGGAAGGCAAATCCCGCCCAAGTCAATCAATTGTTGCGAGACAAATTAAGATAACGGGCAGGCGATGTTAACCATTAAAAGAACCTGTGCAAATAAAATTATTACCCGGGTATTAGCGGCGGGGGATAAACCTTTCATAGCCGTATTGCCCCCTAATGGCGATGACTGCATTGTGAAAAACGATCAGCAGTCATTGCAGGCTTTTATTAGCCATTACCCGGGCGCTTCAGTTATCTACAATCAACACCCTCAGGCACAGACCAAAGTGAATTCTTTGAATGCAGATAACCAACAGATAATTATCGAAGTCCGCCAGGAAACACGCGGCGTTCTCGGATTGCAGGCCCGATTTCCCGGTAGTGCGCCTGAAGATTTCATCGAACTGGTGTTTCAGGAAAATTCGTGAAAAAAATTATGCTGGTAACTGGTGCCAGCCGTGGTATTGGTGCTGAAACGGCGATACTCGCTGCAAAAATCGGTTTCGATATCTGCGTTAATTATAATAATAATCGAACTGCTGCACTCGAGGTTGTATCGGCAATAGCGGCCCAGGATCAACGCGCCTTCGCAATACAGGCAAACGTCGCCATTGAGTCGGAGGTACAGCATTTATTCAAAACTGTCGACCGAGAGCTCGGCTGTATAACAGCGCTGGTAAACAATGCCGGCATACTCGAACAGCAAAGTGATTTCGAGGACATTTCGTTGCAGAGACTGAAACGTATCTTTGATACTAATGTGGCTGGCAGTTTTCTCTGCGCGCGTGAAGCGGTCAGGCGCATGTCACATAAACATGGTGGGAATGGCGGTACCATCGTCAACCTGTCTTCGCGTGCTGCAGTTCTAGGTTCGGCGCACGAGTATATCGATTATGCCGCCTGTAAAGGTGCGATAGACACCATGACTATTGGGTTGGCCAACGAAGTCGGTGATCAGGGTATTCGTGTCAATGCAGTACGACCTGGCTTAATTTATACTGACATGCACGCCAGCAGCGGTGAAGCCGGTCGTGTCGACCGTATGAAATCGAGCGTCGCCATGAAACGCGGCGGTTTACCGATAGAAGTTGCCAAAGCCATTTTGTGGCTTTCGACAGAAGCCTCAGCATATACCACGGGTTCGTTTGTCGATGTCTCGGGTGGTCGATAAATCAGGTATTACCGGTTTAACCTGGGAGCCTTTGCCGGATGGCCAATATACGTATAATCCAGGAAAAGGCAGCAGGATCACCAAAGTCTGCACGAACGATTGATTTAGATAACGTAAGGAGTTCCACCTTAGTGACGGCATAGCGCCCGATAATTTTCGGTCTGCCAGGCTGATCCAATGGATATGGGTACTCCAACAAGCACCCAATGTTTCTAATTTGATGGGTGACCCGATCTTATCGATTTAGAGCGTAAGACTACATAATTTCCAACCAGTACTAATACAAAACCTCCAAAGGCGCCGAGTGTCCAATGATAGTTTTCGAATACAGTCGAGAGACCGAGAGCTATCACTGGAAAAAGCACGGCGGCATAAGCGGTTTTATCGGTACCGATTCGCCCGATCAGCGTCAGGTAACTGCCAAACGCAAATATAGAACCAAATACGCTTAAATAGACCAGCGACAAACCGTAACTCAGCGTGTTTTCGAAATCAAAATTAGCACCACCGATCAGTGCAAAAACCAACATGATAATCGCACCGTAAGCCATCCCCAAAGCATTGGTCTGCACCACCGGAATATCGTTCAGTTGATTACGCGCGGATAGGATATTGCCAATAGATGCAAAAAAGGTTGCCAGAAGACACATCCATAAACCACGCCAGCTATCACCAGACTGCTCTACCGAACTGACTTCCGACCAGAAAATAGTAGCGATACCGGCGATACCGATGCATGCGCCAATGACTACCTGTGGCCTAACCGGCGCGCGCAGAAAGATAGCTGAATTAATGATATTCATTAAAATAACAGTCGAAAATAAAAGTGCGACTATTCCTGAAGTCAGCAAACCTGTTGCCCAGTAAAATATCAGATAGTTACAAGAAAACAGAAACAAGCCTTGCAAAGCAATAAAACCATGCTGCCCGGGTGTGAATACCAGACGACGTCGGGTTAACAGACAAAAAATTAATAACATTAGCGACGCCAGTGCGAAACGGTAAACCAGGGACACTTCCGGCTCGACCACACCGAGCTGGAACTTGATAGCAAACCAGGTTGATCCCCAAATTAAAACAGTAGCCAGGTAGAGACTGGCGGAGTGCATGATCACGAATTGATACCGCTAAAAATTTCCCGCAGTGTATCGGGAAATCATCCGTAGGGGCAGATCCAGGTATCTGCCCGCAATTGAAACCAAAGGGTTTTCATATTGGTTCGCACCTACCCGGGCCTGTAGTAGAATAATCCGATTTAAAACAGGAACGTCAATATGTCGGACTCCGTGAAACTACTCGGCAGTCGGCGATTTCTGCCATTTTTTGTGACGCAGTTACTCGGCGCCTTTAACGATAATCTATTCAAAAACGGCCTGACTATATTGATTGCTTTTCAGGCCGCCAGCATCAGCCAGGAAACGAGCAATATGCTGGTTAATATTGCTGCAGGTTTGTTCATTATGCCCTTCTTTCTGTTTTCACCGATTGCCGGACAACTTGCCGACAAGTTTGAAAAGTCTATGCTCATCCGACGCTTAAAATTACTCGAAATTCTGATTATGCTTCTGGGCGCCATCGCTTTTTTTACTGAAAACACGGCAATGTTGATCGGCATCCTGTTTTTAATGGGTACGCAATCGGCATTGTTTGGGCCCGTTAAATACAGTTTACTGCCACAGGCGCTAAAAGATCAGGAACTGGTTGGCGGCAACGCCCTGGTCGAATTCGGAACCTTTCTCGCCATATTGCTCGGACTCATCGCCAGTGTATTTGTTATCGGCTTCGGTGTCGGTACTATCGCTGTAGCGGTGGTACTGATTGCCTGCTTCGGTTATTGGGCAAGTTGTTCGATTCCCTATCTGCCGTCTGCCGCGCCTGAGTTGCAAATTAGTTTTAATCTGTTCAGGCAAACTGCCAATATTCTGCGCGACGCTCGCCAGAACACTAGCGTATTTTATTCGGTTATGGGCATATCCTGGTTCTGGTTTATCGGTATTACCTACGTCACGCAGTTACCAAATTATGTGCGCTACGATCTGGCGGGCGACGAACAGGTTTATATTACATTATTGGCGATGTTTTCTATTGGTATCGGTATCGGATCTTTTCTCTGTGAAAAACTCTCCGGGCGCATGGTAGAAATTGGTCTGGTGCCGATTGGCGCGCTGGGGTTGACGCTGTTTGGGGTAGATATCTATCTTAATCAATCGTTGGCCTCTTCCGACGATGTTCTGGTGACACCGGCTGTATTTATTGCCGCCGCTGGCAATTTTCGCCTGATGATCGATATCCTTATGCTAGGTGTCTCAGGCGGCATTTACATCGTACCGCTTTATGCACTGGTGCAACAACGGAGCGATGCCGCCAAACGCTCGCGCATTATCGCAGCAAACAATGTAATGAACGCTTTGTTTATGGTCGTGGCGTCGCTGTACGGTTTGTTCGCATTAAAAGTGGGTATTACGATTCCGACTCTGTTTCTAATTATGGCATTGATGAATGTAGCGGTCGCGGTAATCATCTTTATGCTGGTACCCGAATTTATCATGCGCCTGCTGGTCTGGCTAGTCGTCCATTCCATATACCGAGTGCGCAAATTTAATCTCGATAACATTCCCGATAACGGGCCTTTGGTATTGGTTTGCAATCACGTTAGTTTTATCGATGCGCTGGTGCTTATCGGTAGCATTCGAAGACCGATCCGTTTCGTCATGCACTACAAAATTTTCCAGATACCAGTTTTATCGTTTATATTTAAAACCGCAAATTCAATTCCCATTGCCGGCGCCAAAGAGGATCCCGAACTGATGCGGGTGGCTTTCGAACAGGTCAGTGATGCATTACAGAACGATCAAGTCATCTGTATCTTTCCGGAAGGAGAAATTACCGCCAATGGAGAGATGAACCATTTCAAGGCGGGTGTCAGCCGTATACTTGAACAAGACCCGGTTCCTGTTATGCCTTTGGCTTTAAGCGGTTTATGGGGTAGTTTTTTCAGCCGTAAATACGGCAATGCGATGACCCGGTTTTCCCCTCGTCGCAGGTTTAGCAAAATTGATCTTGTCGCCGGAGAATTAATTTCAGCCAATGATGCAACGCTCGAGAGACTTACCAATACTGTGCTCCATTTAAGAGGCGACAAACGTTGAATATTCTCCCCCCAGCATGGGGATTATGCGTGTGAATTCGTAGCCTCAGTAACCCATCATTCATTAGTGTACTTATGCAGAATGATTGTGAATATTACACTATTGGATTACAGAAATATCTCCTTTATACTGCATGCCATCTTCGTATAATTCTATAGGCACAGCCATGAGTCAACCGGCAGAAGTCGTCAATTCAGGAATCCCTCAGCTAAACCATTTTGTTAACGGTGAGCGTATCTCTGGTGTCAGCGGTCGTTTTGGTGATGTTTATAACCCGAGTCATGGCATCAAGGCCAGCGAAGTGCCATTAGCCTGCCAAACCGAAGTTGAGGCAGCGATTGCTGTCGCGCAACAGGCTTTCCCGGCCTGGGCATCGACCTCGATACTGGCGCGATCGCGTATCATGACCAAATTCGTGCAATTATTGTACGATCACCAGCATGAACTGGCTACGCTGATTTGCAACGAACACGGTAAAGTCATCGAAGATGCCATGGGTTCAGTTTTACGCGGTATCGAGGTCGTGGAATTTGCCTGTGGCGCCCCGCACCAGCAAAAGGGTGAGTTTTCTGACAATGTCGCCTCCGGTATCGATATTTATTCGATGCGCAAACCGCTTGGCGTTGTCGCCGGAATCACACCCTTTAACTTTCCGGCCATGATTCCGCTGTGGATGGCTGGCATGGCGCTGGTTACCGGGAATACCGTGGTATTGAAACCATCGGAAAAGGACCCCTCCTGTCCGTTGCGTTTGGCCGAATTATTTATTGAAGCCGGTGGGCCACCGGGTGTATTCAACGTCATCAACGGTGACAGGGAAGCGGTCGATACGCTGCTTAATGACGCGCGTATCAAAGCGGTAAGTTTTGTCGGCTCTACTGCAATCGCGCAATACGTTTATGCGACTGCAACCGCCAATGGAAAACGATGTCAGGCCATGGGCGGTGCGAAGAATCATATGCTGATTCTACCCGATGCCGATCTTGAAAATGTCGCCAATGCACTAATGGGCGCGGCTTACGGCTCTGCAGGCGAGCGGTGCATGGCGATATCGGTGGGCGTTTGTGTCGGCGATGAAGTTGCTGATAAATTAATCGATATTCTTAAGCCACGGGTCGAAGCTTTACGGATTGGCAATAGCACCGACACTAACCTGGAAATGGGCCCATTAGTTACTAAAGAACACCGGGAGAAAGTTATTGGTTATATTCAGATGGCGCAGGACGAAGGCTCCGAACTGGTCGTCGACGGTCGAGGCTATGTATGCGAGGGTAATGAAGACGGTTTCTTCCTCGGCGGCTCATTGATTGACGGAGTTAAATCCGAAATGACTTCCTACCGGGAGGAGATTTTCGGCCCGGTATTGCAGATTATGCGGGTCGCTTCATTCGACGAAGGTCTGTCACTGGCTAGCGACCACCCTTATGGCAACGGCACTTCTATCTTTACCAAAAATGGCGCGGCTGCACGCACCTATGCCGACAAGGTAGAAGTTGGCATGGTCGGTATCAACGTACCGATTCCGGTACCATTGGCTTTCCATAGTTTCGGCGGCTGGAAATCGTCGGCATTCGGTGATCATAATCAGTATGGTATGGAAGGACTGCGATTTTATACCAAGGTCAAAACCGTGACAGCACGCTGGCAGGAAAGTGGCGTGGGCGCTGAATTTTCTATGCCGGTACTTAGATAACGACTCTCTATAAGAAAAATTCGGCTTTTGTATTTAACTCAATTAATATCGGCTATTTTGCCACAGTCTTATGTTTCGATCCTTCAGTTATCTGTCAACGGCGCCTCGTACGCCTGACATTTTTTAATATATCGCGCAGTACTCAGCGGCATGGGAATTCGCGCACCGGCGATATAGCCGAGCAGCTGCTTGCCTTCGAGTAACAAGGCCCGCCCCTGAGCCGTGCGCATTGTCAGCATCTGATCCGAGTCATCGGCCAGATCAGGTTGAAAACTAATAATCGTTTCTGCAAGGGCAACGAAGTTGGGCCATACTTCAAAAATAATCGGGTCTGTCTTCATAGTCTCCGACACCTGTTTGGCGGCTTCGCCGAACTCGATCAAAACAGCGTGTAATTCAGCAAATATTGGAACGCCGCAAAAAGTTTCAATTATGCACTCGGTGATCAAATCAATATCGCTTTTACTTTGCGCAATTTTTATGAATCGGGATTTATAAAAATCGTCCGGCGACAGCGTAAATGCTTTAAAAGGTTCCCCCCAGATTTCATCAAGCCCTTCGCAGCCGCTATAGTGCTTTACCTGCTGACCGAGGGTTAATGCTTCCTGAAAACAGGAACTGCACTGCCGCATGAGTTCATTACTTTTACTCACCTTGACACCCAATTCACCGAGATCCACTATTGAAGTAAACAAATCCGTCGCTCGGTTAAAAAGCGCACCTGCCAACATCGCTGCATTGACGCGTTTCCGTTGCGGATTAGATTGTTTCTCATAGGCCGCACGCGCCTGCTCCAGACTCTGTCCGGGAGTATTAATGCCCGCTTCGGTATGATGGAAAGCACGGCGGGTCAGGCTGTCGATTAATCGCTTACGGTTACCGAGCGTATCTTCTAACGGTGGGTAATAGCGTATCCAGTATCCATCAAAATAAATATACTCGTCATCATCGATAACGCGTCGCGTGCCATTGTCTGGATTTATTTGATCAGTCATGTGATCCGGGAAAACCTGAGGTTTTATTTTGCCAGCAATTACTGGTTAATGCCCCGCATAATAGTGCAAAATGCAGACATCATCCATCAATTGTCTGAACCCTGGTAATTAATTATCTGAATGATTAAAAAACCTCGCATTAGCTGGCTCATTTGGTGAGCCATAATCTGGCTATAATGGACCCCTCGATCATCACTGCCGGCAAAGGAGCAAGCTATTTGTAATGGCCTTAATGATTTACAGCTCCAATCGAATTGAAAGATTATATCAAAGCCTGAGTCAGGAGCTTGTCGATCGACCTCTGTCCAGTCCTTTGTCATCGGAAACAATTATCGTTCCGAGCTATGCGATGTCGCGTTGGCTGAATTTACAAATCGCACAGCAGCAGGGGATCGCGGCCAATATACAATATCCTTTACCCGCAAACTGGATATGGGAAATTGCATCGAAAATGATGGACGACGTCCCCGGCAGTGACCCGTTAAACCGGGATAGCATGAGTTGGCAAATTTTCGCCTGTCTGCCCGATCTGCTCGACCAGCCAACTTTCAATCGCTTGCGACATTACTTAAACGCCGACGATGCTGATATCAAATGCTGGCAACTCGCAAACCATATTGCCGACTGTTTTGATCGCTATCAATTGTACCGTCCCGCGCTCATTCGAGACTGGAGTCGGCAAACCGACAATCATTGGCAATCGCAGATCTGGCAGGCATTGCTGGAAGATACGGTGCATCATCGCGTCGCCATTCTGGAAAATTTAATTACAAAACTGAAACAGGCCAAAAGTCCAACCAATCTGCCCGAGCGTATCAGTCTGTTTGCACTGTCGAATCTGCCACCGCTATTTATTGAAGTCATTCATGCTCTCGCACAACATACCTCTATACGACTGTATCAACATAGTCCCACCGATCAATACTGGGCTGATCTAAAAAGCACGCGGGCTCTGTCGAAATTACGCCTGAAAAACCCCAGCCATGCCGAATATTACGAAACGGGCAACGAATTGCTAGCAGCCTGGGGAAGGCAGGGTCAGATTTTGCAGGATTTAATACTCGACCAGGATGCGCAATTAAGCTGTGCGCTCGATGACTATCAGGCGCCCGGTACGGCTTCCCTGCTGCATGCAGTGCAACAAAGTATTTTCGATATCAGCGGTGATACTATTATCGTGACCGGGCTGGATAAGTCCCTGTCGCTTCACATTTGTCACAGCCCGATGCGTGAATGTCAGGTTCTGCATAACCAGTTACTGGCCATGCTCGATCATGACCCAGCTCTGAGCCCTGAAGACATATTGGTCATGACGCCCGAAATCAGCCGTTATGCACCCTATATCGAAGCGGTATTCCAATGCGACGAAAATCAGACGCGCCCCTATCTGCCCTGGAATTTGTCGGACACCACCGTCGCCGAAGAACACCCGCTGGTACAGAGCTTTCTACAACTTTTGAAATTACCAACCAGCCGCTTTGCCCACTCGGACATAGTGTCGCTATTGCAGGTCGAAGAGATCCGGCGCTGCTTCGATATCGACAATCAGGCGCTCAAGGAAATACGTGATATTCTCGAAAACGCGGCGGTGCGTTGGGGTATCGATGGCAATCATAAGAAGAGCCTGCATTTACCTGCGACCATTCAAAACACCTGGCAACAGGCTCGGCAGCGTATATTTGCCGGCTTTGCATTTGGCGACAATGCACTTTGGAGTGGCATCGCGCCGCTTGAAAACGTAGAAGGATCTCGTGCCGAAAGCGTGGCTAAGTTCTGGAATTTCTTTGACCGGCTCGAATACTGGGGTCGTCAGTTGGCTAGCGATTGTCGCGGTAGCGATTGGCGGCTCCGCTTAAATCAATTGCTCAGCGATTTTTTTCTGCCACAGGATAACTCGGAATCGAATCTACAGACTATCCGAGACTGCATCGACGCACTAAGCATAGCCGACAGCAACCTGATAACGCCGGCATTGCTTAACCACTGGATGGAAACCCAGTTAGCCAGTCGCGATGTACTCGGTCGTCTGTTTTCCGGTGGCATTACCGTTTGTGGTATGCGGCCGATGCGCAGCCTACCGTTTAAGGTGATCTGCCTGATCGGCATGAACGATCCGGCTTTTCCGCGTCGTGAGCATGCGCTCGAATTCGATCTGATGGCAAAACACTGGCAACCGGGAGACCCGTTAAAAGGGGACGAAGACCGCTACCTCATGCTAGAGACATTGCTTTGTACACGACAAACTTTATACATTAGTTATAGTGGCCGTAGTCTGAAAGACAATAGCCCGCGGCAGCCGTCGGTACTGGTCGGTGAGTTGCTCGAATTCATCGATAATAATCTGACTGTCCTGGATTGCGAGTCAGTTAGCCGGTCCATCACTACAGAACATCCGATGCAAGCTTTCGCAGCGGAAAACTATCTGGGCTCGATACCTGGCTATGATCGATACTGGTGCAACATCGCGTCCACCTTGCAGGCATCGACGTCGGCGCCGGAAGGCAAGGTCTGGCCGCGTCAAGGTCTGACTCCAGTCCCTGCGGAAAAACCACAAATCGACCTTGATCAGTTAAAACGGTTCGTTGCTCATCCTATCCGGTTTTTCTTTAATCACAGCCTGAACCTGCGGCTGGAACAGGCGGAACAGGTCGAAGACGACGAAGTTTTTGAGCTCGACGCCCTCGATCTGTGGTCGATTAAACAACGTATCGCCAATGCCATGCTCGATCACAAGGAAATCGGCATCGAAAACCTCAAAGCCGAGGCTGGATTACCCCATGGTTATGCGGCTGAACTGAATTTTCAAACCATCGAATCACAGTTACAAAGCCTGTTGCCGGTACTGGAAAGCTACCGGAGTCCAGGCAGGCAGGTAATTCGTTTTTATCATCGGTTTGACAATGGTTATGATTTGTCCGGGCAAGTGGGACAATATTATCCGGGTAAAGGTTTAATGCACTACACCACCGCGTCAATGAAAGGTAAATATCTACTAGCCATATGGCTCGATCATCTGGTGTTATGCGCAAACCAGCAGCTAAAATCCAGCGAAACGACCACTCTGATTTGCGGTGACCGGCATTTCCAATTGACTGCCGTTGAAAAAAGCGCAGCACTGGTGCAATTGGGCCGTTATTGCGACCTGTTTTTAATCGGTGCGACTCGCCCATTACCGGTGTTTCCTGGCGCGAGTTTTAGCTGGGCCGAAAAATGCTCTGGCGGAAAGTCGGATTCTGCCGCCCGTAGTCAATGGCAAGGCGTCGTCTCTCGGGGGATACCTGGTGATAAAGATGACGACTATGTTCGACTCGCGCTTCGTGGTGTAAGCGCTCACCCACTCGACGAATCAGAATTTACCGAAATGGCCACGACAATTTACCAGTCGGCACTGCGACAGGTAATCGAGTTATGAAACCAGTTCAATCGGTAAAAATTCTCGATACCAGAACCAGCCTGGTAATGCCGCTGACCGGCATCAAGCTGATCGAAGCCAGTGCCGGAACAGGCAAGACCTATACCATAGCCAATCTTTATTTGCGCCATATTCTGGCAGGGCACCAGCCGCATGAAATTCTGGTGGTCACTTTCACGAATGCTGCAACCGACGAACTACGCAGTCGAATCCGGACAAGATTGTTCGATGCGTTGAAATTGTTTCGTCAAGCTGAACCGATAGATGATGACTTTCTGCAATTACTGCTGGATCAATCAAAATCGATTAACGCTTCGAACCTGCAATTGCCAATTAAACGCCTGCAACTGGCTTTGCGCTCGATGGATGAAGCTGCCATTTATACTATTCATGGTTTTTGCCAGCGCGCCCTGATCGACAACGCGCTTTATAGCGGACAAACATTTAATACCTCTCTACTAACCGATGACCATGAGCTCTGGGATTCAGCGCTGAAAGACTGGTGGCGTCGACAAAGCTACCGACTCGATGCAAGCAGTCTGCAAATTTTTAATTGTAGCGTCGGTGGTTTTTCCGGCATAAAAAAATACCAGGCCGTACTGAATACCAATCGACCGTATCGATTAATGCCCGAAGTAAAGGATGATCTCTCGACATTGTTTGATCATATTCACGGACTACAGCTAAATCTCAAAGACCTCGCCTTTCAATGGCGTTCAAATCGTTCTGCCGTCAAATTGATTTTGAAGGATTCAAAAGTTTTAAGACGCAATAAAACCTTACCCTATCACGAAGACAATTTCGCTGGATTTTTAGATACCTGCGATGCATTTTTTGACCAGCCTGAACTGTTAAATATTCCCGGCAATTTACATTTTCTTGCTAGCACTCAACTACACAAGGAGTCTAAACCGTCCAGAGCAGGAGAGGATAACAATCTAAATCATGCTTTTTTTACCTCGACCGACGAATTTTTAATTCGAAAAAAGCGGGTTGAAACCCGGTTAAAAACTCGCGCAAATTTTGAGGCCCATGCCTATGCCCGAGAACATATTCGGCGTAGCAAACTTGCTTCGGATGTGATCGCCTACGATGACCTGCTAAACCGTTTGTTGGAAGGTCTGAATGCGCCCGGTGGCACTGCATTGGCAGAGACAATCCGCAGACAGTACGCTGTCGCCATGATTGATGAATTTCAGGATACCGACGCCGTTCAATATGATATTTTCTACCGTATTTACTTCGAGGGCGAAGACACTAGTTTTACCATGATCGGTGATCCCAAGCAGGCCATTTACAGTTTTCGCGGCGGAGATATTTTCACTTATATGCAGGCCCGGCAACACAGCCGTGTCGATATCTATACATTACAAACCAACTGGCGGTCCGATAGGGCCCTGGTAGAAGCGGTTAATCGTATTTTTACACTCCGATCCGATCCCTTTATCTACAGTGACGCGATCACGTTCTCGCCGGCATTTGCAACAGACAGAAATAACCGGGCATCTCTGCTGCTCGACAAGTCTGCGGTAACGCCGATCACTATCTGGAAAATTCCGGCACAATGCCAAGCTAAGCTAGACAGTAAAACAAACAGTTACGACAAAGTTCATCGCGCCACAGCAAGTGAAATCTCAAAGCTCATAACGGCAGGTAATAATGGGCGAGCGTTGCTCGATCAGAAACCCTTGCATAGCGGTGATATAGCGGTACTGGTACGCACCGGTTACGAGGGTAATGCACTACGCGATGTGCTTGCCGACTATGGGATTAGGGCCATTACAATCGGCCGCGACAAGGTATTTGCTAGTGACGAAGCCACCGGCCTGATCTGCTTGCTCGAGGCAATCAATCATTGCGGCGAGCGCCGCTACTTGCGCGCAGCACTAGCAAGCTCTCTGCTCAATCTGGATTACCTGGCGATGTCGGCTCGATTGAATGACGAGACTGCCTGGCAACACTGGCTCGATGTTTTCCAACAGCTCAACCATCTGTGGTTGCAAAAAGGCTTTATCGTCATGTTCCAGCATTTATTACAGGAATTACAAATTGGAGAAATCCTGGCAGCGCAACCGTCTTCGGAACGTCGCATGACCAATCTGTTGCATCTGGCAGAATTGTTACAACAACGCAGCCAACGTTCGACCGGGATCGACGCGCTGTTGAACTGGTTTCGGCAGGAGGCTGATGGCCCTTCCATCGAGGAATCTGAATTGCGTCTCGAAAGCGATCGCGATCTCGTCAAAATCATTACCATTCACAAGAGTAAGGGGCTCGAGTATCCCGTAGTATTTATCCCCTACCTGTGGACCGCTAAACCGCGTGATCTCAGCGGTGCCAGTCCACTTGAGTTCCATGATCGGGCGAACAATCCGGTCATTGATATCGGCTCGGATAATTTTGAGCAGCACGCTTTGATATCAGAAAAAGAACGCCTGGCCGAGGACCTGCGTCTGGTTTATGTCGCATTGACCCGGGCCCGTGCTAAGGTTTACCTGGTCTGGGGCAAAATTAGCGAGCGTTCAAAAAATTCGTCGCCGGCAAAAACCGCTCTGGGCTTTTTATTGCACCCGAAACAATCTGCCAGTGACCTGGATCAGCATTTACCGCGAGCCTATGATCTCGATCACGATATCGACGGCGATATTGACGCGTTGTGCCATTCCTCTCTGGGTGGAATTGAATACCGGGATTTACCAGAGGGCTCACCGATAGCAATCGCCGAGGCCGCCCCGCTACAGCCGTGCCATTTAAAACCGGCTACTTTTCAAGGTGGAAAATCGAACCCGTGGAAAATCGCCAGTTTCACCGCATTAACACGAGATATCCACCAGGTTAGTCATCAGGGGTCGCGCGATATCGGCCGTGATCCGATCATTAATTTTCCAGCCGGCAGCCACGTCGGGCTCCTATTACACCAGGTTTTTGAGCACCTTGATTTTGCCGGCCAAATCCATAAGCAAAGTCTAACCTTACTGAAGCAGTTCGCACCACGTTTTGGTGTCGAACTGACTGATCCGCAGATAGCTATTCTGCTTGAATGGTTCCGGGAAATCATACGGACACCACTCTTGCAGCCGGGCCTCAGTCTGTCAGTCATTTCCAGTCAGCAACGCCTGAACGAACTGGTATTCGATTTCGCGGTCGGGCAACTCGATATCGATGCATTGAACCAATGCTTATCAAGCTTTACCCGGAAACCAATAGAAAGTTTAACTGCTCAAAGTTTTCGCGGTTTAATCACTGGGGTAATCGATCTGGTGTTTGAATTTCAGGGGAAGTATTACATCGTCGATTACAAAAGTAACTATCTCGGACCCACATTACTGGATTATTCGCCGGCTAAACTAGAACGCGCCATGCTAGATCGAAGATACGATTTGCAGTCTCTGATCTATTCGATTGCGCTGCATCGTTATCTGCATAAGCGCCTTAAAGAGTATAATTTCGAGCAGCATTTCGGCGGCAGTTATTATCTATTTTTACGGGGCATGCGCGAACAACACGGCACAGATTTCGGCGTTTACTTCAATCGCCCGGGGTTGGCGCAGATTGAATTGCTGGATCAATTTTTGCTGGCCCGGCGCTGAGGTTGACTGGCGCGTGAATCTGCTCGCAAAATTACTTGATAGTCGGGAAATTAGTCCATTAAGTTATCACTTTGCTGTCTTTATCGCGGACACAGCAGATCAGAATATCGACTCGCTATTAGCCTATAGCGCTGCGCTGCTCAGCGAAGTCTGCCAACAAGGTGACGTTTGCCTTATGCTCGAACAGTATCACGACGTAGTGCTGTTTGAATCGGATCGAATGGGCTCAACTGACCTGCCTGTCGGCCCCGGGCTGAATGACTGGTGCGAAACTTTACGAGCATCCCGTCCGGTGGGTTTTCCCGGAGATATTTCACCACTGATACTCGAACACGGACGACTCTATTTACACCGTTTCTGGCGCTACGAAACCGCTGTATCGGATACTATCTTGTCTCGTCTGGGTGACAAGGATGTCATCAATGAGACTAAACTCAATGCCGAGCTCGATGTTCTGTATCCCGACAAAATCGACGGTTTCTTCGAAGATCAGAAACGCGCCGTGGCGCTCTCGGTAAAACGCCGTTTCACCGTCATATGCGGTGGTCCCGGTACCGGAAAAACCACTATTGTGGTTAATATTTTATCGGTACTATTATCGCAGAAACCTGACCTGCGCATTCAACTCACGGCACCTACCGGCAAAGCTGCAGCCAGATTAATGGAGTCAATTAGGCTCGGTCTAGAACGTAACCAGACCAATAACACGGTTGCCGCTTTGTTCCCGAACCAGGCATCGACCATTCATCGATTACTGGGTTACCGGAAAAACGGGTTTCGTTATTCCCGGCAATACCTGCTTCCGCTTGATTGCCTGGTGGTGGACGAGGCTTCGATGGTCGATTTGCCGTTAATGTATCGATTGCTCGATGCGTTGCCGGGACATACCCGTATTATTCTGCTCGGCGACCGCAACCAACTGGCTTCTGTCGCCGCCGGTAACGTCTTCGGAGATATTACCGGCCAGGGCCAGACCATACCGTATTCAGATAAATTACCCGATTATCTTGAGCCGATAACGCACCAGTCCAGCACTAACAAGAACACTACTGTTGGCTATACTCCACAGTCCCCGAAAATTGCCAACTCGATCGCACTATTAACCCACAGCTATCGTTTTGCGTCGCAGCAAGGTATCGGGCAGCTCGCGCAACGGATCAACCGCGGACAATCTGAAGAATCCATCGAGCTTTTAAAGCGCTCTGGAGAACAGCTTGAATGGCTGCCAATCCGGGCTGACGGTCTGCCTGATTCGACGCTGCGCGCAATTGTTGATCGATATTATGCGGTGATAAGCAGCGCAACTGTCGAGCAGGCATTATTGGCATTTGAACAATTTCGCGTGCTTTGTGCCGTACAATCCGGTGCCTTTGGCGTTAAACAGATGAATCGTGCCATCGAAGATTTAATGCGTACCAGGCAATGGATTAGCCAGGAACCGAACTTCCGGGGTCAAGCCATTTTGATTACCGCCAACGACTACGAGCTCGAATTGTTTAACGGTGATACAGGCTTGCTATGGAACGACGAAAACGGCCAGCTCAAAGCCTATTTCAAAGATAACCAGGCCGGCCAGCTACGCGCCATTACCATCACCAATCTGCCGGAAAACCTGCCGGCCTGGTCGATGACCGTACATAAATCGCAAGGCTCTGAATTTGATCACGTCACCTTGATTTTACCCCCCGATCAGCCTCATAGTTTGACGCGTGAACTGTTGTATACGGGTATTACCCGGGCACGACGTTACTTATCCATACACGCATCGCAGCAGTCCATCGAAACCGCCTGTCGAAAGCCGAGCCGACGACATTCCGGATTGGCAGCAAAACTGGGCTGGCCCGACAGCGCTATTTGAAAGGCATACAACTATCAGTAAAGCGCTTAAGGCTTGATTTACCGGCCATATGTACTAAAAAGACAGTATTCTTTCGTAATAAGGATTACTCTAAAAATCACCGGTCGCAGCTTTTTGTGTGTGGTCTGATTTTTACTATTATGACTACTCAAGACCTCGGCAAAGCATTAATCGTAGATGACGAAATGACCAATCGGCTCATTTTAAGGTCGTTATTAAAAAAACAAGGCTACCAAACCATCGAAGCAGTCAATGGTCAGGAAGCCATCGACCTGTATAAAAGTGAGCGACCCAGCATTATTTTTATGGATGTAATGATGCCCGAGGTCGACGGCTACGAGGCAACCGTAAATATCAAGGCCAGCGCCGGTAATCGCTTTATTCCGATTATTTTTCTGACGGCGATGACCGACGAGGAATCGCTCGGTCGCTGTATTGAGGCCGGTGGCGACGACTTCATGGTCAAGCCATACGACAAGTTTATTCTACAAAGCAAAATCCGCGCCATGCAACGAATTTCCGCCCTGAACCAGGAAATTCAAGGTATGTACAGCATGATCCATCGCGAACAGGAAATAGCCGAGTCGGTCTTCATTAACGCGATTCAGGGTACCAATATTAATAACCCGAATATCAACAGCAAAATTCGCCCTGCAGGTACATTCAGCGGCGACATGGTATTATCGGCTTATTCTCCATCGCGCGATTTGTTTTTTTTGATCGGAGACTTCACCGGGCATGGCCTGTCTGCAGCGCTAGGCGCCATGCCGGTATCTGAAGTATTTCATGCCATGACATCGAAAGGCTTCAGCCCGGAAAATATCCTTTCTGGCATCAATAAAAAACTCAAATCCCTATTACCGGTGGGTATGTTTTTTGGTGTACAGCTTGTGGTGGTCAGCCACGACCTTGAGCACGCGTTAATTTTTAATGCGGGAATGCCTGATTTGCTTGTCGTCGAAGGTACTACCAACAAAATTAAAAAGCGGCTCAAATCGAAAGGATTACCCCTCGGCGTTATTGCCGAAATCGATCCTAAGGAAGTCGTAGCATACGTCCCGATCAAACCTGATGATAAAATTCTGATGTTTAGCGATGGGCTCACTGAAGCGCGAAATGCCGACGATGAGGAATTCGGTGACGAGCGCCTTGAAAAGGCCATTACCGGAGCGCCAATCGGTGGAGTTTATAAACAAATATTTACCGCGCTCGATGATTTCTGTGGAGGCATGACTCAGGTTGATGACGTGACTCTGGTCGAACTTACTTGCGTTAGTTCTCTATTGCCAAAGGTCAATGCCAGCGAAATGCATGGCGTGATCAAAAAATCCAGGGCAAAACAGGGCGAATGGCGCATGACTTTAAATTTTAGCGGCGCTCGCTTACGAGAAACAAACCCGGTACCGATACTGGTTAATCAGATTCTCGAAATGGAAGATCTCGAAAGTGAACGACAATCATTATTTACCGCCATTACTGAATTATACGTCAATGCGCTCGATCATGGCGTGCTGGGGCTCGATTCCAGGCTGAAATCGGATCCGGTTGGTTTTGCACGCTATTTCGAGGAACGAGAATCGCGTCTGGCAGTACTCGACTCGGGCTATGTGGTTTTTGAATTGGCAGTCGAACAATCTGCCGACATGAGGCGTATTTTACTGCGTGTCGAAGATAGCGGTAAGGGCTTCGATTATAAAAACCATCAACGTGCCAGGGATGACAATACGATATTATGTGGCCGCGGAATTTTATTAATCAACGACCTTTGCGAATCACTCGACTATGAAGGCCAGGGAAATATTGCCAAAGCCAGTTTTCAGTGGATAACCAGTTAACCCAGTGTCTGGATCAACTTTCGAAAAGACGGCATTTTTAAGGCGCATACTCCTTCAGTTCAATCTCAATTTACCGAATTCGGTATTTGGTGGCATCGTTGCATCTTCTTTCCTGTGTTACATTTATCTGGGCAAATTTCCAAACCCGCTGGTTTTAGGATGGACCGGATTTATTATCGTGCTGTTTCTCAGCCGTGGGCTCGTCGGCTATCTTTATCAGCGTAAGGAAATGCTCTCTGAGCAACAGTATTTAAAATACCTTACTGCCAATATCATTCTGTCGGGGTTTGGCTGGGGGGCTGTCTCTGTTTTATTCATCGATCCGGGCAAACCTTTTTTAATGTCTATTTCGGTTCTGGTTCTCGCGGGTGTAACCGTCGGCGCGCTTACTTCGATGAATGGCCTGGCGCGATTGAGTACGATATTTATTACACTAACTTTATGGCCGCTAATATTCACGGTAGCGCGTTCAGATATAGAAGAATCCACAGCGCTGGTCATTGTAATTGCCCTCTACTATCTCATTATCGTGTCCAGTGCATTAAAAGTGGGGGCAAATACAAACTCCAATATCGAGCGTTCGATCAAATTCGAGGCCAGAGAAAAACAAATTCGCGACATCATCAACACCTCGACTAATGCGGTTGTCACTATCAATCCCGAATTTAAAATAATCGACTGGAATGATACCGCAGAAGCTGTTTTCGGTTGGCGGCGTGATCAGGTTATCGAACGTGATCTGGTCGAAATTATTTCCCCCGATTCAAAGTCGGACGCGGAAATACTTGGTGGAATCAAATCGTTGATAACTGACAGTAATTTTAAGCCCCGCGACTATATCACCGATATTACAACCCGCAACGGCGAATTGATCACAGCTCGCCTGACAGTCAGCGCCATAGCCAGCCATGATGGTAATATTTTCACCATTCACATCAATGATATGACCGAGCAACTCCGTCAGGAGGAAGCACTGACTCAGACTTATAAAAAATCGAAAGATTTATTAAATTCGATTCACGCCGGTATTGTCGAGCTTAACCAAAGTGGAAAAATTAGCTTTATGAACCGGTCCGCACTAGAAATACTGGAATATGACGACAGCATATTCGGTGAAAGTTTCCACGACTGGATACAGCCGAAAAAACCGCTTGATGGAAAGTATGACGCGAAAGACTCGCCAATAATCAGTTGCCTCGAAAAAGGCGATGTGCGGGAAATCGATCTCGATACCTTCATCCGCTCCGATGGCGTGTTCATCTATGTGCAATATACCTGTAGTCCACGCTATATCGAAAATGAAATTTCCGGACTGGTTATTTCCTTTAACGATATTTCTGAACAATATAGGGTACGACAGGAACAATCGCGTCTCTTACAAATTACCGAATCCAGCCCCGAGCTTATCGCAACCTTCACGTTCGATGGTTCCATTTTATCGCTCAATCAGGCCATGCGGAATTTACTGGGTATTCAGGGTGAAATCGACGGTTCGCTGAATTTACGCTCAATAATCCCTGAAGAAGAATATGAATTACTACTCAATACCGCTATTCCGACTGCATTTATGAGCAATGCCTGGCAGGGCGAATCAAAACTCAAAATCAATCATGGCAAAACGATAATGGTTTCGCAAATCATCATGCGCCACCAGGCCAGTTTCGATGGTACTCAATATTTCTCTACCATCCTGTCCGATATTACCGAGAGTAAAAAAGCGGAGGCCTTACTACTCGCGGCAAAAGAGGGGGCCGAAGCGGCAGTTCAGGCCAAAAGCCAGTTTCTCGCAACGATGAGCCATGAAATCAGAACGCCAATGAACGGCGTGCTGGGTATGGCACAATTGCTGCTTGACACCAAACTGGATTCGGAACAAAAGAAATTTGTCAATACGATCGAACTGTCCGGTAATGCTTTGTTAACCATAATCAACGACATACTCGACTTTTCCAAGATTGAAGCAAAGCAAATGACCCTGGAGCCCGTCGAGTTTAATTTTGAGCGTTCCGCCTACGAGGTATGTAGTCTATTGAGACCGAAATTTGCTGAAAAAGGCCTGGAGCTTATTCTGGATTACGATACCAATTGCCCTCGACAAGTCTTCGGCGATGCAGGAAGGATACGCCAAATCTTTATGAACCTGGTCGGCAACGCATTAAAATTTACAGAGAAGGGTTATGTCATTTTAAAAATTCAGTGTAACCAAGCAACCCCTCAAAACGCTAATATCACTATTTCTGTGACCGATACCGGTATTGGCATTGCTGCCGACAAACACGCCATGTTATTCGATTCATTTTCTCAGGCCGACGCCTCAACGACTCGTAAATATGGCGGTACGGGCCTCGGATTATCAATTTGCAACCAACTGATCACCCTGATGGGCGGCCAGATTCAGGTTGAAAGCCAGATTGACGAGGGCGCCCTGTTCTTTTTCAGCCTTGACATGCCGATTCCCGCCCAGCAACCGGCACTAAACCATGCCTCGCTGCAAAACCGGCGTATTCTGTTAGTCGATGATCACGCGGTTAATTTACAGGTACTCAGTCGGCAGCTCGAACATGTCGGTATGGTCGTAGCAATGGCCAACGACCACCGGGAAGCAATCCAGCTTATGCAAGAAGCCGCCGTTCGCGGAGAGCCGTTTGAAATTGCTGTACTCGATTATCTAATGCCGGAGCTTGATGGCAAACAGCTTGGTCTGAAAATTTTACAGGACGAATCTATTCCTGATTGCCCGCTGGTGCTCTATTCATCGGCAGCCGGTAAAGGCGAAGCAAAATCGGTCGAGGAAATCGGCTTTCGCGGTTACCTGGAAAAACCGACTTATTCGGAAATCTTACGGGAAACACTCGAATACGTTTTGGGAGCATTTGAGTCCGAGAGCAATACATCCGGCCTGATTACCCGCCACGTCGTTGAGGAGGAGCATTTTCGGGATCAATATGATTTTCATGGCTACAAATTATTGCTGGCGGAAGACAACCCTATCAATCAAAAAGTTGCTGTTTCCTTGTTGGAAAAACAGGGCTTCGAAGTCACTGTAACCGGTAATGGCCAGGAAGCCGTCGAAGCAGTTAAACAGGGCACCTATAATGCCATATTAATGGATTGCCAGATGCCCGTGAAAGACGGATTTGAAGCAACCGCCGAAATAATCGAATTCGAATCACAATTGAATAAGAAAACACCCATTATCGCTCTAACTGCAAATGCCATGAAATCTGATCGCGAGCAATGCCTTGCGTCCGGAATGGTAGATTTTGTTCCAAAACCCTTTTCACGCAAAATATTACTCGAAGTGCTTAATCGCTGGGTAAGTGGAGACTCATCTATGAATACAGAAACAGTTAACCTCGAAAACTCCGATAAGGAGCAACAAGTACAGGCAACCGGCGCCATCGATCAACCAACACTTAATCAGTTAAAAGAGGATATGGGCGAAGATTTCGATGAATTGATCCCGGTATTTATAGAATCTTCCCGTGAAATAATCGATTCACTCGAAATGTCTTTCATCGAAAGCGATACCGAGGTTTTTATGCGTCATGCGCATAGCTTGAAATCGAGCAGTGCTAATCTAGGTGGCCTTAACCTATCGAGCCTTGCCTCCGCACTGGAACATCAGGCAAAATCCGGTGTATTGCCGGATTCAACGGAATTTATGAAAGAATTAAGATCTGAATTTTCGCGGATCGAAAACGAATTAGCCGAAGTCGCTGCATAATTGTCCAAATACTCGGACAGCAACCGATACCGGTTACTGATTCAGCTCCTCAGCGACTAGAAAATTAATGACCTGGATCAATCGTTCATTACTGCCAGTCATTGATCCCGAAGTCAGGTATTTACCATTAATGATTACTGCAGGTACGCCATTGTGGCCATATTTACTTTCTTTCTGTAGATTTTTACGCAATAAGGCATCAACCGGAAATGAGTGGAAGGTTTCACGAAATTTGGTTTCATCAACCCCTTGCTCAGCAACAAATTTTGCTATCGAATCGAATCCATTTAGACGTTGGCGTTTGACGTGAATGGCATCGAATAATTTAGTGTGTAATATTCTTTGCTTACCCATCAACTTCAGGCTATAAAAAGCTCTAGCGTGATCGGCCCATCTCGGATTAAGGACGGAAGGAATCTGTTCAAAAACCACCGTGTCAGGCAGGTTTGATGCCCAGTGTTCGATATACGGCTCGAAACGAAAACAATGGGGGCACCCGTACCAGAACATCTCGGTAACAACGACTTTTTCGGCGTTAGTCGTTTTTACAGCCGGACTTATCAGTTTGTAATCGACACCTTCATTAAAAGCCAGTTGCGCCATTACCTGGTTGCTCAACATCAGGCATAGAAAAAGTCCTAGTGTCCATTTTTTTAACATGTGATTGCCTCTCGTGGTTTAATTGATTTCGGGTCACTATCTCGATGATCTGTTAATAACTCGAGATTCGATCGATAGTTTGCTATAGGCTTAATTTTAATGCATTAATTCGAATGCCAGCTTAATGGAACCGACCTGAATCCCTCCCAGAATGGCTTCCGCTAATGCGGGAGCCATCAGCGAATTCGGATCATAAACCGGCAATATAGGCTGCAACGGCTGCCATTTCACTGTCCAGCATACGTGCGGCAACATTTTGCATCATTTTGCCTGGATCATTCGATCGCGTACCGTCCTTGAATTTTTTTAATTGCGATATAATGTATTCCGGGTGTTGATTCTTCAACGAAGGAAAATAGGCCGGGCCATTGCCCGTGCCGGTCGGACTATGGCAGGCTATACAAGCAGGTACCGATGTTTCGGTGATACCGCCACGGTAAATAGCCTCGCCTTTTGCCACCCGATCTTTATCAAAGGCCCCGGCTTTAATTTTCTGCCCTTCGAAATAAGCTGCGACGTTAGCGATATCGTCATCAGACAATGCCGCAACCATACCTTTCATCACTGCATCGGCGCGTGAGCCGCTTTTAAAATCCTTGATTTGCTTACCTAAATACGTGGCGTGCTGTCCAGCCAGTTTGGGCCACTGGCCATTAACGCTATTACCATCCGCACCATGACAGCCCGCACATAGAACGCTCTTGGACTTACCAGCTTCGCTGTCGGCGGCAAATAGTGTGAATGACATTAAACTGCAAAGTCCAATGATAATGGCACCAATAGGGCTCGGTTTCATGTTGTCTCCTGAGGATGATTCAAGTACAGAAATTTTCGGCGAGAATGTATATCATACCCGACCGTTGCATTCAACCAGACCTTGACTTAAAAGCATGAGTAATTTCTTCCGTAACGCAATTTTCCAAACCAGTGCTTTCGAGCTTTCACAGCTGATTCCCGATCAGGGTTACGAAATTGCATTTGCCGGGCGATCAAATGCCGGTAAATCCAGTGCTATCAATTGCCTGACCGACCAGAAAGCCCTCTGTAAAACCAGCAAGTCCCCGGGGCGTACGCAACTAATCAATTTTTTCAAGCTCAATGGGGAACGCTATCTGGTCGATTTACCGGGTTATGGCTTTGCCAGGGTTTCCCGGAAAATGCGCAATCACTGGGATCTGGTACTATCGACCTATCTTCTGCATCGTAAAGCTTTAAAAGGACTGGTTATAGTAGTAGATATTCGGCGCGGCCTTGGCGACGCGGACCAGGTGCTGATCGATATGCTGGTCGATAGGTTACCTCTGCATATTTTGTTAACCAAATCCGATAAATTGTCAAAAGCTGCTGTGCAGAGATCAATCAAGCAGGCGCATACAATACTCCATAGCGACCTTCATTCGGTGTCCAGCCTTTCAGTCATCAACCGTAATGGTCTCGATCAATTGGAAGCCAGATGCCGCGAGTGGCTTGCTTTTCTATAAAGGGCTGGATATAACACCCAAAAAAAGCCCTGGCAGATAACTACCAGGGTCAAATGGTTTGAACCGGATGGGGTTTCCGGATCAATGTCCGCTCATAGGAGGAAGAACGGACTTTTGCGCTGGGCTATAGCGCAAAATCATAGACATCGTCACAACTATAAAGTTCTAACAGGTTATGCTTTATATATAGTCTATTCTGCCAGAAAATTCTTTAATTATTTGGGTTCGAATCAAAATTTTTCAAGTCGGCAAATTCAGACCTTAATGGGCTTCGTGCCAATTGGCGCCGACACCCGCATCGACCTCCAGTTTTATCGATAAATCCGCCGCAGAAGTCATTAACTGACCAATTGCATCACGATTTCGGTCGATGTCGCTTTGATCAACTTCAAACACCAGTTCATCGTGTACCTGCATAATCATACGGGTATTATCACCGTCTTCGATCAACCAGTGATGTACATCGATCATCGCACGTTTGATAATGTCGGCTGCGGTGCCCTGCATGGGCGCATTGATTGCCGTGCGCTCCGCATATTGGCGTTGCATGGTGTTTCTGGCGTTAATATCAGGCAGGTATAAACGCCGCCCAAAGACGGTTTCGACATAACCCTGATCCCTCGCCAATTGTTTGGTTTCCTCCATATATCGTTTGACGCCCGGATAACGCTCGAAATAGGTTTCGACATATCGCTGCGCCTCCTTTCTACCAATATTTAGCTGTTTACCGAGACCGAAAGCGGACATACCGTAAATCAAGCCGAAATTAATGGCTTTGGCGGCACGGCGCTGATTGTTTTCGACCGATTCAAGTTTACACCCAAATACTTCTGCTGCAGTGGCGCGATGCACATCCAAGCCTTGCTCAAAAGCCTTGATTAAATTATCGTCGGTGGATAAATGCGCCATGATGCGAAGCTCGATCTGCGAGTAATCCAGCGCCAGTATGCATTTACCTTTGGGTGCCACGAATGCTTCGCGAATACGTCGGCCCTCGGCAGTTCGAATGGGGATATTCTGCAAATTGGGGCTGGTTGACGACAACCGCCCGGTTGACGCGACCGCCTGTTGGTAAGAAGTATGTACGCGACCGCTGTTTGCATTAATTTCGTTAGGTAATTTGTCAATATAGGTCGACTTTAATTTATTCAGACTGCGATGCTCGAGCAACAACGCAGGGATCGGATAATTCAAAGCCAGTTCTTCGAGTACATCCTCGGCCGTGGATGGCTGTCCTTTCGGTGTCTTGCGTAAAACTGGTAGTTCGAGTTTGTCGTATAAAATCGACTGAATCTGTTTTGGGGAGCTCAGGTTAAATTCTTCACCGGCATGCTGAAAAATCGACTTTTCTATATCGTCGAGCTTTTTCCCCACTTCGAGACCTTGCTGATGCAGCAGATTCCGATCAACCAGCACACCGTTTTGTTCTACCTTAACCAGGATTTCCACCAATGGTAGTTCGATGTTTCGGTATACCGAGTAGAGTCTGTTATTTTCATCAAATCTCGGCCTTAAATTTTCGTGTAATTGCAGCGTAATATCGGCATCTTCGGCCGCATAATCAGTGGCCTTTTCGAGCTCAATCTGGTCGAAAGTGCTTTGTTTAGCACCCTTTCCAGCGATTTCTTCAAAGTGTATGGTATCCCGGCCAAGATAAACCTGCGCAAGCGCATCCATGTTGTGCCTCGTTGCCGTTGAATTCAGCACATAAGACTGCAACATGGTGTCTTCTCGAATACCTTTTAAAAATATACCTTCGCTGATAAATATATGCGCATCGTATTTAATATTCTGGCCAATTTTGCCAATCGATGGATTTTCTAAAATCGGCTTTAGAGCCGCCAAAGTTGAATTGCGCTCAAGTTGCTCCGGGGCACCCAGATAACTATGACCTAATGGTATATAGCATGCCTTTCCGGCTTCGACGCATAGAGATATGCCGACCAGTTTCGCCTGCATGTAGTCAAGACTGGTGGTTTCTGTATCGACGGCAAAAATCTCGCAATTCTTCAATGCATCGAGCCAATAGTTCAATACTGCCTGAGAAAGCACACATTCGTAGTCGGTTTTTATCTGATCAGGCATTTCCGTATCAGAAACCGGGGCTTCCAGCTCATCGTACCAACGGGTAAAACCGAATCGTTGATAATATTCCCCCAACACATTGTTATCGGCCTGCGATTGAATGAGCTCATCAATTTCAACACCGGTGTCACAATCGAGTTTAATGGTCGCGAGCTGATACGACATCGGCAGAAAATTGAGGGAATCGCGAAGATTTTCACCGACTTTACCTTTGATTTCCTCGGCATGATCCATTACGCCCTGCAGACTGCCGTATTGAGCTATCCACTTGCTCGCCGTTTTCGGACCGACTTTCGGAACGCCGGGAATATTGTCCGAATTGTCTCCCATTAACGCCAGGTAGTCGATGATCTGATCAGCTTTAACCTGAAACTTTTCGACCACAGTGTCACTCGTCATCAGGTGATTATTCATGGTGTTAATCAATTGCACATTATCATTAACCAGTTGTGCCATATCCTTGTCGCCGGTAGATATCAAAACCTGAAATTCTTTTTCACTGGCTTTAACACTTAAGGTGCCTATGACATCGTCGGCTTCAACCCCGTCAATACAGACCAACGGAAACCCCATGGCCCGTATGATTTCATGCAAGGGTTCAATCTGTTCGCGCAAATCATCCGGCATCGGCGGCCGGTTTGCCTTGTAATCGGCATAAATTTCGTTGCGAAAAGTTTTTCCTTTGGCATCGAATACCACAGCAATATTATCGGGTTGTTCGTCCTTGACCAGTTTACGTAGCATGTTAAGTACACCGTACAAGGCGCCCGTAGCATGACCATTAAAGGTCAATGGGGGTAATCCATGATAAGCTCGAAATAGATAGGAACTTCCGTCGATCAACACCAGTTTTTTTTGTTTTTCCTGATTCATACGCTTGCGTTACAATGCCTGCCGTTTAGCCTGACTAGAAATAGTATCACAGGCGTAGTTACGAATTTCCGGTAACCTGTTTCTATGTCAGTTTATACCTCTGTTTCAACCACCGAACTCGAGATATTTCTTGCAGGTTATACCATCGGTGATCTGCTTTCCTACTCGGGCATCAAAAATGGTATAACCAACAGCAATTACTGGCTGGAAACAGAGCAGGGCAAATTTGTGCTGACGCTTTATGAATACCACCAGCCGAAGGATCTCGATTATATACTCGGTTTACAACATCATCTGGCCAACCAGGGAGTCGCCTGTGCAACCCCGGTTATCGATAACCAACAACGATATTATTCAACCTTAAACAACCGCCCGGCAGCAATAAATAATCGGATAAAAGGTCATGTCTGTCGATATCTGGCACCTCGACACTGCATGTTTATTGGAACCGAACTGGCAAAATTTCATTTGGCGGGGAAGAATTATCGGTATACGCGATTTAATCCTCGTGGTAAATGCTGGATATTATCAATGCCGCGAAAGCTACAGGCACACCTGAAAATGGACGATCAGAAATTGCTCGACGACGAAATCAATAATTTTCATTCTCTTAATTTCCTGAACCTGCCCGGTGGACCGACTCACCTCGATTTATTTCATGACAATTGTCTTTTCGATGGCGACAAATTGGGCGGTATTATCGATTTCGACTATGCTTGCGATGAAGTCTTTCTCTACGATTTAGCAATTGCCCTGAATGATTGCTGCATACAGAAAAATGGTGACCTCGATGCCGGTTTAGTGCGAGCATTCATCGACGCCTACGAATCATTGCGACCCTTGCAGGCGATTGAACAAGATAATCTGACCTTAATGTTGCGGCTGGCCGCGACACGTTTCTGGCTGTCGCGTTTACAGGATCAAATTTACCCTCCTCTGGTCGGTGATTTAACATTTACCAAGGATCCGGATGAATTTAAAAATATTTTGCTGTTACGCCGTACTTTATCTTGAACAAACCCTGATGCCCATTTTATTTACCGACACAGAATCGTGAAAATATCTGCCCGAGTAAATCATCGGAAGTAAATTCTCCGGTAATTTCACTGAGATATTGTTGAGTAATCCGAAGATCCTCGGCCATTAATTCCGCCGACCCGGTTTCGAGAAATACCCGACTGGCCTGGTTCAGGCTGTCTCCGGCTCGTTGCAGCGCATCGATATGGCGTCGACGGGCCAATATGGATTGCCCGTCCAGATTGAAATCTAATAATTTATTCGTTATCGCCTCGATTAGCTCCGACAAGCCTTCGCCATTTCGTGTCGAAATATACAATCTGTCTGCCTCTCGTATGCAGGTATCCGGCAATAAATCAACTTTACTGTATATTAATTTATAATTCACCGATTCGAGTTGTTCTATGATCACCCGATCCAATTCGGTAATGCCGATCGTCGCATCAACCAGCAACAATACCGAATCCGCCTGCCGGATTTCCCTCCAGGCCCGCTTTATGCCTTCCTGTTCGACCGGATTGTCAGAATCGTGGAGACCAGCCGTATCGTGAATGTGTAGCGGAATGCCCTTGAGTGATATGTGTTCACGCAAAACATCACGCGTCGTGCCGGGTATTTCAGTCACAATCGCCGCTTCATAACCAGCCAGATAATTCAATAAGCTGGATTTTCCCGCATTGGGTAGGCCGGCCAGAACCAGGTTTAAACCTTCCTTGAGAACTCGGCCCTGCTCGGCTCTTTTTAAAACTTGAAAAATATTTTCCTGGCTGTTCTGTAATTGGCTAACAATCCTGTTGTCGCCGAGAAAATCGATTTCTTCCTCGGCAAAATCCAGTGCCGCTTCGACATAACTGCGCAAATTAATAATGTCGTCAACCAACTTGTGAATCCGACTCGAAAACTCGCCCTGCAGTGAACGCATCGCAGCTTTCGCAGCGGCACGACTGCCGGATTCGATTAAGTCCGCTATGGCCTCGGCCTGTGCCAGATCGAGCTTACCATTGGTAAACGCTCGTTCAGAAAATTCCCCTGCCTGTGCCAGTCGAGCGCCGAGCTCACAGATACGTTCAAGCAACATATCGAGCAGAATAGGTCCGCCATGCGCCTGAACCTCGACAACATCTTCGCCGGTAAAAGATTGTGGCCTTGCCGAATAAAAGCAGATGCCATGGTCAACAACCTGCTTCTGAGAATCATAAAACCTGCGAAACTGAATACGCTTATCGACCAGAGAGCTATCGGTGAGTAATTCACCAATCTGCCTGGCCTTGCTACCGGAGATTCGAATGACACCAATACCGCCAATACCCGGAGGGGTGGCGATAGCGGCTATAGTCTCTTTGCCTGGCATGGTTTTAATGCCGGGTAAATACCCTTCGGCCGACTACTTGGCCCCGGCTTCGATACGTTTGGTAATAATCCACTGTTGCGTAATCGAAAGAGTATTATTGATTACCCAGTAGAGCACCAGCCCGGACGGAAAGAAGGCAAAAAATACCGTGAAAATAAAGGGCAGGGCCATCATCACTTTGGCCTGAATAGGGTCGGGTGGTGGTGGATTCAACTTCTGTTGAATAAACATACTAATCCCCATAATCAGTGGTAACACATAATAGGGATCCATTACCGACAGATCTTTAATCCAGAATATAAATGGCGCCTGGCGTAAATCCACACTTTCCAGCAGCGCCCAGTAAAGAGCAATGAATACCGGTATTTGAACCAGAATCGGCAGACATCCACCCATTGGATTGATTTTTTCGGTTTTGTATAACTCCATCATTGCCTGATTGAGTTTTTGTCGGTCATCTCCAAATCGTTCTTTCAGGGTTTTCATGCGCGGGGCTACTTTTCGCATTCTCGCCATAGACCGATAACTGGTTTCCGATAATTTATAAAACAGCGATTTAACCGTCAATGTCAATAATATGATGGCCAGACCCCAATTACCGACATAACTATGGTAAAACGACAATAACCAGTACAGGGGCTTGGAAATAAATGTCAGTACTCCATAATCGACGGTCAATTCCAGGCCGGGAGATATTTCCTCCAACCGATTAACAATTTTAGGGCCTACAAACATTTGGCTGTTGAATTCTATACTGCTACCGGGTACGGCCTGCAGATTCTCTGATCTGAGACCGATGGTATAAGTCGCCGGTTGACGACGAGTATTGGCAATCGAATATACCAGGTTGGATTCAGATTGGTCCGGCACCCAGGCCGAGAGGAAATAATGCTGTAACATCGCAATCCAGCCGCCAGTGGATTGTGTCTTTAATTGAGTCTCTTCCATATCATCAAATTTGACTTTTTCGTACTTCACTAGGTCGTTGTAATACACGGAACCGGTATAGGTGTACAACAATCGCGATGTTTTGAGCGGGCGGGAGCGCTGAATTTGTCGATATTCGGCACCCTGCCAGACCTGATCAGACTGGTTGCTAACACGGTGTTTGACATTAACCAGATAATCACCGCGTTTAAAATGGTAACTCTTGATAACTTCGATCCCATTCTCGCGCCACACTAGCGGCACGATCAGTTCGTTGCTACCGTCTTCGAGATGATATTCATTTTTCGCGGCCCGATAAAGACTGTGGTGTGTCGGTGCCGTATTTTCCTTATTTCGCAGGCCACTTTGCAACAGGTAAACAGAATCGCTGTTGCTGTGAACAATTTCCAGAAACTCGTTCGGTTGGTCGAGAGATACCGGAAATTTCAATAATTTTAATGACCGAACAACGCCACCGAGCGTGTCTATTTCGGCTCGTATGACATCAGTTTCGACAATAATTCGTTGGCTGGCGGTTACTTCACTGTCACTATCGTCGAAGATATTAGCCGTACTACCGGCGTTAGCAGTCGTTTCGGCCTGATCGGGTAAGTCATCCATATTGGGTAGACTGGCAGTGGGTTCATCAGACGAAATTCCTTGAGTCTGGGCGCCCTGCTCGCTGACAAGCGGTTGAGGTCCATAGTCTGCCTGCCACTGTTGCCACAACAACATGCCGACGAATACCAGCGCTGCAAATAAAAATAATCGCGTGTTATCCATCGAATTTACTCTGTCCAGGGTTTAACTTGGGGGAAGTAGGCGTAGGCTCGGGTACCGGATCGTATCCTCCCGTATGCCAGGGGTGGCAACTCGCCAGTCGTTTCAGGCTTAATAATAAGCCTTTGAACACACCATGCTGTTGGATGGCTTCTATTGAGTAATGCGAGCAACTGGGTGTATATCGACACTGGTTACCCAGCCATGGACTTAGCAGGTATTGGTAAATGCGTATCGGTATAATCAGAATTTTTCGCATTGTTTGATAACGCCGTTCCAATGATTTTCCAGTGTAATGTTTAGTTGCGTCCGATCCAGATTTAAAATTGGCCGCCGCACCAAAACAACCATGTCTCGTATTGGCAGTCTTTGCTGATTTTTACGAAAACTCTCGCGGAATATTCTTTTCAGTCGATTGCGTTGAACCGCTTTAGGAATTTGCTTTTTCGCGATAGCAAATCCTAGTCTCGGTGATCGACCGAGCTTTTTCCCAACCAGTATAGTAATACTGGTATCGCCCTGGCGACAGTTATTTTGGAAAACCTGCCTAAATTCATCCGCACGCGTTAATCTTAATTGCCTGGGGAATGACACCTCATCCCGGGTTTGCACGTTTTATGGTGCCAGACGAGCCCTGCCTTTGGCACGACGCGCCTTAATGACGCTACGGCCGCCGCGTGTTTGCATACGAGCGCGGAATCCGTGCGTTCTGGCTCGCTTCAGATTACTGGGTTGGAATGTACGTTTCATGTCTGGGTTCTCTGCTTAAACTGCCTGTCGATTTCAACAAGGCGCGACAATTTACTTGGACTGACTGCTTACGTCAATAGTTAAATGCCTATATACACAGCTATTTTAAGCGTTTACCAAAATAAAATCGCGGGTGCTATTAAATGACCCTGACTAGTAACTTCTGGGCTTAAAATAAATAGCATTTTAACCCTTTGCTCAGACTGTGGATAAGTATACTATATCGAGCTCTTCTCGGGCGTTAACCCGACATATATTTATCCTTAACGGTCTGGAAAATACTTTGATTTCTATCTGGCAACAATGCATTTCATGTCTGGAAGGAGAAATAAGCGAGCAACAACTCAACACCTGGATATTGCCACTACAGGTTGAGCAGGAATTCAATACGCTTAAATTATTGGCGCCGAACCGATTTGTGATGGATTGGGTGCGCAAACATTTTCTCGACCGCATCCGAGAATTGATTACTAGCCTCGATGACAGTAAGGCAATATCGGTTAGCCTTGCCATCGGCACGCAAACAAGAGTTACCCCATCGCTACCGAGGCTCAATTCAGCTCAGACCACAATGCAGGTAAAACAGGTAACCGGATTAAGCGACCAGCAGAAATTCGATAATTTTGTCGAGGGCAAATCAAATCAGCTCGCTCGCGCTGCCGCCATTCAGATCAGCAACAATCCCGGATCTGAATATAATCCGCTATATATCTATGGCGGCGTCGGTCTCGGGAAAACCCATTTAATGCACGCCATCGGTAACCAGATAAAACTGAACAACCCTAACGCTAATGTGCTTTATGCAAATTGTGAACGCTTTGTTTCGGATATGGTAAAGGCCTTGCAACACAGCAAAATGAATGAATTCAAGAATTCCTATAGGAGTCTCGATGCATTGCTCATCGACGATATTCAGTTTCTAGCCGATAAAAGTCGGTCACAGGAAGAGTTTTTTCATACCTTTAATTCCCTCTACGAAGCCAGTTCTCAAATGGTTATCACCTGTGATCGCTATCCGAAAGAAATCGAAGGCCTCGAAGACCGCATTCGCTCGCGGCTGGGCTGGGGTCTGGCAGTGGATATCAAACCGGCGGATCTGGAAACGCGCGTAGCCATCCTCAATAGTAAAGCGGAACAGGCCAAGGTAGTCCTATCCGATGACGTGGCCTTTTTTATTGCCGAGCGCTTTAAATCTAATATTCGTGAACTGGAAGGAGCGTTGAAACGCGTGATTGCTCATTCAAGATTCACAGGACAAACTATTACTCAAGAATTTACCCGTCAGGCACTCAAGGAATTACTCGCCGTACAGAACAAACCGGTCACCATTGATATGATTCAGAAACTGGTGGCTGAGTACTATAAGATTCGTATTGCTGATTTGCTATCGAGTCGTCGTAACCGGTCTATTACTCGCCCTCGGCAAATTGCCATGGCTTTGGCCAAAACACTTACGCGACACAGTTTACCAGAAATCGGCAGCGCTTTCGGAGGTAGGGATCATACGACAGTATTGCATGCCTGCCGAAAAATAGACGCATTACGGCAGGAAGATAACCGTATCAACGAAGATTACGAAAATATGTTTCGTATTCTCAGTAACTAGGCTTGTTTGGGTATTCATGCTACTTTAGCGGGAAGAATGTGTGTAGCATGTGGATAAAAGGTAAGCCTGAGATAAAGCATAATTTCATCCAGCGGTTATTCACAGGTTATCGAATAGTTGCAGACATATTTGCTTGCGGCAGAAGGACTGCAAACTATTGATTATATTAGGTTTTATCTATTTATCCACTAAAATTAGAGTAAGTAATAATAACTAAATATTATATATAAATGAAAACTATTATTAAACGAGAAAACATTCTCTCACCCCTTCAGCAGGTGATCGGCGCTGTTGAACGCCGGCAAACCTTACCTATTCTGGGTAATGTTCTCCTGAAGTCGAATAGTGGTGAACTCACAGTAACGAGTACTGATCTTGAAATTGAAATGATTTCTCGCGTCGATTCGGATATCCAGGGTGACTTTCGAACTACTATTCCAGCACGTAAGTTACTCGATATTTGCAAAGCTTTACCCAATGAGGCGGATATAGAATTCAACATTGAAGATAATCGCGTCACACTGACATCGGGCCGGAGTCGATTTGCGTTAACCTCGTTGCCTGCAAGCGAATTTCCAAGTCTCGATGAAATTGACGCGCAACAGTCTTTTGAACTTCCGCAAGGTAAGTTGAAGTCGTTATTCGATAGCACTGCTTTCGCCATGGCCCAACAGGACGTACGGTATTATCTGAACGGTATTCTCTTGGAAATATCGCCCAACCTGATAAAACTGGTCGCAACAGACGGACACCGTCTTGCCTTAAGTGAGTACAAAACAGACATTGATATCAATAGCGAAAAGCAGATTATTATTCCTCGTAAAGGCGTTATCGAATTGTCGCGTTTATTAGAAAATAGTGATTTACCGGCTAGGATAACGTTGAGTCAAAATCATATTCGTGTGCAGGCTGGAACGCTGGTATTCACGTCGAAACTGATCGACGGCAAATTCCCCGACTACAAGCGTGTAGTCCCTGTTGATGGAAATCGTGTCATGGAAGTCAATAGAGAAGCCTTAAAGCATTCCATGAATCGCATCTCGATTCTTTCAAACGAAAAATACCGGGGTATCCGGTTAACATTGTCTGCAGGCAATCTTTCGATACAGGCTAATAATCCGGACCAGGAGGAAGCCGAAGAAGAATTGTCCGTCAACTACGATGACGCCAATATGGAAATAGGCTTCAATGTTACCTACATAATCGATGTACTCAATGTACTTAGCTCGGAACGAGTCTTCGTTAAGCTAAAGGACGCTAACAATAGCTGTATTATCAGTGATAGCGAAAATTCGGACAAATTATATGTTGTCATGCCCATGCGTTTGTAAAATCAGAAAACGCAGCTATATCCATGTCTATTCGTCAGCTGAGTCTGACAGATTTTCGAAACCTGCAGAGCACCACGCTTGATTTCCATCCATCGCTAAACCTGGTTTCTGGCAATAATGGTTCGGGTAAAACAAGCCTGCTCGAAGCCATTTATGTATTATGCAAGGCCTGCTCATTTCGAGAGCACCAGTTAAAAAAATGTATTCATCATGATCGAAATAATTTTCTTTTATTTGGTCGTTTCCCAAAATACAAAGCAGGGCTGTCAAAATCTGATAAAAAGCTTGAAATTCGAGTCGATGGCGAATCAGTTAATCGGCGTTCGTTACTGGTCAGCAAGACGCCTATTAATATTGTCAATGCCGATAGTTTTTCGTTAGTTACCGGATCTCCACAACAAAGAAGACAATACATAGACTGGTGTTTGTTCCACGTGGAACAATCTTACACCGAGAACTGGATTCAGTTCAGACATGCACTACGCCAGAGGAATAAGTTACTCAAAACCCGACGGGATTTGAACTTACTGGACTATTGGGATGAGTATTTAATTAGACCATCGATGGTTTTGCATAATATGCGAATTGAGTATTGCAAAAAAATTGCTAAAACAGTGAATCTAGAGTTATCTGATCTGGTCAGTGATATGAATATATCGTTGCATTACCAGCAGGGTTGGAAAAATGGCTTGACTCTTGCCGAATCTTTGCGGAACGCGCGAGGCCGGGATATCAGCAGTGGATTCACCAATATCGGTATTCATCGCGATGATTTGTTGATTCTATCCGATGCCAGGCCGGCAACAGATATATTATCGCGGGGCCAAATCAAGCGACTATCATTAGCCCTGATGGTAGCTGAACTAAAAATTGTATCTAAACAATGTGCTCAGGAAATAATTTTATTGATAGACGATTTGCGAGCAGAAATGGATGAATCAGCACAACGGAAAATATATCAGGCCTTGTTTGAAATCGATTTACAGCTCTTTGTTACTAATATAGATGGAAAGCCAAATCGCAGTCTGGAAGGAAAAGATTTTAAAATGTTTCACGTGGAACATGGTATGATAAAAGTTCGAAAACCCAGTTAGAAAAATCAATGTCAGACTATAATTCTAATAGCATTCAGGTGCTTAAGGGACTCGATGCTGTGCGAAAGCGTCCGGGTATGTATATCGGCGATACTGATGATGGTACGGGCCTTCATCATATGGTCTTCGAAGCAGTCGATAATTCGATCGACGAAGCGCTGGCCGGCCATTGTTCTGAGATAAAAGTCATTATTCATACCGATGGATCAATCTCGGTTAAAGATAATGGTCGTGGAATTCCGGTCGGTATCCACGAAGGCGAGGGGCGCTCCGCAGCAGAGGTTATTCTTACAGTATTACACGCTGGTGGAAAATTTAACGATAGCTCGTATAAAGTATCGGGTGGATTGCATGGTGTGGGTATATCGGTTGTTAATGCATTGTCGGCGACCCTATCGCTTCGTGTCAAACGAGAGGGAAAAGTGTATGTTCAAGACTATGCCAGGGGGGAGCCTCAGGGCGATTTGGCTCCCATCAAAGATACTGATCAAACTGGCACAGAGCTACGTTTTTTACCGAGTACAGAAATATTCAGTGATATAGAGTTTCATTTCGAAGTTCTGGCGAAGCGATTGAGGGAGCTGTCGTTTCTAAATTCGGGGGTACGTATACATTTAATAGATGAGCGTTCTAACAAAGAAGATATTTTCGAGTACGAAGGCGGCATTTGCGCATTCGTCGAGCATCTTAATAAAAACAAAACGTCCATTCATGAAAAAGTCATTAATATACAAATGAATCTGCATGACGTTGGTGTTGAAGTTGCGATGCAGTGGAATGATTCTTACCAGGAAAATATATTTTGTTTTACCAATAATATTCCACAAAGGGATGGTGGTACGCATCTGTCGGGTTTTCGAACCGCGCTGACACGAACGCTTAATCAGTATATGGAAACTAGCGGACAAACAAAAAAGGACAAAATATCAACCGGTGGCGATGATGCGCGCGAAGGTTTAACTGCGGTATTATCGGTTAAAGTTCCGGACCCAAAGTTCTCGTCACAGACAAAGGACAAACTGGTTTCTTCAGAAATAAAGGGCATTGTTGAATCGGTAGTAGGTGAATATTTAAAAGATTATCTTCAAGAGAACCCGGCTGAAGCGAAGGCAATAACCTCTAAAATATTGGACGCCGCGCGAGCGCGCGAAGCCGCTCGTAAAGCGCGCGAAATGACGCGACGCAAGGGGGCGCTCGATATTGCCGGCTTACCCGGTAAACTCGCCGATTGTCAGGAAAAAGACCCAAGTCTATCCGAAATATATCTGGTGGAAGGGGATTCAGCCGGTGGTTCGGCCAAACAGGGGCGTGATCGAAAAACCCAGGCAATCTTACCGTTGAAGGGTAAAATTCTAAATGTAGAAAAGGCCCGATTCGACAAAATGTTGCAATCAGCTGAAGTTGGAACTTTGATTACCGCTTTGGGATGTGGCATTGGACGTGAAGAATTTGATATCGATAAACTGCGTTATCACCACATTATTATTATGACTGATGCCGACGTCGACGGGTCCCATATTCGGACTCTTTTACTTACTTTCTTTTACCGTCAAATGAAGGAGCTGGTTGAACGTGGGCATGTTTATATCGCGCAGCCACCTTTGTATAAAGTCAAAAAAGGCAAACAGGAACGTTATGTCAAAGACGACAAGGAACTCAATGCTTATTTGTTACAACTGGCTATTGAGGGTGCTCAGTTACTGTTAGACGACGGTTTACCACCTTTAACCGATTTAGCGCTGGAAAATCTGTCTCGACAATACATCACCATATTGGCTATTTTTGAACGCCTGCAACAAAACATCATGCCGGAACTGCTGTATGAATTAATCAACCTACCAGCATTAAATGAGTCGAGTTTGTTCGACGAAAATGAGATGAAAAACTGGTCTGCTGTTTTGGCAGCACGACTCAACGAGAAAAGTGAAGCATCGATCTCGTATATCACTCGCGTGACTAATGATGAAGACAGTAATCAGTACGGTATTGAGATCAATAAACGATTGCATGGTATTTCCAGTCGTAACGAGCTTTCCAGCGAGTTTTTCAATGGAGCTGATTATCAGATCATTGCTCAATTTGTCGAGCAGGCCAGCGATATGTTTACCACTCACTCAAAGGTTACTCGAGGGGAACGTTACCAGGCAGTGACAAAATTTAGTGAAGTTTATAACTGGTTAATGAGGGAAGCGCGTAAAGGATTAAATATACAACGCTATAAGGGTCTAGGTGAAATGAATCCGGATCAACTTTGGGAAACCACTATGGATCCGGGGAATCGACGATTACTACAGGTCAGAATCGAAGATGCCATTGTAGCAGATGAGGTGTTTACTACCTTAATGGGAGATCAAGTGGAACCCCGCCGAGATTTTATAGAATCCAATGCATTGAATGTCAGTAATCTGGACGTATAATTTATAACTTGTTGATATTTAATAATATTAATTGTGACCGGGCAAGGTATCTGCTCTACTAGTGTCATCGGATGCAAATATCTACCATTGTTATTCTAACTATCATTGTATTGCTTGTCGGATACCTGATCGGTAATTTCCAGACGCATCGACTTGAACCGCGAGAATCAATGAACGATTGTCAAATCGAGGATCTGATTTCGCGGGAAAAAATTTTATCGTTGGTATTTGTTATCGCTGCACTTGTACTGTTTTTTGCGATACTATTTTGCGTTACGATTAGATCACCTTTAGCAGCTTGACAGGCGAGAGATATCATTGAATAAACCGTTACATGATCAACAGCAATTGCCCGTTTTCAGCGAAATTAAGCCAGAGTTGATACGCCCGGCGATCGAAAAAATCATAAGTGAAAACCGCTCATCGATACAACAGTTGATCAACAAAAAGCGGGCTGACTGGGATAAACTGATTAATCCCCTGGCGTTAATGGAGGACCGTTTAAGCAAAGCCTGGTCGCCAGTGCGCCACATGAATTCGGTTAAAAGTAACGACTCTCTTCGTGAAGCCTATAACCAGTGCTTGCCGTTATTAAGTGAATACTCGACTGAAATCAGTCAAAACCGTGATTTATACGAACTTATTTGTCGTATTGCTGATTCGGGTGTGTTTGATCAGCTCGATATAGCCCAGCAAAAAACCATAACCGATTCTCTGAAATATTTTCGCCTCGGTGGTGTCGACCTGGAAGGTGAAGCGCGATTGCATTATCAGCAATTGCAAAAAGACCTGTCGAATCTAACGTCCAGTTTTGAAAATAATCTGCTCGACTCCACTCAATCTTGGCAGATTCTGATCGAAGATAAGAGCCAACTCGTAGGCATTCCCGAATACGCCATTTCGATGATGCGGCAACTGGCACAGCAAAAAGACCTCGATGGTTATCGTGTTACCCTGGATATGCCCTGTTATATTGCTGTCATAACCTACGCCGACGATCAAAATTTACGCAAATCAATATATCAGGCTTACACAACCCGGGCTTCGGATCAGGGTTTTACCGATAAAAAATGGGATAATTCGACGAACATGGTCGATATTGTTGTTAAAAGGCGGGAAAAAGCTAAATTACTTGGATTCAGCGATTTCGCCGAATTATCGCTGGAAACCAAAATGGCAAGTTCGGTAAACGTGGTCGTACAATTTCTGCAAGATCTCGCGGAGCGAAGCAAGCAGGCGGCCCTATCCGAATTCAATGAACGCCAGCGATTCGCCGAGTCACTAGGTTTTGAGGGTGAATTACAGGCCTGGGATTACGCCTATTACAGTGAAAAGCTCAAACAACAGCTTTATCAAATATCTGAGGAAGATTTAAAACCCTATTTTTCGGATGACCAGGTCATAAGTGGCCTGTTTCAAATCGTCAAAACTTTATTTCGGGTGGATATAGAGCAAATTGAGACCGGTATCGATGTCTGGGATCCCAGTGTCCGGTTTTATACAATCAAAGACTCGAAGGGTAAGGCAATCGGCCAGTTTTATCTTGATTTGTACGCGCGTGAAAATAAACGGGGTGGCGCCTGGATGGATGAATGTATTAATCGTTATAAAATTGATAATCATTTACAACTACCAGTGGCCTATTTGACTTGCAACTTGACTCCGCCAATCGGTGACCTGCCCGCATTATTTACCCACGATGAAATGATTACGCTGTTTCATGAATTCGGGCATGGATTACACCATATGTTAACCCGTATAGATGTACCTGAGGTAGCCGGTATTAACGGTGTAGAGTGGGATGCCGTGGAATTACCGAGTCAGTTTATGGAAAATTTCTGCTGGCAAAAGCAGGCACTGGCATTGTTTGCCAGGCATTATCAAAGCGGTGAGTTATTGCCCGACGAGCTCTTCGATAAAATGACGGCCGCGAAAAATTTTCAAAGCGCTTTACAAATGCTTCGACAAATAGAATTTTCGTTATTCGATATTAAATTGCATCAGCAAACCGAGATAAGATCCGCCGACCAGATACAGCAAATACTCGACGACGTTCGAGAGCAGATTTCAGTGGTAAAAACGCCACCGGGAAATCGGTTTCAGAATGGCTTTTCGCATATATTTGCAGGGGGGTATGCGGCTGGTTATTATAGCTATAAATGGGCCGAGGTATTATCGGCCGATGCTTTCGCCGCTTTTGAAGAAGAAGGCATTTTCAATGCGGAAACAGGTCAAAGGTTCCTTCATTGCATACTGGAAATGGGTGGCTCGCGGCCAGCGATGGAATCTTTTAAGTGTTTTCGTGGCCGGCAACCTACAATTGGAGCGCTGTTACGACACGGCGGCATAACCAGCTAAAATAATATGAACAAACTATTCATTTTTACCTTATTTGTTTTTTTGTTGCCAATTTCAGCAAATGCCCAGGAACAGGCATCTGACGACGATAATACAGTACTCTATGTTACCGATCAGCTACGTTTATCTCTATATCAACAGGCAGACGCCCAGAGTAAAGCCATACTTTACCTGAGCTCCGGCGATAAATTAATTATTTTGGAAGTAGCCGGACCTTATGCCAAAGTTATAGCACCATCGGGGAAACGGGGATGGGTAAAACGCGGGTTTCTGGTTTCTGAACCGACTTCCAATCTATTGCTGGCAGATATGACTGAAACCAATGAACTACTGAAAAGGGAATTGGAAAAACTAAATAATAGCAAGGTCGTGCTCGATCAATATGAGCGGGATATGGATTCCATGAGCGAAAAAATCACTAACCTCGAACGGCAAAAATTATCTGCTGAGTCCACGATAAATGAAATGATACAGGCTACCAAAGAGAAGCAGCGGAAAGAAAATTCACGACCCGCACTGGCATCGCTGAAAAAGATTGTGATGACTTACTGGCAATACCTGGCATTATCGATTGTTGTCATAATATTAGTGGGTTTTCTGCTAGGAAAAACAACCACTGAAAGGGCGATAAAACGGAAATTCCACGGCATTAAAGTCTGGTAAACCCGAGTTTTTTAACCATGGCTTACCGGGACTTACGCGAGTTTATCGAGCAACTCGAAAAAAATAACGACCTGGTACGCATCAAACAGTTAATAGATCCCAGGTTGGAGATAACTGAAGTATCCGATAGAACGCTGCGTGCTGGAGGCCCGGCGCTACTTTTCGAAAGGGCAGGTGATAGCCGGATTTCATTGTTGGCGAATTTATTTGGTACCGAACAACGAGTCGCGCTAGCCCTGGGTGAAACGCAATCCGAAGCATTACGCGAAATTGGGAAATTACTGGCCTTTCTAAAGGAGCCGGAGCCGCCAAAGGGATTTATAGAGGCGTTAAAATCTTTACCTATTTACCGTAAAGTCCTTGATATGTCGCCAAAAGTAGTGAAAAAACCGAAATGTCAGGAAAATATATTAAGGGGTGATGCGGTAGATTTATCGCTATTACCGATTCAAACTTGTTGGCCGGGTGATGTTGGCGCTTTAATTACCTGGGGTCTGGTAACTACCAGAGGGCCGAATAAAAACCGCGATAATCTCGGTATTTATCGTCAGCAGGTAATTGGCAGAAACAAAGTTATTATGCGCTGGTTATCCCACCGCGGTGGTGCGCTTGATTATCGAGAGTGGCTCGAGCAAAAAGGCGAGGAGCCTTTTCCGTTATCGGTCGTGCTCGGATGTGATCCGGCGACTATCCTCGCGGCGGTTACGCCGATACCCGACAGTTTGTCCGAATATGCTTTTGCTGGATTGTTGCGCGGTGGTAAAACCGAGGTCGCAAAGTCTCTGTTATCGGATTTACTTGTGCCGGCGCGCGCGGAAATTATACTGGAAGGCTTTATTTACCCCGGCGAAGAAGCCGAAGAAGGGCCGTTTGGCGATCATACCGGCTATTACAATGAAACCGAACGCTTCCCGGTTTTTACCATCGAAGCCATGAGCATGCGCGATAACCCGATTTATCATAGTACTTATACCGGTAGACCGCCGGATGAACCGTCGGTACTGGGGCAGGCGCTGAATGAAGTGTTCGTTCCTATTTTGCAAAAACAGTTTCCGGAAATTTCCGACTTTTACCTACCTGCCGAGGGATGTTCTTACCGGGTTGCCATCGTCAGCATGAAAAAACAATACCCCGGTCACGCCAAGCGCGTGATGATGGGTGTCTGGTCTTATTTGCGTCAATTTATGTACACCAAATTTGTCATCGTGGTCGATGACGATATCGATGCTCGAAGCTGGGAGGACGTGATCTGGGCTATTTCGACACGCGTAGACCCCGCTCGAGATACTACGCTGATAGAAAATACCCCCATCGATTACCTTGATTTTGCCTCACCGGTATCTGGCCTGGGGTCAAAAATGGGGTTGGATGCAACCAGTAAAATGCCCGGAGAAACCAGTCGTAAGTGGGGTAAACCAATCGTGATGGATCCCGCCGTAATAGAAAAAATAGACGCGCTTTGGGGGGAACTAGGTATCAATCTGGAAAAAAATCCCTGAAAGAATGGCGTTGAGTTTTGCACCGGGTGGTAAATTCGAGGATAATTTATTCAGGAAACATTTTAAGGTGCGAAGCAATGCGATCAATCATGGTGCTCAATTCTAAAGGCGGTTCGGGTAAAAGTACGGTTTCGACTAATCTGGCAAGCTATTACGCGTCGGAGGGTAATAAAGTTGTACTGGCCGACTTTGATCCACAATCATCCAGTCTAGAATGGCTGGCGACGAGAAGTTCGGGCCGTAAATCGATTCTCGGAGTGGATGCTTCAAGTGGTAAATTTCGGCTACCGCGTAATGTCGATTATGTGATCTACGATACACCGGCTGCAGTTTATGGTAAGGCATTAAATGTATTACTGCGCAGGGCGCAGAGTATTATCATTCCAATATTGCCGTCACCGATCGATATGCGGGCGGCAACACCTTTTATACAGAAAGTGCTCGATAATGGTCGGGTTTCACGAAAGGAATGTCGTGTCGCCCTGATAGCCAATCGTTGCCGAGAAAATACCAATGTTTATCATCAGCTCGATAGTTTTCTTAAAAAGGTACGCAAAGCGCCATTTATCAGTGTTTTACGGGAAACTCAAAATTATAATAAAGCCGCTGAACGCGGGATGGGAGTGTTTGAAATGGCTCCTTATCTTGTCAAGCGTGACCGGGAGCAGTGGGAACCGCTAATCAAGTGGCTTTCGAGTAAGCGCAGTATGCCGACCAATGTTGGCTAGTAGGCAGTTACCTGAAAGGCCAATGGAGGAGTATAAGAGATTTTATTGGCTAGCATGGCAACCGGGCAGCTTTAACAGCAGTAGAGGGGATTAATTATTGGATCAACTCGGAGATTGATGGATTAGCGCCAGAAGAATATCTCTAAGTACGCCACGTAATAGTTCAGCACTAGAATCGTTATAGGTCCAGGGTGCCATTTCCTGCATATAGTTACATTGCGCCAGTTCCATTTGAATCGCATGATAACCGTGTTCGGGTTGCCCGTAATGCCGGGTGGTCCAACCGCCTTTAAAACGGTCATTGCTTAATGAACTATATAATGCCTTGCTGGCACATAAATTTTCAACCACTATCTGAATATTTCTATCACAGCTAACGCCGTTGTAGGTTCCGATATTGAAATCTGCTAACTTGCCTTCGAATAGATAAGGAACCATTGAGCGTATTGAATGGCAATCGTAAAGAATAACATAGCCGTGCTTTTGCCGTAGCCGATCGAGTTGGCTATGTAAAGCTTCATGATAGGGCTGATGGAATTTTTTCAGTCGATCTCTAATTTCGTCTGCCGATGGCCTCTGATTCTTTCTATAGATATCGACGCCGTCGAAAGTTGTAGTAGGACAAAGTCCGGTTGTGTTTTGTCCGGGGTAAAGCGATTCATCGTCCGGATCACGATTGGCATCAATCACGTAGCGGTGCACCGGCGTAGAAACCACCGTAACGTCATCGACAAGACCATCGTATAACTGAGAAATATGCCAGTCGGTGTCTGCCAGCTCCCGCCCGTTTGTGTTCAAACGCCGGTATATCGCCTCGGGTACTTTGGTGCCACCATGTGGCTGTGCAAGTAATAAAGGACTATTACCAATTGTTATATCAGGCGTCATACGGACAGCACCGGAAGCAAAGAGATGTCCGCCAGCGCCTCTATAAAGCAGCGATTCTTTACCATCGATGTCGCTACGGCAATATTATCCGCAAGATATCGGTCATCTCCGAGGGGCGTTACTTCGCTGCGCAACTTTTTCATCACCCGCATTAAGGCCGGGCTGGTAGTCGTTGGTGCGCGGAATTCGATTCCCTGGGTAGCAATCAGAAACTCGATAGCGATAATACTCGATAGATTCTGATTCATCGGGCCGAGACGGCGCGCGCCGTGGCAGGCCATGGATACATGATCTTCCTGATTGGCGCTGGTGGGTGTTGAGTCGATCGAGCAGGGCATGGCGCGCTGTTTGTTTTCTGCCATTAGCGCCGCGGAAGTGACTTCAGCAATCATGAAACCCGAATTCAATCCCGGGTTCGGGGTCAGAAAAGCGGGTAGACCATAGCTTTGTGACGGGTCTACTGTGGTAGCAATTCGTCGTTCGGTAATCGAACCTGATTCGGCTATCGCCAGTGCGCATTGATCGGCTGCAAAGGCGACCGGTTCGGCATGAAAGTTACCGCCGGAGAGGATCGACGCGTCTTCGAGGATAACAATTGGATTGTCAGTAACCGCATTGGCCTCGATTTCGAGTGTTCTGGCGCTGTGGCGCAACAGGTCAATACAGGCGCCCATAACCTGGGGTTGGCATCGAACGCTATAAGGATCCTGGACTCGATCATCGCCTTCACGATGTGACTCACGAATTAATGAGCCTTTGAGCAGATTACGCAGAGATTCGCCCGCATCAATCTGCCCCTGCAATCCGCGGAGGTGGTGAATTTCGGGTCGAAATGGCGCAGTCGAACCCATTAAAGCGTCAGTACTCAGCGCGCCGGAAATCAATGCAGTTTGCAGCAGGCTCCAGGCATCAAACAAACCGGCTAAAGCTAAAGCGGTAGATACCTGAGTGCCATTGATCATGCCCAGGCCCTCCTTGGCGATGAGCTTTATCGGTTGCAGACCGGCGCTTTGCAGTGCCTGGGCGGCAGGCATAGTCTTTCCCTGATATCGGGCCTGGCCTTCACCTATGATCACTGCGGTTAAATGCGCCAGCGGTGCGAGATCACCTGAGGCGCCTACCGAACCTTGAGCCGGTACGATGGGTAACAAATCTAGCTTCAGAAAAGATTCTAGTCTCTGCAGAATTTCCCAGCGTACACCTGAGGCGCCACGGCCCAGCGATAACATTTTTAACAGGAGTATCAGGCGCACGACCGAATCGGCTAATGGCTCACCGACACCACAACAATGCGAGAGTATTAAATTGCGCTGTAACTGCTCGGTTTCGTTGGCGGCAATACGCGTACTGGCTAGTTTACCGAAACCCGTATTTATGCCGTAAATCGCGGCGTCGCCGGCTGCAGCCTTTTTTACGATGTCTGCTGCTGCGTCGACCCGATTTTTGCAATGTTTATCGAGCGAAATTTCCAC
>CAZYYM010000004.1:0-82585 GCA_964651385.1 uncultured Gammaproteobacteria bacterium | reverse complement strand
CGTAGCTCATTTGGATAGAGCATCGGCCTTCTAAGCCGAGGGTAGCAGGTTCGAATCCTGCCGGGCGTGCCAATTTTAATGGTGGGCGTAGCTCAGTTGGTAGAGTGCAAGATTGTGATTCTTGTTGTCGTGGGTTCGATCCCCATCGTCCACCCCATTTTTAGCGTCTGGCAACAGGCGTCAGTAGAGTCCAGAGCTAGAAGGATTCTGTTGGATGTGTAAGTATTTGATTAGTTAGTATAATCATCGGCTAATAGCCTATAGTATAAGGCACACTAGGCGAGTCATGTGCGAAAGTGGCGGAATTGGTAGACGCGCCAGATTTAGGTTCTGGTATCTTTGATGTGAGAGTTCGAGTCTCTCCTTTCGCACCACTTTTTATCAGGAACCTGAGAATTTAGTTATCAATCACCGGATTATCATCCGGTCATACCCCAACATAGAAAATCACGAGATTTCATCATGCAAGTTTCCATAGAAACCCTCGAAGGCCTCGAACGCAAAATGACAGTGCAAATTCCTTCGGAGACCGTAACGCTAGCCGTTGAGAAAAAACTTAAGGAATTGACTAAAACAGTGCGTATCGACGGATTTCGTCCGGGTAAGGTGCCGCTCAAAGTAGTTCAGCAGAAGTATGGTGGGCATGTGCGCCAGGAAGTAATTGGCGACGTCATCGAATCGTCATATCGTGAAGCAATTTCCCAGGAAAATATTCGTCCGGCCGGTACGCCTAGCATCGAATCGGTTAATTCTGAAGGAGTTGAGGAAGTTTCTTATACCGCTGTTTTTGAAGTTTTCCCCGAGATCGGCAAAATGGATCTGGATTCAATCAAGGTTGAGCAGGTCGAAGCGGTAGTGGTTGATTCCGACTATGAGGCCATGGTTGAAAAGCTACGTGAACAACACAAAGAATGGGTTGAAATTGAACGCGTAGCGACTACTGGAGACCAAGTAATGGTTGATTTTGAAGGCCGTATAGACGGGGAGGTTTTTGAAGGTGGTTCGGGCAAGGATATGGCGGTCGAAATTGGAGCTGGGCAGATGTTGCCGGAATTTGAAGCTGGTCTGGAAGGTATTTCTATCGATGAGGAAAAAACCATTAAGGTCAATTTTCCGGCAGACTACCATGGTAAAGATGTGGCTGGAAAGACAGCGGAATTTACACTTAGATCAACCAGGATATCGGAACCAAAACTGCCAGAGGTAGATGCTGAATTCATTAAGGCCTTTGGCATCGATAATGGCGATCTGGAGAAATTTCGCACCGATGTGCGAAACAATATGGAAAAAGAGCTAGAACAGCGAGTTAAACAGACGGTAAAAAATGCCGCGCTGGAGGGGTTGCTCGATGCAAACGAAATTATTGCACCTACCGCTATGATCGAGGAGGAAGTCAAAACACAGAAAACCCAGGCGATACAGCGCATGGGACAGGGTTCTGCAGACATCGATATTTCAAAACTTCCTGACGAAATGTTTCAGGAAGCGGCGAAAAAGCGCGTTCAAATTGGCCTGTTGGTTGGCGAATTGATCAAATGTGAAAAAATCGAAGTTGATAAATTCAGAGTCGAGACTACATTAAACGATATGGCTGCTTCCTATGAAGAACCATCTCAGGTCAAAGAGTATTACCGTCAGAACAGAGAGGCGAAAACTTCGCTTGAGGCCATGGTACTGGAAGAACAGGTTGTCGAGCACATTCTTAGTAGAGCATCGGTCACCAGGCGGCAGTCAAGTTTTGAAGAAATGATGAACAGTGCTGCTGAATAACCAGGAATAACAATGAACGAAGACATGATTAAATCGAGCATTACCTCTATCTACCGGCAAGATGATGTTCGGGCCAATTTGGTGCCGATGGTCGTCGAGCAATCGGCCCGGGGTGAGCGCGCATACGATATATACTCACGTTTATTGAAAGAACGGGTTATTTTTGTCGTTGGCCCGATAGAAGATCACATGGCTAATTTGATCGTTGCCCAGTTGTTGTTTCTTGAATCTGAAAATCCCGACAAGGATATTTCCTTGTATATCAATAGTCCGGGTGGTTCGGTTACTGCGGGTTTGGCAATTTACGACACTATGCAATTCATCCAGCCCGATGTCAGTACGTTATGTACCGGTCAGGCTGCCAGTATGGGTGCGATTCTCCTGGCAGGTGGTAGCGCAGGTAAACGTTTCGGCCTGCCGCATTCGCGCGTCATGATTCACCAGCCGTTAGGTGGTTTCCAGGGTCAAGCTAGCGACTTTGAGATTCACGCTCGGGAAATTCTCACCGTCAGGTCACGCCTAAACCGTTTGCTTGCTTCGCATACCGGAAAAATGGAGTCCGACATCGATAAGGATACAGAGCGTGACAATTTTATGAGTGCGGAGGAATCGGTCGAATATGGACTTATTGATCAAGTTTTATCCTCACGTGCCGAACCAGAAGAGTGACCGAATAGTCTAATCTCTATAATTCGCGGTATCGAGTTTAACTGCCTAAAGCCGTTAAATTGTCAAATTCGGTAATAATTGGTCTGTTTTCTGGTCAATTATTACCGATAGATCCCGATTTTTGATGTTTAATCTTGAAGAGCATCGCAAAAATGGTTTTTTCAGTTGTGCTTGTCTGTTTGGTCTAATATTATCAAATCAGCATTGAGTTACGGTATTAGGAATTGGTGGTCAATATGAGCGACGATAGATCAAAAAATAAAGACGAAAAGCTATTATATTGTTCTTTTTGCGGCAAGAGTCAGCATGAAGTCAAAAAGTTGATTGCGGGCCCATCCGTATTTATTTGTGACGAGTGTGTCGATCTTTGTAATGACATCATTCGCGAAGAAATCCACGAAAAAAACGAAGATTCAGAAAGCAAGCTACCAATTCCGCACGAAATCTACGATGTGCTTGATGAGTACGTTATCGGACAAAGCCGCGCAAAAAGAGTACTCTCAGTGGCCGTTTATAATCACTATAAACGGCTTGAGGTTGGCCATATTAAAGACGATATTGAATTGTCGAAAAGTAATATACTGCTAATTGGTCCGACCGGCTCGGGAAAGACATTGCTCGCAGAAACATTGGCCAGATTGCTCAATGTACCCTTTGCCATAGCTGACGCAACAACATTAACCGAAGCAGGTTATGTGGGTGAAGATGTCGAAAACATTATCCAGAAGCTCCTGCAAAAATGTGATTATGATGTCGAGAAAGCCCAAACTGGCATTGTTTATATCGATGAGATAGACAAGATTTCGCGAAAATCGGATAACCCGTCGATAACCAGGGACGTCTCCGGGGAAGGTGTTCAACAGGCTTTACTTAAGTTAATTGAAGGCACTATTGCTTCGGTACCCCCGCAGGGCGGCAGAAAACACCCGCAGCAAGAATTTTTGCAAGTTGATACAGGTAAAATTTTATTTATTTGTGGAGGTGCGTTCGCGGGCCTCGATAAAGTGATTTTAAATCGTTCAGAAAAGGGCGGCATCGGATTTGGCGCCAATCTGAAGAGTAAAGATAGTGAGAGCCTATTTGGTGAAGTTATCCCTAAAGTTGAACCTGAAGACCTGATTAAATACGGTTTAATTCCGGAATTTGTCGGTAGATTGCCCGTCATTGCTACGCTTGAAGAACTTGATGAAACTGCTTTAGTTAAAATTCTCACTGAACCCAAGAATGCAATTACCAAACAATATCAAAAAATGTTTGAAATTGAAGGTTGTGAAATAGAATTCCGACCCGATTCGTTGAACGCAGTTGCGATAAAAGCCATGGATCGAAAAACCGGGGCTCGGGGTTTGCGTACTATTCTGGAAAATACACTACTCGACATCATGTACGACCTTCCAGCCATGGAGGACGTGAGTAAAGTTGTTGTTGATGCTGCCGTTATTGAAGGTAACGCTCAACCTTATGTAATCTATGAAGGTGGTGAAATGCAAAGAGCTGCTTCTGACGAATAAATGATCTAATATTTACCTGGATAAGAGCCTATAATTGGGGTTGAAACATTTAGCTTCAGGCCCATATAAAACCGATACCCAGCTTTCGAGGCGCTTATGTCCGATTTACAGAACACACCACTCGCGAAGGAACAGGATCGACAACTGATTCCGGTACTGCCACTGCGCGATGTTGTCGTATATCCGCACATGGTTATTCCGCTATTTGTTGGTCGTGATAAGTCAATTCTCGCACTCGAAGCTGCGATGGCTGATAACAAGAAAATCTTATTACTGGCGCAGCGTAACGCTGAAGTCGATGAACCGGCGCAAAACGATCTCTATAAAATAGGTACTTTGTCGACGATTTTACAAATGCTTAAACTGCCCGATGGCACAATCAAGGTTTTGGTTGAAGGTGGCGACAGGGTTATTGTCGATAGTATTTTAGAAACTAACGAATATTTTTCAGCTTCGACCCAGGTACTTGAAAATTCAACCTTAGTCGATGATCGTGAAGCCGAAGTATTATTGCGTTCGGTACTCAATCTGTTCGACCAATACGTTAAACTCAATAAAAAAGTTCCCCCCGAAATATTAACATCACTTTCAGGCATAGACGACCCGAGTCGTCTAGCCGATACCATCGCCGCTCATATGTCTTTGAAGCTCGACGAAAAACAGGAGATTCTCGAAATTCAGGATCCCCGTGAACGTATCGAGCACATCATGAGCAAAATTGAAGGTGAAATAGATCTGATGCAGATCGAAAAGCGCATTCGTGGTCGTGTCAAGCAGCAAATGGAGAAGAGTCAACGCGAGTACTATTTGAATGAACAAATGAAAGCGATTCAAAAAGAACTCGGCGATATGGATGACGCGCCCAACGAAGTCGATGACCTGCAAAACAAGATACAAAAGTCGGGTATGTCGAAGGATGCCCGGGAAAAAGCGGATTCGGAACTGAATAAGCTAAAAATGATGTCGCCGATGTCTGCGGAAGCCGCTGTTGTTCGAAACTATATTGACTGGCTTGTGAGTGTACCCTGGAAGAAAAGATCGAAGATCAGGAAAGATTTGGCCCAGGCAGAAAAGGTACTTGAAGAAGATCACTATGGCCTGGAAAAAGTGAAGGAGCGTATCCTGGAATATCTCGCAGTTCAACAACGTGTGCGTAAACTGAAAGGTCCAATTCTTTGTTTGGTGGGTCCGCCAGGTGTTGGCAAGACCTCGATCGGTCGTTCGATAGCCCGTGCGACGAATCGTAAATTTTCGCGTATGTCACTTGGTGGTGTACGCGATGAATCGGAAATTCGTGGCCATCGCCGAACCTATATTGGCTCAATGCCCGGGAAAATCATACAAAACCTGTCTCGGGTTAAAGTTCGTAATCCGCTGTTTTTACTTGATGAAATTGACAAAATGGCAATGGACTTCCGTGGTGATCCGGCGTCGGCTTTATTGGAGGTGCTTGATCCAGAGCAAAATCACACCTTTGCTGATCATTATCTGGAAGTAGATTTCGATTTATCGGATGTTATGTTTGTGGCCACTTCGAATAGTATGAATATTCCAGGTCCTTTACTGGATCGCATGGAAGTTATCCGTATTCCGGGTTACACCGAAGACGAGAAGTTAAATATTGCTCTGAAGTATCTGGTTCCCAAGCAGATTCGCGAGAATGGTCTCAAGGAAAGTGAAATCGATTTTCATAAAAGTGCTGTCAGGGAAATAATTCAGCGTTATACCCGTGAAGCAGGAGTTCGTAACCTGGAACGGGAAATTTCAAAGATATGTCGGAAAGCCGTTAAAAGTATGTTGTTGAAACCGTCGTCGAAAAAAATTGCCGTGAACGCAAAAAATATCGAAAAATATCTCGGTGTGAAACGTTTTCGGTTTGGTTCTGCGGAAGAAAGTGATCAGGTAGGGCAAGTTACCGGTCTGGCCTGGACCGAGGTTGGTGGAGAATTACTGACCATAGAATCGGCTGTTATAGACGGTAAAGGCACTTTCGTACAAACCGGCCAACTCGGTGATGTCATGAAGGAGTCTATACAGGCAGCGCTTACGGTAGTCCGTAGCCGCGCTCGCGTATTGGGCGTAAATCCCGAATTTAATGAAAAGAAGGATATTCACATCCATGTACCCGAAGGGGCCACTCCGAAAGATGGCCCCAGCGCAGGTGTAGGCATGTGCACGGCCCTGGTTTCTGCGCTCACAAATATTCCCGTTAAAGCTGAAGTTGCTATGACCGGTGAAATCACCTTACGAGGGGAAGTCTTACCAATAGGTGGGTTGAAAGAAAAACTGCTGGCAGCACATCGCGGCGGTATTACAACCGTGTTGATTCCGGCGGAAAATGAAAAAGATTTAACCGAAATTCCAGACAATATAAAGTCCAGGCTGGAGGTTATCCCAGTCAGGTGGATTGATAAAGTGCTGGAAGTGGCGCTGGCTCATCAACCAACGCCTTTACCGGCTGAATCTGAGGAAACCGCAACTGCGCCAAAGGCGAAACAAAAGGACAAAAAGTTGCCTGGCGTCGTGGCGCACTAACCAGACTGAAATTTTATGAGGAATTGTCCACATTTTTGCCTGAATTAGGTTGACCCTCAAGCCAGCTGTTGGTTTAATTCGCAGCTCTGGAAGCGCGGTGAATACTAATAGTCAAAAATGATCGCCTGCAGCAATTAAATTAAAATATAATAGACCTTTGTTGCTTATCCATATTGTGGATTAACGTAACTGAACCTAAACCAATGGAAAATATCAAATGAATAAATCCGAACTTATTGATGCTGTAGCAAATGCTGCTGACTTGAGCAAAGCTGATTCTGCTCGTGCAGTTGACGGTGTGATTGCTGCAGTGACCGAAGCGCTTAAATCTAACGATCAAGTTACCGTTGTCGGTTTTGGAACTTTCCTCGTACGTCAACGTGAAGCGCGTTCTGGACGTAACCCTCGAACTGGTGAAACCATCCAGATTAAGGCATCAAAAGTTCCTGCATTTAAAGCTGGCAAAGCCCTAAAAGACGCTGTAAACTAGCGCGCCTTCAAGCCACACTGGGTGCTTAGCTCAGCTGGGAGAGCATCGCCCTTACAAGGCGAGGGTCGGGGGTTCGATCCCCTCAGCACCCACCATTTTGAAAATCAGGAGTGGTAGTTCAGTTGGTTAGAATACCGGCCTGTCACGCCGGGGGTCGCGGGTTCGAGTCCCGTCCACTCCGCCACCATTGATAGCGCTCGTAGAGGGCGCTCAATCCCCGGTAATTTTGAAACTTTACTATCAGTGAATAATAGTCATGTTGCAATCGATTAGAGACAAAACCAGCGGCTGGATCGCCTACCTCATCGTTTTTCTGATCAGTATCCCTTTTGCCCTTTGGGGCGTTAATTCCTATCTCGGTGGTGGTGAAGTACCGCCGGCTGCAATTGTAGATGGGCAGGAAATAAGCCTTCAGGATCTGGATACAGCCTATGCGAATTACCGCCAACGGCTGTTACAGGTATTCGGTGGTAATATTCCGGCGGCTTTCAGTGATGAGGGCTTGATGAAAGATCGGGTTCTATCAAAAATGGTTGAAGAGTTCGCGCTGCGCGCCTATGCCGATAAAAATCACTATCGTATCGGCAATAGCCAGTTAAACAAGATTATTCGTTCAATCGAGGCTTTCCAGACAGATGGACAATTCGATCCTGAAATTTATCAACGCCAGATTGCTTCTTTGGGTTATTCAACGTCAGGTTGGGAGTCCGAATTACGTAGAAGTCAGGCAATAGAACAATTAAAAACCGGCATTTCTGCTACCGCATTTAGTATTCCACGTGCTCTCGAAAAATTGGCAGCGTTGTCAAATCAGATGCGACGTATTCGATTCTTGACAAAATCGATCGCCAGTGACTCTTACCCGGTTAGCGATGAAGAGATAAGCGACTATTTTGATAAAAATCAATCCCGTTACATGACTGATGAACAGGTCAAAGTGGACTATATTGAACTCAGTCTGGATGCGATAAAACGCGCCACAGAAGTTGATGCCGATCAGATTCGAAACCGATACGAACAAACCAGGGATGCCTACTCCAGTGCCGAAGTTCGCACGGCAAGCCATATTCTACTGACCCTGAAAGCTGATGCTTCGGAAGAAGACAGTCTAAAAGTCGAAAATCAATTGAAGGAAATTCGTTCGCAGTTAGAATTGGGCGCCGATTTTGCTCAATTAGCCAGGGAGCGTTCGCAGGATCCGGCTTCGGCAGAAGATGGTGGTGACCTTGGCGAGATAGAACGAGGCATGATGGTGCAGGCTTTTGAAGCGGCCTTATTCGATTTGCAGCCTGGCGAGATCAGTCAACCGATAAAAACCTCTTTCGGCTGGCATTTAATTAAGCTGTATGATATTTCGGGCGGTGAGTCACGCTCATTGGAAGATGTTAGTAAACAAATAGAAGATGAAATAAAAACAGAACTGGCGGAAAGCCAGATTTACGATTTATCAGAAAACCTTGCCAACCTTGCCTATGAGCAACCCGACTCTCTACTGCCTGCTGCTGAACAACTCGGTTTGAAGATGCAGACATCGGGATGGTTTGGTCGTTTTAACGGTGACGACATTGCGGCCGAAGCAAAAATTAGACGTATCGCATTTTCCCCGGAAGTACTCCAACAGGGCGTTAATAGTGAGGCGATAGAGTTGGCCGATAATCGGATAGTTTTTATTCATTTAAATGATCACAAGCCCGCCACCCCGAAAAGCCTTGAAGAAGTCAGGGATGATATTGTTGCAGAATTAAGACGAAATAAAACTCGGCGAGACAATATCGATGCCGGCAAAAAGGCTCTGGAGGCTGTTAAGTCTGGAAAGTCGCTGGCCTCGATAGCGAGCGAATGGAATGTTGGTATCGTTGAGCCTGCTGCTTTTGATCGTAAGAGTAAGGATGTCGACGGTGATATTGTAAAGCTGTCATTTAGCATGCCTAAGCCCGAAACCGGATCGACCTTTCAGGGCTTTACCCACGCTAACGGTGATTATTCGGTGGTGGAATTAGTATCAGTTAATACCAGCGATAATGGCTTTACTGACAAACAGACTAGCTCACTTAACACAGCTATTGCTGGTCAGGAATATCAATCGATTCTCAAGGTTATAAGCAACCGTGCCGATGTGGTTAAAACCCCTGCAAGCGAGCTGGATTATTAAAGAAATGTCGATCAAATCAAATACGATTTAAGATTCGGATAATTTAAGATTCGAGAACGCCCATGCTGACAATGTTGTAACCAGAGTCCACATATATATTTTCACCGGTAATACCTGCAGCCAGATCGGAACATAAAAAAGCGCCGGTATTACCGACATCTTCAGTGGTAACATTGCGACGTAAGGGAGAATTGCGCGCTACTTCATCGAGTATTTTCTTGAAGTCTCCGATGCCGGCAGCTGCAAGAGTCTTAATCGGGCCGGCCGAAATTGAATTTACCCGAATTCCTTCTGGACCTAGTGATGCCGCCAGATAGCGCACGTTGGCTTCTAAGCTAGCTTTGGCAACACCCATAATATTGTAGTTTGGCAGAGCGCGTTCGGAACCGAGGTAAGACATGGTGATGATTGCGCCATTAGTGTTTTGCATCATTGGTCTCGCAGCTTTTGCCATTGCGGCAAGGCTATAGGAACTGATGTCGTGCGCGACACGAAAGGCCTCACGATCCAGGTTCTTCAGGTAGTCACCATCCAGTGCCTCACGTGGTGCAAAGGCGACCGAATGTACGAGACAATCGAGAGAATCCCAGCGCTGACGCAACGAATCGAATAATTCCGTAATATCTTCATCGACGGTGACATCACAAGGGAGAACAATTTCTGACCCGAATTCGGCAGCAAATTTTTCTACTCTTGGCCGTAGTTTTTCATTGGGGTAACTGAAAGCGAGTTCGGCACCCTCGCGATGCATGGCCCTGGCAATGCCATAAGCGATTGATCGATTGCTGGCGATACCAGCGATGAGCGCTTTTTTACTACTGAGAAATCCCATAGCTATTCCTGAAATTGAAAGATCCATTTTCTCAATGTCATAGACGTCATGCAATCAATAAATCTGACCATAATGGGCAGATCTGGAACGAAGCTATGGAGATTTTTCAATCTATAGTGTATCAATTAATTTGCTACTGCCGGAGCTAATATCATTGGATTTAATATAGTATCTGAATATATCATTTTTTAGGCGAACCGAGCAGCGCTATATTGCCTGTTTTTTAAACTTGTTATTTCAGGTGAGCACATGTACGCCTATAACCCTATCGACCAGCAGGTCGTCGCACAACGGGTCAATCAGTTTCGTGATCAGACGCAACGGTACCTTGATGGTCAACTCGACGAAGAAGTGTTTAAGCAGCTTCGTTTGAGGAATGGCCTCTATGTTCAACGCCATGCGCCAATGCTCAGAGTTGCCGTGCCTTATGGTGTCACTAATTCTGAACAGATGCGGTGCCTTGCAGGTCTCGCCAGGCGCTATGACCGCGGATATGTGCATGTCACCACGCGTCAGAATTTTCAATTTAACTGGCCGGAAATTGGTGATGTTCCCGATATGCTTGAAGAGCTAGCCAGTGTGCAGATGCATGCCATCCAGACCAGCGGCAACTGCATTCGGAACGTAACTTCCGACCCGCTTGCCGGCGTGGCGCCCGATGAAATCGAAGACCCGCGAGTATGGTGCGAATTACTGCGCCAGTGGTCGACTCTGCATCCTGAATTTTCCTATCTGCCGCGAAAATTTAAGTTTGCGGTAACCGGTTCACGAGAAGACCGAGTCGCCACCCAGGTGCATGATATCGGTTTGCACCTGGTCCGAAATGAGCTCGGTGAAGTCGGCTTTAAGGTGTTGGTGGGTGGCGGCATGGGTCGTACACCGGTTATCGGAAAATTAATCAATTCGTTCCTACCCAGGAACGATCTGATTAGTTATATGGAAGCCATTTTGCGAGTTTACAATCTGCATGGCCGCCGCGATAATCTCTATAAGGCGCGTATTAAGATTCTGGTCAATGCTATTGGCATAGATCAATTTCATCAGCAGGTGGAAGCTGAATGGGCACATATCCGGAAAACAGAGCTTCGACTCAGCGACCAGAAAATCCAGTCTGTAATCGAATCCTTTAAAACGCATGAATACCGGGCGCTGCCGGCTGAAGATAAATCCCTGAAACATCTTTTGAATACCAATCCGATATTTGCAAGTTGGTACCATCAAAATACCCGCTCACACAAAAATACCGGATATCGTATAGTTTATCTATCATTGAAAGATCATGGCCTGCCGCCTGGAGATATTACCGATACGCAACTTGAGTCGGTTGCTACGCTGGCCGAGCAATATAGCATGGGGGAAATTCGCACAACCTATTCTCAAAACCTGGTGTTTGCCCAGGTCGAACAGTCGATGCTTTTTCAGTTGTGGGGCGAGCTCAACCGGATAAAACTTGCTACACCCAATATCGCAACGGTTAAAGACATAATCTGCTGCCCCGGATTCGATTTTTGTGCGCTGGCGAATGCCACATCACTTGACGTTTCCGAAGATATTATGCGTCGTTTCGATAAACTTGACTCATTACATTCGCTTGGTGAAATACGCATCAATATTTCGGGCTGTATGAATGCCTGTGGTCATCATCATGTGGGTCATATCGGGCTTCTGGGTGTCGATAAGAAAGGAGAAGACTGGTATCAGATTACGCTGGGCGGTTCAGCCTCGAATCATACCGCGCTTGGCAAAGTATTGGGGCCTGCAGTTGCTAAAGCGAATATAGGCGAGGCAGTGGAGACCATTATCTTTACCTATATCGAGAATAGATTTAGCGGGGAGTCATTTCTAGATACGCTCGAAAGATTAGGGCGAGATCCATTTAAGGAGAATGTTTATGGCTAAGTTAATAGATATCAATGGCGCTATTGAAGATATCTGGGTTCAATGCGCCGGGGTTCAAAGTTTTGATGAATATTCGAATGTCACACTTAACCTTGTGCAGCTGAGCAGCGAATACCCAAGCCTATTAGCTGCCGGGGTTGAAATAGGAGTTGAACTTAAGCCCGATGCAATGGTTGAGGAACTCCTTTTTTGCCTGACCGAATTAAAACTGGTTGTATTACGTTTCGAGAGCTTTGCCGATGGTCGTGCATTTAGCCAGGCAAAATTATTGCGCGACCGATACGGCTATAGTGCTGATATTCGTGCGGTTGGAGATGTCATTCCCGATCAATTGGCATTTATGCAACGATGCGGGTTCAATCAGTTCCAAATAGCCGACGATGAAGATATTGACCTGGCTTTACAGGCATTCAGCCAGATAACTTGTGGCTATCAGGTTGATTTGATTGGCAAGGCGACTTGTCTTTAAATCATATCCGTTAATTGAACAACTGATCGAGTAATTTGGGAGCAAAAGGGCGGCCATGCTCATTGAGCGATGTGCCAATAATTCGCCCTTCCAGCATTAGGCGACCGCCAGGCATGCGGTAAATATCCTGCTGAAATTCAAAACGGAGCCTGGTCAATCGCCTTAGGTTGCTACGTACTTCAAACGAATCGTTGCTTTTTAGTGAGCCCCGATAGTCAAGTTCAGCACGCACGACGACAAGATGTATACCGCTCCGTGTCACTTCAGCAAAGTTAAGCTGCAGCGTTTTTAAAAATTCGTGACGAGCATGCTCGAGATAATTTTGATAAACACCATTGTTTACAACGCCCTGCATATCGCATTCGTAATCACGAACCTCAAAACCGATACTATGTAAATATTCCATGTGCTTATTATCGCTAAAACCAGATGTTTAACAAATTGAGCGGCATTAATTTATATATACCTGGGTGGACATAAGCATTTGTTTTAAGCATCTAATTTTTTATTCGATTCTAATTTAACAAATTACGTTATGCTGACTGGATCAATTGTCTATTTTTTGGAGTTCTATGAACTTTTCAGAATTTGGTCGGCGATTTGCTGGCTATTCGGGGATAACTCATCTCATGGACGATCTCAACAAAGGTTTATTACAGGATGATGTTGTCATGATGGGAGGAGGCAACCCTGCGGCAATTCCAGAGGTTACCCGGATATTTGACGAATGCATTGCCAAATTACAGGCTTCAGGCGAGCTGCTTCGGACTTTGTCTAATTATGATGGTCCCCAGGGTAAAAACAGTTTTATCGATACTCTGGTAGATTTTTTCCAGCAACAGTATAGCTGGCCGATTAGTACCAAAAATATTGCCCTCACCCATGGTAGCCAGAGTTCTTTTTTTGTACTGTTCAATTCCTTCGCAGGGCGTTCGGGTGAGCGCCAGCAAAAAGTCCTCATACCTCTGGTGCCTGAATATATTGGTTATTGCGATGTGGCTATTGAATCAGATGTAATTGTCAGTCAGGAAGCAAAAATTGAGCGGCTGGATGGTGGTTATTTTAAGTATCAAGTAGATTTTGAGAACCTTGAGATTAATCAGGATACCGGATTAATCTGTGTATCCCGGCCTACCAATCCAAGTGGTAATGTACTTACTGATGCGGAATGTTTGCAACTGGACCAGGTCGCCAGAGAAAATAATGTTCCTTTATTGATCGACAATGCCTACGGTACGCCTTTTCCGAATATTATTTTCAATCAGGTTAATCCATTCTGGAATGACAATACCATTGTTTGTATGAGTTTATCCAAGCTCGGGCTACCGGGCGTACGCACGGGCATTGTCATTGCAAATGAAGAAATAATCAGTCAATTTATTAACATGACTGCGATCACGAGTCTGGCTCCCGGTGGAGTGGGGCCGGTTATCGCCAATCAATTGATTAAAGATAATTTGCTGTTGCCGCTTTGCAATGAGTCGATACTTCCGTTTTATCAAAAAAGATCGCAATTGGCCGTGCGCCTCCTCAGGCAAGCGATTGATGATACGCGCGTCAATATACATAAGCCCGAAGGTTCGCTGTTCCTCTGGTTGTGGTTTGAAGAACTGCCTATAACCACCGGTGAACTCTATGAACGACTTAAACGGAAAGGATTACTGGTGATTCCCGGGAAATATTTCTTTCCGGGCCAGGTTGAACCAACTCGTCACGCCGAGAGTTGTATTCGAATGAATTATGTACAAAGCGAAGAAGAATTACAGAAGGGTGTAGAAATATTAGCAGCAGAACTGCGAGCCTGTTGGGGTTAATATATTCGTATATCTGGATTATTTCGTCGTATGCGTAAATGCACCATCCCATTTTTCGCCAGGCGGTTCCTTGCGATAATGGGCGATACGCTTCAGATAAACCTGGTAAAGAAAGCGATCAGGGTTGGCCCGATTTAAGTTAAAAAAATCAAGCTCAGCCTTATCCCAATTTTGTCTATGGAAATTTTTAAGTGCCTGTTTATAAATCGATAATTCCGATGTGACTGATTTTTCCAGATCGTTTTTGTGGCCTACCGGCTCAAATATCGCAACCGGCTCATTTTTACCTTTAACCCTTACCAGATCCAACTCACGAAACGTGAATTCGGGAATACACTTTTTTGTACTTTCGCTGACGATAATATTAACACCATAGTTCTTGGTCAAACCTTCCAGCCGGGAACCGAGATTTACTGCATCCCCAAGCACCGTATAAGCCATACGAAATTCTGAACCCATATTGCCTACATTCATATCACCGGTATTGAGTCCGATGCCAATATTTACTTCCGGCCAACCGCGTTGCCTAAAATCGGCCTGCATAATTATAAGTTCATCCATCATTTCCATTGCCGCATAAAGCGCATGGCGTGCATGTTCTGGATCGTTGATGGGAGCCCCCCAGAATGACATGATGGCGTCTCCCATGTATTTATCAATGGTGCCACGATGTTTGTGGATGACTCGAGTCATGGGCGTTAGCAAAGCATTCATAAGCTGGGTCAACTGCCTTGGATCCATGCCCTCGGAAATGGTAGTGAAACCTCTGACGTCGGAAAATAAAACCGTCATTTCACGATTTTCCCCGTCGAGCGAGAATTCAGCCGGTGAGGCACTCATCTCATCAACGAGTTCAGGAGGAATATAGTGTCCAAATAAATTAGCCAGTTGCCGCTTGCCACGGGACTCAATAAAAAATCCAAAAGTCATGTGCCAAACAAATATCAGGACGATGAGTAACAATGGGCTTGCCAGTGGCAATATTATTTGATTGGTCCACGCTATCATAGTGCCGCCCAATACAAGCAATGACATGCCAATCGCCCCTGCTGCTGCCATAAGTGGGGAAAGGGCAGGCAATAGCAACGCCATTATAATTGCGATTAAAATAAGGGCGACAAACTCGTAACCTATGGTCCAGGCAGGGTGGTGGTTTATTTTCTGATCGAGAATACCGGATATAATATTGGCATGAACTTCAACACCAGGGTAAATATTTTGGACCGGAGTTGATCGCAAATCAAGAAGGCCCGGTGCAGAAGTGCCGATCAGGACAATCTTACCCCTGATTGCAGATGGTTCGACTTCCCGGGTTAAAACGTTATGCGCTGATTCATAAGGAAAGCTACCTGCGAGTCCTCGATAAGGTACGAATATCGAAGCCTGTGCATCTACCGGTATTTGATAATTGCCGAGAGACACTGCTTCCAATGCGAGATAATTTTTTTCTACAACCACTAAATTGACCTTCGATGTGTTCAGGTAAGCCTGTGTTGTTGCGAGCGCCAGGGAGGGGTAAAGATGATCCTCAAAGCCTTGTAACAAAGGTACCCGACGGAAGACACCGTCCTGGTCTACATGTGGATTATCGAAAAAGCCACCGTAGATGGCGGCCTTCTGTAAAATTTCGAGGTTGCCGCCGTAACCCTCAGCCTTATTGATAGGCAATCGTTCAGCCCAGAGTTTATCAAGCTTCATGGTTGCAGCAGGCAATGAGCCTGTTGTGCCGCTTTCATCATCGGCCACTTTTGACTTGAAGTAGTAGCCCATGACTACATTTCTATTGATCAGGCTTTTGGCAAATATCTGATCGTGTTGCAACGTCGGTCGAATTTTTTCTAGAGTTTGGCGAAATTCGAGGTTGTCACGTAGCTGGCCTTTGGCCAGGTCGTCAAATATCGACAGGCCAGAACTCTGATCTTTTTCGGCGAATACAATATCGAAGCCGACGACACGCGCTTGATAATAATCGAATAAATTGTCGACAAGAATTGCCAGTTTGTCGCGGCCCCAGGGCCAACGACCGATCTCTTCGAGCGAGTTTTCATCTATATCGACAATGACGATTCGGTCGTCAAGGGTATCGGGTCTGGTGAAATTTAGGCGTGCGTCATAAGTCCAGTTTTCCAGTTGGCTAAGGAAAGGATATTTGTAAACACCAGTGCTGTCGAGTAATAGTACGACGAGTATCAAGGCGCTTAGCGCTAACCTGATTATGCGCTGACCCTGCATGAGTTATCCCCAGGAGTGACATTGTGGAATATCGTAAGCGCCGGAATGGGGGAGCGTTATTTCAAATAAAATTCCATTTTCACACCGGCGACTTCTATTATGTCATGGCTTTTGAGTTCGTGTGCATTGGGGCCTATCTGCACACCGCCAACTTTCGGTACGTTATTATCTGGACCGCCATCGACATGAATAAGGAAAAAGCCCTGAGGGCGTCTTGTGATAGCTGCTACCTGTACTCCGGGTTGACCGATGGTTGTTAATGCCTTGGTCAATACCAGTTCCTTGCCCGCATTGGCGCCGCTAAGCAATTGCAAACAGGCTTCCCGGTTTGCCAATATTGATGCCGATGTACTGGCAGCTTCTGAGGCCATAGCGGCGGATATCTTTTGTACGGACTTATCGATATCTTTATTTTGGGTTGCTTCCTCAGGCATACCTGCTTCACCAGGTCGTATAATCATCGTTTGTTCGAAATCCTTGTCACCGCCTTTTGAGCCGCTCTGGTATGTAATTTGATACTTGCCAAGTGTAATATTGTCGCCGTTTTCTAAAGCGTGTTTCTTTACCAACTTACCATTAACATAGGTACCGTTAGTGCTACCCAGATCTTCAAGGAAGGAATCCTCAAGAATAGTAATAACCTGTGCGTGCCTACCACTGACTGATAGGTTATCAATTGGGATGTCATTTCCCGGCTTACGACCAATCGTTGTTGTTTCATTGGTAAGCGGGAATTCCTTCTTCTCGCCCGTACTTGATGTCGTAATTAGTTTTGCGACCATGTTTTTATCCAGCCTCTAAATATGCGTCTTTTTACTGGGTGTAATCCGTTAATCGAACCAGGCAAACATTTTGCTAAACCAGTCTTTTTTGGTCGAGAATTCTTGATTTACTCGGCACAACATTACCGAAATATTATCCTTTCCACCATTCTGGTTTGCCTTTGTAATCAACTGCTTGGCAGCTTCTTCTAGATTATCACTAAATCTCTTAATAGTTAAGTATATATATTCGTCTTCAACAAAATCGGTTAGTCCATCTGAACATAGCATATATATATCATTTTTCATGGCGATATCTTCCTGGATATCGACGGTAACAACCGGATCTATCCCTAAAGCCCGTGTAACAAGATTTTTATTCATCGAGTTTTTTGCTTCTTCGGCGGTATAAAAGCCTCGATCAATTAGCTCCTGTAACAGCGAATGATCTTTGGTCAACTGCTCGAGTTTACTGCTCCTAAATCGATAACAGCGGGAATCGCCAATATGTGCCAGAGACAAAGTGTTGTTGTAAAATTGCAATACGACAATCGTAGTACCCATGCCACGATGATCCGGATTCGCTTCTGCCGTCTTAAATACTATCTGATTGGCTGATTCGACAGCCTCCTGAATACAAAGTGATTCATGTGAGAAACCACTGTCGGGATCTATTTGACCGGGTTCGATAGCAGGAAGGTTTTTCTGCACCGAACTAATGACGCTATCGACTGTTAAACCACTGGCGACTTCGCCACCGCGGTGACCACCCATACCATCAGCAAGAACCACCAAACCTAAAGCGCTATCGAATCCGATCGCGTCTTCATTTTTTTTACGCACCATACCGATATCGGTTAAGCCCAGTATGGCTATTTTATCTTGCAAATTCATTTATGAATATCAGCTCAAACTAATCATAAGAGTCTTCAGGTCATTTGCCATTTCAGTACCTGTTTGATAACGGTCATCGGCATTTTTAACGAGTGCTTTATTGATTATAGATGATAAATTATCGGGTATCTCGGTGCGAATAGATTTTACGTCGGGAGCTTCTTCGTTGGTGATTTTGAACATCAGGCTGGCCATAGACTCGGCCTTAAATGGCAGCGAGCCAGATAGCAACTGAAACAACATGACGCCCAGAGAAAAAATATCTGAGCGGCCGTCGACTTTTTTTCCGGCTAGCTGTTCAGGAGACATATAGGAAGGTGTACCTAGCACCATACCGGTTTTTGTTTTGCTCGAGTCGGTAATCCGAGCAATACCAAAATCAGTTATTTTTAATGAGTCGGATTCTGGCTCATACATGATATTGGCTGGTTTAATGTCACGGTGAACAACGTTCTGGTTATGCGCAAAAGCCAGACCTTCGGCAGAGCGTTGAACGATACCGATTACAGTCTTGATGTCTAGCAGATTGTCAGCTTTTGTGTAGCGCGTGAGGTCATGGCCCTTAAGAAATTCCATTGCGATATAAGCGAGATCGTGTTCTTCACCGGCGTCAAAAATGGTTACAATATTGGGATGGCTAAGACGCCCGGCAGTTTCTGCCTCGCGGAAAAATCGTTCTTTGACATCTTCGAGTTCGTCTTCTTCAAATTCCTGAGCCAGTGCCATGGTTTTAATAGCTACTACGCGGCTGATTTTTGGATCTTTACCCAGATAAACAATACCCATGGCACCTTTACCCAGTTCCTTTTCAACTTCGTAACGACCAAGCATCGGTTTTTCGACGCCACCACCATTAAGTAGCATCGTACCACCGGCGTGACCACCGCTACCACCTAGCAAAACGGTTTCTTCCATCGCTAGTGCGCGGCTCATGCGCGTGCTGATATCACGAAATTCTTTATCGTGATTACCCATGTGCTGATATACGACAGTTGCTTTATTGAATTGGCGTTTTCGTTCGAAATCAAGGGCGAGGTTATACATGGCTTCCATGACTTGGTCATCCATGCTGCATTTCCGAAATTTTTCAAATGCCATATCCAGTTGCCCCTGCGACTGAAATGCGATACCTAACATACGGTTACTTTCCGACGATTCTTCATCAGAACGGGTTTTACCTCGCTCTGTGACGAGGAAACGTTTTGTGGTGATCAACAAATGACCGAATACCAGCAGGGCGGCGGGTGTCATTAATTGAATCCATAAATTGCTGGTCGTCATCATCGCATAGTGCGTCGCAATCAGGCTCATTAGCAAAACCAGGGTGATTACTGCGGACACTCCGGCTTTCATTCTTGGCATGGCAATCATCAGGTACAGGGCTACCAGGACAAATGCTCCCAGTCTTGCCCAGATACCCCACTCAGGCACTACGAAAAAATCTTCGTTCAATATACTGGAAACGGAATGTGCAAGGCTTTGAACTGGCGCCATAGCGGCATTAACCGGTGTTACCTGGGTATTTCCGACGCCTGCAGCAGTGGCGCCGATTAATACGATTTTATCTTTGTATTTTGAAATATCGATTTTACCGGTGAAGACATCATAGAAAGAGTCTTCCTCGAATGCCGGACTACCATCGGGCGTCGAGTAGAAAAAGGTATTCATTTGTAGCTGAGAATCGGTCTTGATGACTAAATTACCCAGTTCGACACTTTCTGCCAGATTAACCTTAATGTCTTCGTTGCTAAGGTTCAGGCTTTTCGCAGCAATTTGTAAAGATAATGACGGGTAAAATCGATCGTAATGTTGAAGTACTAAAGGTTCGGAACGAATACCACCATCAATGTCCAATATCACGTTTAAATGACCGATGGCAGATGCCGGGCTACCGATTTCAGGGATTGGCGGCAGGGCACCGTTGGTTTGAATCGGAAACAATCCCTGGCTTTGTGCAGAAACTCGATCACGAATTTGTGTTATTGAGTTTCTTAAAACGTAATCAGGCAACTCCTCGTCCGGTCTTCCGAGGACTTCGCCGGGATTAAAGATCATAGAAAGCACGACATTGCCCGCTTTAGCCACACTTTCTGCCAATTTGGCATCCGTATTGAGTGTCTGTTCGGCATCGAACAGACGCGCCTTTAGCGTTTCTATGTCCTGGCTTAGTCGGGAATGCATGCTTGACTGTAAATAAAATTTCAGCGCGTCGGCTTTATGTCCTTTACTCGAATCCCGTTCCAGAAAGCTACCCAATGTATCAATATCGGCTGGCACATCGTTGAAGCTGGCATTAGATACAAAGTCGATTAAATCGCGAATGTATAAACTGCCGGGGTCGATTTGAGGCTCGAGGAAAAATACTGACTGGCCGATGACTTTTACACCACCTTTTGACAGTTTCTCAATAAGTTCAGCATGCAAATCACGACGCCAGGGCCAGCGTCCAATATTAGCAATGCTTTCATCGTCAATTGCGATGATGGCAATTTTGTCGGAGGGCTGCTTTTCGGTCGAGCGAACACCCCAGTCATAAGCCGCTCGTTCTATACTTTGAAAGCTGGCAGAGCCTGAAAATAGAACAATTATAATTGTTATTATGAACCCAGCGAACCAGTCACTGTTCCAAAAACGGGTTTTCATACCGTCTCCAATCTATAGTAATTATCCAAACTAGTGACGCAATACCCGCCTGGGTGGTGAGCCTGAGATTTTATAGCCTCTTTTTTTACTAAAACCTTGAATAGCGCGAATATTAAGTGCTTGTTCCGTGTAATGGAAGCATGACTGTGATTTACCCCTTTTTTAATGAAAAAACAGTTTTTTCAACTATTTAGTATTACGATAATTCGAGCCGGGTTTAAACTTCCGTGGCAAAGTTAAAGTGAACTATAAAGTTGAGCGTCGAGGATTACCAGTATTAATCGCCAAAAATGTTAGCCATCGCAAAAAGTATACCGGTTTGCCAATTGAATTGATGATTTAATCCCGATTAAAATAAGAAGATTCCATTGGCGAGTCAATCCAATGACAAGCTAGAGTAAATTAGAGGGCTAAATTAAGGTTTATGTCTGAACTTCTCGACAGGATAGATCGACTCAACGAAATTGGTATTGCCCTCTCCGCAGAAAGTGATACCAAGAAGCTGCTTGAAATTATCATGATGGGCGCCAAATCTCTGACGCATGCTGATGGTGGATCACTGTATTTTCTAAAAAATGATGTTCTTTCGTTCGAAATTATATCTAATGATTCACTCGATATTCAAATGGGCGGTACTACAGGTAAGGATATTACCTTTCCGCCTATACCTCTCAAAATAGATAATAGAGAAAACCATAGTAATGTAGTCACGCATTGCGTACTAACCGGCAAAACCATTAATATCGAAGATGCCTATCACGAAGATGGATTTGACTTTTCCGGCACACGCAGCTTCGATGCGAGTACCGGCTATAGAACTCAGTCGATGTTAACCTTTCCACTCAAGGACCACGAGAAGCAAATCATCGGCGTTTTGCAGTTGATTAATGCCCGGAATCCAGATAGCGGTAAAGTGTTTAGTTTTAGTGCCGTCGAACAGCAATTAGCAGAGTCGCTGGCATCCCAGGCTGCGGTCGCGCTCACCCAGCGACGTCTGATTTCTGAGTTACAGGTTCTTTTTGAATCATTTATCAAAATGATCGCAAGCGCTATTGATGATAAATCGCCATATACCGGTGGGCATTGTCGTCGTATTCCTGTGTTAACCATGCAATTGGCTGAGGCGGTGCATGAAACGACTAGCGGCCCCTTGAGCAGTTTTCAAATCGATAAAAATGATCGTTATGAATTGGAGACAGCGGCCTGGTTACACGATTGCGGTAAAGTGGTGACACCTGAATATGTGATGGATAAATCGACTAAGCTGGAAACTATATTTGATCGAATCAATGTACTAGAAGGTCGAATTGAATTGCTCCTGCGAGATGCTGAAATCGCCAGATTGAATGCTTTGCTCCAGCCAAACCTTGCCGACATGGAAGTAGAAATAATTGAACAGCAATGTCAACAACGATGTGACAAATTACGTGACGATCTGACGTTCCTTCAAAAGACGAATTTTGGTGGCGAATTTTTATCAGAAGATAACCGATTGAGATTGGTGGATTTATCGAAAATCCAATGGCTCGATTTAAACGGCCAACTCCGGCCTTTAATCACCAGGGACGAATTGAAGAATCTATGCATCCAGCGCGGTACGCTTAACGATGAGGAGCGTGAGACAATTAATAACCACATTGTCGCGACGATAAAAATGCTTGAATCTCTACCATTCCCACGCAGTTTACAAAATGTGCCGGAATATGCGGGTGGCCACCATGAAAAAATGGATGGTAGCGGCTATCCCAAAGGCTTAAAGCGTGATGAAATGTCAGTGCAGGCGCGCATCATGGCAATTGCCGATATCTTCGAGGCATTAACTGCGAGTGATCGACCTTACAAGAAAGGAAAAAAATTATCCGAGTGCCTGAAAATTATGAATTATATGAAGAGAGACAACCATATTGACCCCGATATATTCGATATTTTTATTAAAAATAAAGTGTATCTGGATTATGCGGAAGAATTTCTCGATCCAGAACAAATTGACCTGATCGACGAAAAGACTATTTTAGATTAAACCTGGAATAGGGATCAGGAAATCAGATCTTCCGGGTTAGCGGCATCAACACCGTCTTGCAAAACATAGGATTCGATGTCTTTTTCGTTTAGTAGAAATGATGCCGCAGAACTGCGTCGCCCTGTATCGCAGTAAATCACATACTTATTAGCAGGATCCAGAGAGTTGGCTTTCATCCGTAGAAATATCAAAGGAATATTGATACTGTCCTTGATGTGTTTCGCCTTATGTTCGGCCGGTAGACGGACGTCAAACCAGAGTGCACGTTCTTCGGCTACGAGATTTTTACCTTCCTCGTAACTTACCCAGTTTAGTAGGGGCTCATTCAGCAACGAATTAAAGTCTTCTTTATTTAGTCGCATTAAATGACCTTCAGTTAGCATAGTGACTGTAGCATTGCGTTTGGAGTCAGAGATTAACGCTTCCTCTCCAAAACTATCGCCAACGGACAAGGTTGCCAGTTTTACACCGCTTGGATTAGCGGGCGTGGAACGCGTTACCAGACACCGACCTTCCTTGATGATATAAAAATAATCACCTTCCGCATCCTGTTTGACAACTTTCTCGCCGGGACTATAACCTACCGACTCCATACGCATAAACATTGCCTGGATATTAGCGGGTGGTATACGATGAAAGGCCCTTGTTTGCAAAATGCGGGTCATCCAGTCGGTACCTTCGTCCTCTTCTTCCAGCGCCTCTACGGAATAACTGCCGGTTTGATCCCAGGTTAACATGATGTCAAGCATGTCACTATTTATCCGGGTAATGACCGATCCGACTTTAGCCCGGGCGGAGTAGGGACGGGGAAATCCATGGGCAATAGGGTGCAAGCTATCCGGTGTGCCGGCCCTGATTACTTGGTATACTTTTTTGTCTTCGACTAATTCGATTGCACCTTTTAGCACATAAATATGGCATTTATCCATATCTCCTTTTTTAAAAGCATAGTGCCCGGCCATTAATCCGGTAGCTGATATCTTTTTTATCAAATCCTGAATATTTTCAGGGTTCAATGAATCGATCGGTGAAAGAGACATTATCTGATTGGGATCAATTTCTAGAGGCATAATTTATCTGCGAGAATCTTTTGTTATAGGGCCATACCCACAGCTATTTTCGCCGTTGATCAGGGATAAAGCAACTGACGGGCGGAAATAATTGCCGTTGCATTCGAGGGCGAATGTTATCCCTGTCACGATACAAAGTATCAGATCCAATACTTAACCGGACTGGCTTGTTATATCGACATATAATTTTATTTTCTGTCCGGGATGTAAATATTTTCCCAATCGGTTCCAGCGTTTTATATCGGCTATACGAATGTTGAACCGATCCGCTATACGTGAGAGAGAATCGCCTTTTCTTACGGTATAACGTAGCGCATGTAAACCCTGATTAGGGAATGGTTGATTAAAACTGACGCGCTGCAAACCTGGTTTATTTTTATTCCAGACAACAAGTTTCTGGCCTACCTTTAAGGTATCGATTGGCGCCATTCCATTCCATTTGGCTAGTGCTTTGGTGCTAACGCCATAATGCTTTGATATCGACCACAGACTTTGGCCTGAACGTACGATATGGAACTGCTTTTTACCTGGGCGCTGGGTGTTCTGGATCTTGCTCAGTCGTTGATTTTTACTCATAGTATATGAGTTCAATGATTTCGTTGCGGTAGGAATCATCAGATATTTGCCTGCACGAATTTGCGTACCATGTATCTTATTAACATTTTTAATCAGTGCGATAGTGGTACGGTATTTTTGTGATATATGGCCTAGGGTTTCACCGTTTTTAATTTTATGTCGAACCCAGTTGATTCTATTTTCGGGAGGTAATTCCTGTAATGCCTGCTTGAACTGGTCGATTTTATCCTTCGGCAATAGCAGGCGATGGGGCCCACTGGGTGCGGTCGCCCAGCGATTAAAAGCCGGGTTAAGCTGGTATAGCTGGTTGATAGAAATGCCGGCCATATCTGCCGCCAGTGCGAGATCAATCTGCCCTTCGAGTTCTACGATTGTATAGTCGATGTCATTATTGATCGGCAGTAGATCAATACCATAGGTTTCTGGGCGGCTAAAAAGTATTTTCAGTGCCAGTAGTTTGGGTACATACGCTTTGGTTTCTTTCCGAATTCGAGTGAGATGCCAGAAGTCGGATTGCTTCTTACGCTTTTTATTGTATTTGATGGCACTGCGTATTTTTCCTGGACCTGCATTGTAAGCGGCAAGTGCTAGTTCCCAGTCCCCGTCAAATTGATCTGCCAGGCTTTCGAGATAAGTTAACGCCGCTTTGGTTGAGTCTACGATGTCGCGCCGACCGTCGTACCACCAGTTATGTTTCAGGCCAAGGAAACGGGCCGTCGATGGGATGATTTGCCACATACCGGAAGCACGGCCGTGTGAATAGGCAAATGTTTGATAGGCACTTTCGACGATTGGCAATAGAGCGAGTTCGGTAGGTAACTGCCGGGCTTCAATTTCATCCAGTATGAAAGGTAAAACCGGTTGAGCGCGCTCCATAACGCGTCGAATGTATCCGGGGTGTTTTAAATACCAGTTTAGCTGTGTTGTGACGCGCCTGTTAACCACATCGGCCATTCGCATTCCCGATTGTAGGCGATACCAGGCATTTGTTTGTTTTTGATACTCGGCAAATGCAAGAGGGTCGAAATCGAGTGGGATGTACTCAGTCCCTTTAGTTGCAAGTTTCGGGACTATCAGCTGCGGGATACTGGCTTCATCCATAACAAAATTGCTGTCTGTTTCCGGGTTATTGGGGGACGTTGCAGCGATGTGGGAGAAGTCGGGGGCTGTGGCGATTTCGCTGACAGTGATCTCTGAACTTTGAGCCATAGTTTTCCTGTCAATGAACACCAACGGCTGAGGTGGTTCCAAGACGCTCATCGCAGCGGGTTCAATAGTTTTGGTGACATTCATGCCCTGACAGGCAGCTATCAGGCTGGTCAGAAATAGTGAAACGAATAATCGAATTGTGAGTCGAGCGTTCAAAAACCGTAATATTATCATTAGTATGCAAACTGCTTAAGCGATAAAATGTAGGCATTGTACTGGTGAAAAGGTAAGATTAAAATGCGAATTCATCGACTTTTTCGCGCAAAAAAACGATTTGCAAGCATGAGCGATTGGTATCGAACTGCGCTCGGGCAATTTCTGTTGGATGAATTGCGAGAGACACTGGAACCGGTTCTGTCTACCAGTTTCGGGTATTATTCGATACAAATCGGTTGTGCCAGCGAATCGGATCATCTTTTAAAGTCCTGCCGGGTTAAGCATCATTTTAAGCTGGATAAGGCAATATACGGCACCGATGTTTGTGCCCATTCAGCTCTCTTGCCAATCGCTAACGACAGCGTAGATCTCGTGGTATTAATGCATCATTTGTCAGCTACCCGTGAGCCTCATGCACTATTACGCGAGGTTTCGCGTATCCTAATCCCACGGGGTAAATTAATCATAGTTGACTTTAATCCGTTGTCACTTTGGGGGTTGCGGCACTTTGTCCAGGCCTGGCTGGAGCAGATACCCTGGAGCGGGCATTACTTCACTGCGGCGCGGCTGACCGACTGGATGCAATTACTCGGATTTGATCGTCAGAAACATCTGAAAGTGGGTTATCTACCGCCGATACAGCAGCCTCGGGTGCTCAGGCGTCTGTCCTGGCTGGAAAAAGGTATGCGTAACTGGATTAAATTTTCGTCTGCTTTAAACGTGCTGGTTTATGATAAAAATATCATTCCAATTACTCCTATTCGCCATCGCTGGGTAACCCGTAAGATTCTATCCGGTAAGGCGGTAACAAGGCCGACAGCTAGCCGAGGCATGAAATATGATAAGAAATTATGACTGGTAAAAAAGTAATCAGATATACCGATGGCGCCTGCCGGGGAAATCCCGGACATGGCGGCTGGGGTGTCTTAATGAGTTATCAGGGTAAGCGTAAATCGCTTAAGGGCCACAAAGCTGAAACGACAAATAATCGCATGGAATTAACGGCTGTTATTAAGGGGCTCGAAATATTAAAACGTTCGTGCGATATTGAATTGAATACTGACTCAAAATATGTGCTGCAAGGAATAAATGACTGGATTGAGAACTGGAAAATTAATGGCTGGAAGACAGCCAATAAAAAGGCGGTGAAGAATGTCGATTTGTGGCAAAGGCTTGATGAGGAAGCATCGAGACATCGTATTCACTGGAGATGGGTAAAGGGACACTCTGGGGATCCTGGTAATGAGGCTGCGGACCAATTGGCTAATGAAGCGATTGATCAGGCTATGGGCAAAGCATGAGACAAATTGTACTCGATACAGAAACTACCGGCCTCGAAACCAGCCAGGGGCACCGGATTATTGAAATTGGATGCGTCGAGCTGGTTGAACGACGCATCACCGCAAACCATTGGCACTATTACATGAATCCTGAACGTGAGGTTGATACAGGGGCCTATGAAGTGCATGGTATCAGTAATGAATTTCTTCAGGATAAACCCTTGTTTGCTGACCTTGCTGATAAATTTCTGGAATATATAGCGGGTGCGGAACTGATTATCCACAATGCACTTTTCGATGTTGGCTTTCTGAATTATGAATTGAGTTTGCTCGATGATGGCAAGCCACCGATCGAATCTGTCTGTAGTGTTCTGGATACGTTGATGATGGCGCGTCAGAAACATCCGGGGCAAAAAAATAGTCTCGACGCTTTATGCAAACGTTACGACATCGATAATAGTCATCGCAGTGTGCATGGTGCTTTGCTAGATGCGCGCATTTTAGCCGATGTATATCTGTTTATGACAGGCGGGCAGACAAGCCTCGGCCTTGATCAAGTTGAAGCGCCTGGTGATGGTATTGCAGAAATCAATACTAATGTGGCACCTGGAAACCACGGATCTCTACCGTTGTGGCGTGGCGATGCCGATTCTGATTTGGCGCACCAAGACTACCTGAATTTTATGGCCGAACAATGCGCCGAACCGGCCTGGAAGTAATCTGATCAGGCATTTTTCATAATACGGGCTTTATCGAGTTTCCAGTCTCGGTCCTTCTCTGTAGCCCTCTTGTCGTGGTATTTTTTACCCTTGGCCAAACCGAGTTTAATCTTGGCTCGCCCGCGAATCCAGTAGGCTGACAGGGCAACCAGTGTATATCCTTTGCGATCTACCATACCCATTAAGCGATCAATTTCACCTCGATGCGCTAGTAGCTTGCGTGTCCGTGTAGGATTCGGTTTGATATGGGTCGATGCAGTGTTCAGAGGGCCTATATGCGCGCCAATGATAGTGATTTCTCCGTTTTTAACCTGGACATAGCTTTCTTTAAGCTGCAAGTTTTTTTCACGCAAACTTTTCACTTCCCAGCCTTCGAGCACGATGCCGACCTCTAGATCATCCTCAATGAAATAGTCATGACGCGCAAGGCGGTTTAAAGCAATGGTGTTATCGCTGGTTCTCGATTTTTTCTTTTTCGCCATGACTGCAGAATATTTATAAGTTCAAAGAAATCCGCTTATTCTCTGTTTAATTGTATTTGGAAACAAGCATAAGTTATTTTTGAAAAAAAATTCCGTTAACGATTTATGGTTTATACCAGCTTTTATCCTATAATCCGTAGCTGAATCACGAAAAAATGACAAGCTCTTGACGTATCGAAATGCCGCGTTACCGGTAAATCTGAAAAACTGCTTAGCTCCGATAAGGTGATGACGCATTTTTAATTTTCCCCACCTACATCATTATTTTGTATATTGTTTTCGCGCCCGACTGAGGTTTCCAGGATTATTATTGCTGCCTTTGTCCAAGGCGGTTCAGTGGTAGTCGAGGTATGATAAAGCCGAATACCCTCGAGTATCCGGTCACCGTCTGGCAATGACATCCGCTTTTCAGAAAGCCTTAAGCCATAGCTGATAGTGTGCGCCCATGTATTCAGTAAACTGCATAACTGAGGACGAATATGACGCCGCCGCTGTCATTCCAGAGGAATAATGCAGGCTATTGAAGTTGCAAGAATTTTGAGTTAATTGAAGTGCCGTACATGCTAACTGTATTTTCGCCCCTGACGAAACATTCTCTTTCTAACGCGTTACTTGGGTTACAGATTTTCCTGGTATCCACATTTATTTTTTCACCGGAGCTGTATGCCGATTGCAGACCCTGGGCTCCTCCCCGAAGCGGAGAAACACTGCCGGTAATTGGAAATATTATCATCGATAATAATAATGTATTTGATCCCGCTGATGAGGGTGAAAATACCTGGTTACACCGGACCGCAAATTCACTGCACTTCAAGACTAAAGAAGCGGTAATCAAAAGGCAGCTGTTAATTGAAGTAGGTGATATTTATGACCCGCTTCTGATTGACGAAAGTGAAAGATTGCTGCGTGCCAATCGCTACATCAAATCCGCCCGAATAGTTGCGGAGCGCATCTGTGACGACAAAATAGAAGTTCATGTTATAACTGTCGATAGTTGGACCCTGACACCTGGGATATCGTTTGGGCGATCCGGTGGCGTCAATACCACCACCATCGAACTAGAGGAGCATAATGTATTTGGATACGGCAAAGCAGTGTCCTTCGACAGTGAAAATAATAATGAGCGCACCCAGAATAAACTCCAGTATACTGATAATAACCTGCTCGGCAGCAGGAACGTGCTACACCTGGAGCTTCAGGATAATAGCGATGGAGAGGCTTTCGGTCTTAGTACCGGCCTTCCTTTCTTCCAATTTGCCAGCGATCACGCATGGAATGTCAGTATTGAGACAGCGATTCAGGAAAATGCGATATATGACCAGGGCGTAGTCACCGGCCGCATTGGCAGAGATAAAAATAGTTTTAATAGCTACTATGCGTGGGCTAATTTGGCGAGCCTAAAATCGGTTAATCGCTATAGAGCTGGTTGGTCTTATATCGACGATGCATCATTCTTGAGTGAAGAATTCCCGCTGATGCCAATTCCAGAAGATACCGTATATTCGTCCCCCTTCCTTGGCTGGCAACATAGTAAACAACATTATATTAAGGCCTATAATCTGTTTGGGGTCGCTGTTACCGAAGATATTTCTATTGGATATAACGCAGACATTCAAATTGGCTGGATAAACGAGAACTGGGGGTCGACAGATAACTTTTTAACTCTTGCTGGATCTTACGCGAGAGGCTACCAACCGGACGATAAGCAGTTGGTATTGTGGCAATTGAATCTTGATGGGCTAATGGGTAATAGCACGACTAAAGATGGGAAAATCAAGGCAATTGGAAACTGGTTTTTATTCCACAATAGTCAGAGTCGGTTACATATCCATGGTATCGTGGAGCTAGGTAAACATTTATCGATCGATAACCAAATATCAATTGGCGGTGACTCGGGGTTGCGGGGCTATCCACTTAAGTATCAGAACGGAGATAGAAAGTTTCTGTTTTCTCTAGAAGAACGCTATTTCTTTGACTGGTACCCAATGCACGTTGTAAAAACGGGGATTTCAGGGTTTGCAGACATTGGTTCAGCATGGGACTCAAAAACAGAATCAAGGCATTCATTACGGGACATTGGCTTTGGTTTTCTATTTGCTTCGACACGTCAGTCCACCAGTAAAATTCTTCGTGTTGATTTTGCTTTTCCGCTAGATGACAACGATTCAGTAGATAGTTTTCAGGTGCTGGTTGGTTCGCAAATTGATTTTTAGAATTTGTAGGAATCCGGGAGCCCCTCTTCTCATTGTGAGTTAAAAAACGAATCTGGTTCTCTAATGCGGGTGTCGCCGGGTCATTTATTACTGTCTGGGTCGGTAAGGTTAGACAGGTTATTTCATTGAATATTGCTGAATTCTAGCCCCGGTTGCCCCATCATTTCGGCCCTAGATCCCTTGCCTGGAAAATTTTACCAGTATAATTGGCGCACACAGGGTATATTTAAAAAAGTGCCGGTTACTCTCAATATGGCTCGATTTAAGGTAAGTTTCACATGCGGTTTAGTTTGAAAAGTAAACAAATTCGGGATTCAAAGCTACACCTTGGTTCTATCGATCTTTCCTTTTTCGATGACAAGCTATATTATCCCGCACTTGCCATGGTGACCTGCTTCGGTCCCTTCGTGACGATTATCTGTAAATCCCGCCAGGCCCGGAAGGGAGCAACGGTAGCAGGGACATCGAGTGCGAAGGTGTGCTGATTCAGGTCGCCGCCCATTTCCTGTTTTCTTTCGAACGTACGGTAACTTGACCTTAGTCCACCCTCAAAAACTCGTAGATTCAAGCTGGATGGGGTCGCTACGGTGAGTTATCAGGTGTTGGCGCGTAAATGGCGACCGGGCAATTTCGGGGAAATGGTGGGCCAAAGCCACGTCTTGCAAACTTTGATGAATGCACTCGATGGCGACCGCTTACATCATGCTTATTTATTCTGTGGCACCCGGGGTGTGGGCAAAACGACAATCGCGCGGATTTTTGCCAAATCGCTCAACTGTGATACCGGCATTAGCTCGAAACCCTGTGGTGAATGTTCATCCTGCTTGGAGGTAGACCAGGGCAGAAGTGTCGATTTAATTGAAATCGATGCCGCTTCCAGAACCGGTGTTGATGACATGCGCGAGTTACTCGATAACGTGCAATATGCGCCGACGCGTGGCCGCTATAAAATTTACCTGATTGACGAAGTCCACATGCTTTCAAAGCAAAGTTTTAACGCATTACTGAAAACTCTGGAAGAACCACCGCCGCACATCAAATTCCTACTGGCAACCACCGACCCGCAGAAAGTGCCGGTAACGGTCTTATCCCGATGCCTTCAATTTAATTTGAAGCGGATGTCTCGACAGCAAATTCATGACCATTTGAATTTTTTACTTGATCAGGAACAGATTAGCACTGAACCTGCAGCACTCGCCCTCATTGCCAGTGCTGCCGATGGCAGCATGCGTGATGCTTTAAGTTTGCTTGATCAGGCCATTGCATTTGGTGCGGGAAGCGTATTACAGACTGCGGTCGAATCCATGTTGGGTGCGATTTCAAAAGACTATTTGTTTAAAATGCTCGATGCTTTAATAGCCCAGGACCCCCGCCGAATGGTAGATGAAGCGCGTAATATCATTGCTAATGATCCGGATTATCAGCGGGTTTGCGCGGAAATGATCGCGGTATTGCAGCAGCTCGCTTTGTATAAATGTGATTCTAACATTAATCTCGATGACGACTTGTTTGGCGAAAAAATTGCGGAAATATGCGCGCAATGGTCGATGGAAGAAATCCAGCTTTATTATCAGATTATGCTTCAGGGGCGGCAAGATTTGAAATTGAGCCCGGATGAGGCCGCAGGCTTTGAAATGTTAATGCTGCGTCTGCTGGCTTTTTCTCCGGATATAGAGATTGCTATAGGGGAGCCAGCGGAAAAAAAAAGCCTGTAATTCGCTCGCCTGAAAGGGTTCCGGAGCCGCTTAATCAACCTACGGAAGAAATACCAGCCGTTAGGCTAAAAGAATCGGCGCTGCTTCTGAATCAGACGACAGCAGACGCTCCTCAAACATCACTGGCCCATGAGTCGTCTGGCGACAGCCTGCAATGGTCTATTCTGGCCTACCGTCTGGGCTTGCAGGGGCTTGCACAGGAAATCGCCGTTAATAGTGCTGTTGTTTCTTTTGAATCGAATCATTTACGCCTCGAGCTAAGTCCAGAGCTGAGGGAAATTATCAATTCGAATATTGAAGCGGAAATCCAGCATGCAGTAGAAAACAAACTTAATGTATCATGCAGACTTGAATTTATAGCGCAACCTAATCTGATAAGTGAAACTCCTTCCCAGGCCAGAATTCGACAACGGAATGCACAGCGAAAAGCGGCTATATCAAAGATAAAAGAGTCGGAAGTGATGATTAAGCTGAACCGCACATTCGGTGCAGAGCTGGTTGAATGCAGTGTTAGAAAAATTGATGACTAGATTCGAGGAGTTATAACAATGAAAGGCGCATTAGGCGACATGATGAAAAAAGCGCAGGAAATGCAGGAAAATATGCAAAAGGCGCAGAAAGAGCTGGCTGGTAAAGAAGTAAACGGCGAGTCTGGCGGCGGGTTGGTTAAAGTTCTCATGCGAGGTACGCATGAAGTCGGGCGTATTACCATAGACCCGTCCATAATTGGCGACGATAAAGAAATGCTCGAAGACCTGATTGCTGCAGCCATTAATGATGCCGTTCACAAGGTCGAAAAGTCTAACCAGAAGGCCATGCAGGAAATGACGGCAGGGCTGAATTTGCCGCCTGGTTTCAAATTGCCGTTTTAGGGTCCTTATAGTCGTGTCTTCTTCGCCATCACTCGATGCATTGATTGATGCATTGCAATGTTTGCCGGGTGTCGGCCAGAAATCGGCTCAACGTATGGCGCTTTATTTAGTCGAACGCGATCAGGCCGGGGCGAACAGAATTGCAGTTTCGTTGACGGGAGCACTCGAGAAGGTGTCGCATTGTCGGCACTGCCGCAATTTTGCTGATAGCGAAATATGTCAGATTTGTAATGATGCGAAACGCGATCGTAGTTTGCTTTGTATTGTCGAAACGCCTGGTGATGTGCTCGCCATTGAAAGTTCGGGTGCATACCGAGGGCATTACTTTGTATTGCTAGGCCGATTATCACCACTTGACGGCCTGGGTCCGGAACAGCTCGGGCTAGAAGCACTAGAATTACGCCTGGTCGACCCTGATTTAAGTGAGGTAATCCTTGCCACCAGCGCTACGGTGGAAGGGGATATAACAGCACATTTGATCGCAGATATTGCGGCTCGACTTAATATTGAAACCAGTCGGTTGGCTCGCGGCATACCACTCGGTGGCGAGCTGGAATATGTCGATAGCGGCACCTTATCGCGCGCTTTATCGGGCCGACATCATTATGATCGCTAAACCAATGGAGAATTAATCATGCCTGAAACCATTTTTACCAAAATAATCAATCGCGAAATTCCATCCGATATTGTTTATGAGGACGATGACGTACTAGCTTTCCGAGATATTAATCCACAGGCTCCGACACATGTGCTGATAATCCCCAAAACTGAAATAGCTACCGTTAACGATATACGGCCGGAACAGGCTGAATTAGTCGGTAAACTGGTATTGACTGCCCAGCAGATTGCCACTGAGGAGGGTATTGCCGAAGATGGTTATCGCCTGATCATCAATTGCAATCGACATGGTTGTCAGGAAGTCTTTCACCTACATTTGCACTTGCTCGGAGGAACCCAATTACGCGGAATATCGAGGTAAATGGGTCAGGTCGATTGCATTCGTAAAAAATGTTGATACCGGCTGTCCGCTAAAAAGCCGTTATTGAGGGCTTCGATTACCCCACATTGTGGTTCGTTGAGATGCTTGCAATTAGCAAAACGACAAAAACTGCTATATTCGGTGATTTCCCGAAAACCAGCACTAATAGGCTGGGACGGGTCTAACAGGGGATTGAATCCACGAACACCGGGTGTATCGATCAATAGTCCACTATTAGGCATATGATATAGCCGACTGGTCCTCGTGGTATGTCGTCCCTCTTCGTTGACCTCGGAAATATCGGCAATTTTTATGTCTGCCTGTGGTAATAATGCGGCGGTTATCGAAGATTTTCCGACGCCAGAAACGCCGCTCAGTACGCTGGTATTATCATCAAAAAGTGAACGCAAGTGTTCGAGTTTCTGGCCCCCTTTCACACTAATATGAATCACCGGGTAGCCTAATTTCGAGTAAATTTTTTTTAGATTATATGGATCGGCATTAGCTTCCACTAGCAAATCAATCTTGTTCAATACGATAACCGGATTTATGTCCTGTTGCTCAGCTGACAATAGATATTGATCAAGCAGGTAGAGATTTGGCTCAGGCTTCACGGCAAGGCAAATGAGTAATTGAGTGATGTTAGCCGCAACTGATTTGTGATTGCCGAATCCATCTACGCGTTGGAGTAAATTGCGTCGCGATTTAACGGCAAGCACGCGATATTTTCCATCCGGGGTTTGTTCGAGTACAACATTATCGCCGCAGACGATAGTCCCCAGATTCGATTTAACTCTACATTCAGCGAGTTGCTGGTTGACTAATTCTACCACCACTTTGCCGCCGTGGTGCGAAATCACCAGACCTTCGATCTGGTCGCCGCCCGACGAGGCCAGTGCCTTCTGCGCATCGTCGATTCGTTTTTTCTGGTGGCGGCTTAGTTTACGCTCGGCCATATTCTCTGAATAATCTCACAGGGGAAACGTTAGATTATCGATGCCTGCGGCGATGAATTCAGCCGAAAGCCAGAAAATAACCGTGAAATTCATATATGTGTCTACCAAATAAGCCAAACCTGTTGTAGTTTAACCGATATTGACTAACTTGAAACAGGACAGAATCTCGAGGAGCGATAATGGGGCCTGAAGAATATAATTTAATCTGGACAGATCTTGAAATGACGGGTCTGGAGCCGCTAAGAGATGAGATTATCGAAATTGCCACGGTGGTGACCGACCGCCATTTGAATATTCTTGCCCAGGGGCCGGTCATAGCGATTCATCAACCCGATAATGTCCTGATGGCAATGGACGAGTGGAATACGCAGCATCACGGTGATTCAGGACTTACCGAACGGGTTCGTGACAGCCAAAAGACAGTGGCCGACGCCGAGCGCGAAACAATCGAGTTTTTGCAACGATATGTGCTGGCGGGAAAATCGCCGATGTGCGGTAATAGCATTTGCCAGGATCGGCGATTTATGGCGCGGTTGATGCCCGATCTTGAAGCATTTTTTCATTACCGTAATGTCGATGTGAGTACATTGAAAGAGTTGGCCAAACGCTGGAAACCTGAAATTAATAGCGGATTTGTCAAGAAGGGAGCGCATCTGGCGCTGGTTGATATTCTCGAATCGATCGAGGAACTTAAATATTACCGGAAACATTTTATCAGGCTTTAATATGTTCGATGTATTTCTCGTGGCCTCTCAGTTCTAGTGAGAGGCGTTTGCCATAAATTGAAACCGGTCGGGTTTTCCCCGGAAACCGTAAGTCGATGCCAACGTGACCATGAAAATTAAAAGGAATTGCAGCTTCATCCCGGTAGATCATTTGATTATTACGAACATCGGCGCCGACTAAAACAACCGGGCATTCAGGCGTTTCGAAGTCATCATCGGCAATGGCTTCAACGCGAATGGCGCCAGCGCCATACCATCGAGTATCTTGTTCGGCGGCATCCATGTTTTTAACGATGATGGCATCATCAAAATTGATATCAATACCGTCTTTATGATAATGGATCTCGGTAATATGCATATTATTGAACTGTATTGTCCGGGTACTCAAAAGTGTGCCTAATCCAGTTTCTTTGATTTACTGGTAGCAGAAATGAAATGCGAGATTAACACTTCCTGATTAGCTGTGCTTGTTCTGGCGAACATAAATCCTGCTGAGATTACTTGATCCTCCAGTAGGGCATTGTAAATCCTTCAATCCAAGTTCTGTATCCCTATTGTGCTTGATCTGATCAGAAGGGTGAAAAATATAGATTTTATAGACTATAAAGAAAGCAACTGGATTGCCGATACATCAGATAAGTGATTCAAATTAGTTAAACAGGATAACAAGTTTATGGATCTTGCCTCATTAATTGGCATTATTTCGGGCGTCGGATTAATTGTGTCTGCCATTATTCTTGGCGGCGAGGTTCATAATTTTATGAATATTCCCGGCGTTATGATTGTTTTGGGTGGCACGATGGCTGCAACTTTGCTGACGTTTCAGTTTAAAGATGTATTAACCGCGTTTAAAAGCGCCTACTTTGTTTTTTCCTCTCCAAAACAGGATTCCCAGGAACTAATTAATACCATGATAAAGCTGGGTACTATCAGTCGTCGAAAAGGCCTGCTAAGTCTTATGGACGTCAAAACCGGTTCACCCTTTCTGAAGCGGGTCTGCACTTTAATCGCCGACGCTGCTGACGAAGAAACACTCCGTTCAGCGATGCGTACGGAGATAGAGTCTATGCAAATGCGACACTTTATTGTTCAGGATGTTTTCAAGAAAATGGCTATTTACGCGCCATCATTCGGTATGTTGGGTACTTTGATTGGTTTAATCCAGATGTTGTCGTTGCTGGCCACTCCAGAAAATCTAGGTCCTGCCATGGCGGTTGCATTGTTGACCACATTTTATGGAAGTTTGCTGGCAACGGTCATTTTCCTGCCAGTAGCCGGCAAGTTACGGTCTCGAACGATGATAGAAGTGATGAATTTTGAGATAATTTTTCAGGGTGCTGTCAGTATTCTACAGGACAATAATCCTTTGTCAGTTTATGAAAAACTTTCATCGTTTGTACCGGCCAAGAAGCGCAAACCGATGCAAAAACTGAAAGATAGAACCTGAAATGTCCTCTAATATCAATAGTATGACTGAAATGTTTGAAACGGATGAGCAGGGTAATGCCTGGATTGTTACCTTTGCCGATATGATGACATTAATTCTGGTGTTTTTTATATTGCTTTATACCTTGTCCAAATTTGAAGACGAAGCCTATCGAAATCTTGTCTCATCGGTAGAAGTGCTCGATGGTGATGGCAATCAGGTGAGTGTTATTGATTATGCGCGACGTTCTGGTCGGGATCCTGAGCCACTAAAAGTAGTCGAGGACATGCTTGGTCTGAATCCGAGTAATCAGGTCATTGATTTGATGGAGCCGATCATCGTTAAAGAACTTAAAAGTATGATTGAGAGTAGCGATTTATCGGAAAGTGTCGAATTGGCGGTTAGTGGTGATCAGATCAATATCCAAATCGATGGTCGATATTTGTTTTCTACTGGTAAAGCAGACCTGAAGGACGAAGCATTGGTGATATTTGCCAATCTCAGCCACATGTTCCGGGAGTATGCTGATTATCGAATCGCGATTCGTGGTCATACCGACGATCGTGATATCGATACCGAACAATTTCCATCGAACTGGGAGCTTTCTGCTATTCGGGCAACTACAGTGTTACGATATTTTATTCGACAGGGTGTTGATCCTGAGCGCATGACAGCTACAGGGTATGCCGATTTTCTCCCGTTGGTCGACAATTCAACCCCGGAAAATCGGGCCAGAAACCGGAGAGTTGAGTTTGTTCTGGAAAAAGAATAAGAAAGTTGATCTGAAAGTCGATTCGAAGTTCGATGACAATCGGTCTGCTTTCCGAATTACGCCGGATAAAACAAAGCCGATTATCCTGACAATTCAAGGTAGTTCCTACCATGCGCTTAATATCAGCGGAACCGGCGTTTGTATTCGTACGAGAAATTTCCCGGTCGGCTCGAAATTTACTGCGATGGTTCGGCTACCCAGTAAGGATCGTATATTTCCGGTTGAGTTGGAAGTAGTGATGATGCAAAGGGATTTATGCCGATGTAGCTTTGTAAATATCCACCATGAGGCCGAAAATTTGCTACATTCGTATATACTAGAACTGCAAAAGAATAAAATTCGCCAGAATCAAGCCCGGTGAAATATTATTCTGAATCTGGACTATGGGTTTATTGAACCGAAAACTTACTGTTAATTCAGTAATTTAATGTACTTAACCGAGTATTTGGATTGATTTTTGACTATGAATCAGCGACTATTACGTGTTGGCAAGTAACAAATTTCAAAAATTGCCAGATACCCTTACTATTAAATTTTATTTATCAGGATTAAGACCTTGATCAAACAGCGTACGTTGAAGAATGTTATCCGAGCCATGGGTGTTGGATTGCATACAGGGAAAAAAGTCTATTTGACTCTACGCCCGGCGCAAGTTGATTCCGGTATTCGTTTCCGTCGAATTGATTTAGACCAACCCATTGAAATTCTTGCCCGACCAGAAAATGTCGGCGATACCAATCTTTCTACCACCCTGACCGAAAATGATATTCGGATTTCCACTGTCGAGCATTTGCTTTCGGCAATCGCGGGTCTGGGTATCGATAATGCCTATATTGATTTGAGTGCAGACGAAGTACCAATCATGGATGGGAGTGCCGGACCCTTCGTTTTTTTAATTCAGTCCGCCGGTATTGTCGAGCAAAATAGTGCGAAGAAGTTTATCCGTATTAAAAAGCCGATCAGAGTCGAAGATGGTGATAAATGGGTTGAATTTACACCATTCAATGGTTTTAAAGTGAGCTTTGAGATTGATTTTGATCACCCGCTTTTTACCCGTCAAAAGCAGGTTTGTGATATCAACTTTTCGACCACCTCTTTTGTTAAGGAAGTGAGCCGTGCTCGTACCTTTGGGTTTCAAAAAGATATCGAATATCTGCGTTCTAATAACCTCGCGCTGGGTGGAAGTCAGGACAATGCGATTGTTCTAGATGATTATCGAGTCCTTAACGAAGATGGACTACGTTACGATAATGAATTCGTAAAGCATAAAATTCTCGATTCTATTGGTGATCTTTATTTGCTGGGTCACAGTTTGATCGGTGCGTTTTCTGGCTATAAATCCGGACATGCTTTAAATAATCGTTTATTACTGGCTTTATTGACCGATGAAGAGGCGTGGGAAGAAGTTACCTTTGATGATGCGGCAACTGCGCCAATATCTTATGCTCAACCCGTGGAGGCCGAGGCTATATAGGTTTTTGATGTGAATATTCTGTTTTTATCGTCAAATAAAGGTCAATTGTGTAGCCTCAGTCTGCGAAAGCCGCTGCACCTGATTGTTTTGATATTGATGGTGGGCGGAATTTCTGCAGGTTCGGCTTATTGGGGTTTTCATCTTAACTCAGGCACAAACGACCAGTTACTGGTAGAAAAATGGCAACAGCAATTGCACCAGCAACAGGTTCACCTGCAACACATCCGGCAGGAGTCCGATGCAAATGTAGATGCATTGTCGTCCCGGCTAGGTCTTTTACAGGCCCATGTAATGCGACTGGATGCCCTGGGCCGTAAACTTATCAATATGGCCAGTATCGATAAGGGTGAATTTGATTTCGATAGTACTCCGGCTCTCGGTGGCCCGGAAACAGTTTCGTTAAAAGCCGCTCTGCCTTTGGACTTGACAAAAGCAATTGAGCAATTAGGCCTTGAGCTCGAAAATAGAGAAAACCAGTTACAAATATTGGAAAACCTGGTGATGAACGAAAACCTTCAAAAGGAAGTTGAACCCAGGGGTCGACCAATAACAAAAGGCTGGTTGTCTTCGTATTACGGTATGCGCACCCACCCGTTATCCGGGCGCAAGGAAATGCATAAAGGTATCGACTTCGCTGGCAAAATGGGTGGTGAAGTCATTGCCGTTGCAAAAGGTGTGGTGACCTATGCCGGTAAACGGTATGGTTACGGACGGGTGATCGATATTGCTCATGGCAATGGTTACACGACACGATATGCACACAATTCAAAGCTATTGGTATCTGTTGGAGATACTGTTGAAAAAGGCTTTCAGATAGCAGAGATTGGATCGTCAGGTCGTTCCACGGGACCTCATGTACATTTTGAAGTTTTGAAAAATGGCCGACAGATAAACCCAATGAAATTCATAAACGCTTCAAATTGATCGAATTAACTTATATAACTATTGTTCAAGCTTGCATTTTCACAAGCAGGCCTCACTTCTCTTAAATCCTGATCTGTATACCCGGTCGTCGTCTGATGTTGTCAAAAATTACACGTAAAATATTCGGTAGTCGTAACGATCGAATTGTTAAAAAATTTACTCAACGAGTTGCCAGAATAAACCAGTTAGAAACGTCATTGCAATCTTTAAGCGACGACCAACTCAGTCAGAAAACGAACGAATTCAAACAACGATTCGGTGCTGGCGAAACGCTGGAACAATTACTCAATGAAGCATTTGCGGTATGTCGTGAAGCGTCGGTCCGTGTCTTGAACATGCGCCACTATGACGTGCAGCTGATTGGCGCGATGATCTTAAACAATAACCAAATTACCGAAATGCGTACCGGTGAAGGTAAAACACTGGTCGCTACGCTGGCGGCGTACTTAAATGCTATAAGCGGACAAGGTGTACATATTGTAACGGTTAACGATTACCTTGCTGAGCGGGATGCAGCGTGGATGGGGCAGTTGTATAACTTCCTCGGTCTAAGCGTTGGCGTGGTACTGAGTACCTTGGATTATGATGCCAAGCGCGAAGCATATAAAGCCGATATTACTTATGGTACTAATAACCAGTTTGGCTTTGATTATATGCACGATAACCTGAGTTTCACACTCGAAGAACGCGTTCAGCGCCAACTCAATTTCGCAATTGTCGATGAAGTCGACTCGATATTGATCGATGAGGCGAGAACCCCGTTGATTATTTCCGGCCAGGCCAGTGACAGTTCCGATTTGTACACGCGTATTAACCAGGTCATTCCGAAACTCACAAAAGTAGAAGGTGAAGACGGGCCGGGTGATTTCACAATCGATGAAAAATCCAAGCAGGCATTTCTTACCGAACAGGGGCATGATACCGCCGAAAATTTGCTACTCGAAATCGGTTTATTAACTGAAGGTGAAAGTCTTTACGATGCATCCAATATCGCTCTGGTACACCACCTCAACGCCGCGCTACGTGCCCATTCTATTTATACGCACGATGTCGATTATATAGTGCAGGACGGGCAAATCGTCATAGTCGATGAATTTACCGGGCGTACTATGCCGGGTCGGCGCTGGTCCGAGGGTTTGCACCAGGCAATCGAAGCCAAGGAAGGGGTCAGCATACAACACGAAAACCAAACCATTGCTTCGATTACTTTTCAAAACTATTTCCGTCTTTACAATAAGCTCTCCGGGATGACCGGTACGGCGGATACTGAAGCTTTTGAGTTTCAACAGATCTATGGTCTCGAAGTAGTCGTTGTGCCGACTAATCAACCGATGATTCGCGATGATATGGGTGACCTGATATATCTGACGGTACGCGAAAAATTCGAAGCCATTATCGAAGATATTCAAGATTGCGTTAAGCGACGACAACCGGTTTTGGTGGGTACCACCTCGGTTGAAACTTCGGAGCTTTTGTCGGGATTGTTGGACAAACAGAAAATTAAGCATCAGATATTGAATGCAAAACAGCATGAGCGCGAAGCCACTATCATTGCCGATGCCGGTATTGCCGGTACCGTAACTATCGCAACCAATATGGCGGGTCGGGGAACTGATATTGTGCTCGGTGGAAATATCGAAGCACATCTAAACGAAATAGACGAAGCGCAGCTGGATAGTCGTGAGCAGATAAAAAGTGATTGGCAACAACGTCACGACCAGGTAATAAGTGCAGGCGGACTTCACATTATCGGTACTGAACGGCACGAATCGCGGCGTATCGATAATCAGTTACGAGGACGTTCAGGTCGACAGGGTGATCCGGGATCGACGCGGTTTTATCTGTCTATGGAGGATAGTTTGATGCGTATTTTTGCTTCTGATCGGGTTGCAGGATTGATGCAAAAACTCGGCATGGAAGAAGGTGAGGCTATCGAACATCCCTGGGTTAGTAAGGCAATTGAAAATGCACAACGTAAAGTTGAAGCCCATAACTTCGATATTCGTAAGCAACTATTGGAATACGATGATGTTGCCAATGATCAACGTAAAGTCATTTATCAACAGCGGGATGATTTACTGCACTCGGAGACTATTTCTGAGGCTATCAAGAATATGCGTCTTGATGTGGTGGAAACACTTTTCCGTTCTCATTTACCACAAAATAGTATCGAAGAACAGTGGCAGTTAGAAGAACTGGAACAGGCGCTGGTTAACGAATTCGGCCTTGAACTGCCTGTCAGAAAATGGCTTGATGAAGATGATCAGTTAAACGACGAAACACTGTTGGAAAAAGTCATAGACAGCTTTGTGTCTTCTTACCAGGAAAAGGTTGAAATTCTGGGCGAGGAATTAATCAGTCGCTACGAAAAAGAACTGATGCTGATGATACTAGACCGACACTGGAAGGAGCATTTGGCAGCAATGGACTATTTACGACAGGGTATCGGTTTGCGTGGCTATGCTCAAAAAAATCCGGTACAGGAATACAAACGCGAGTCATTTGAAATGTTTACGAATATGCTCGAAGGCATCAAATATGAAGCCATTCAGGCCTTGACGCGCGTTCAGATTCGAAGCGAGTCTGAAGTTGAAGCTTTGGAACAAAGACATGCTGATAACCAGTCGATGAAAATGGAACATGCGTCAGCAGAAAGTCCGCTTGAAGCAGAAGATAGGCAGGAAGAGGCTCAGCAACAGCCATATGTTCGAAAAGAGAAAAAAGTCGGACGTAACGAACCCTGTTGGTGTGGCTCGGGTAAAAAATTCAAACAATGTCATGGCAAATTAACTTAACGGGATAGGAGTCTGAGACTGTGGCTGTGGGGCTTGGTAGTCCGAAATCATTGTTAATCGTCGATGGGATTCGCCTCTCCGCAATTCATAGTGGAATAAAGTCTGATCCAGATATCAAAGACCTGGTATTGATTGAGATTGCAGAGAACAGTAACCTGGCTGCCGTTTTCACCACCAATAAATTTTGTGCAGCACCTATCGAAGTTGCCAGAGAACATCTAAATGAAAACAACAAGCCTCGTTATCTGCTCATCAATTCAGGTAATGCTAACGCTGGCACTGGAGACAGCGGATATCGAAACGCTGTTCAAAGTTGCCAGATTGTTGCAAAAGTCTCCGGCCTACTTGAAACGGCTGTTTTACCGTTTTCCACCGGTGTCATTGCTGCACCATTACCCATTGGTAAAATTCAGCAGGCGATACCGGAGTTACATCATCGGTTAGATGCCAATGGCTGGATGGAAGCAGCACGGGGCATAATGACAACCGATACCTTGCCCAAAGCGATCAGTCGAACGATTGAGGTGGACAATAAGCAAATTACTATCTCCGGTATTGCAAAAGGCTCTGGCATGATCAAACCCGATATGGCCACCATGCTGGCTTATGTAGCTACCGACGCGGTAATCGATCAGGCTGAGTTGGAGGTTTTACTTCGGGATGCAGTAGATTGTTCTTTCAATGCAATTACCGTCGATGGTGATACATCAACTAACGACGCCTGCGTGTTAATAGCAACGGGACAGAGTGGCGCGATAATTTCGGCTACCCAGGAGATTTTTAAAAAGGCCTTATTTGATGTATTTCAACACCTGGCGCAGTCGATTATTAGAGATGCGGAAGGCGCAACCAAATTTGTTGAGATTGCGGTTAATGGCGCAGAATCTACTGCCGACGCCAGAGAAGTGGCCTATACGGTAGCGCATTCGCCTCTCGTTAAAACAGCCCTGTTTGCTTCAGATCCAAACTGGGGGCGTATACTAGCAGCGATAGGTCGGGCAAAAGTTGGAACACTGGATGTGCGTCTTGTCGATCTATACCTCGGAAACACGTGCTTGCTAAAAAATGGATTACCTGACGAATCTTATGAAGAAGCGAAAGGGCAGCAAGAAATGTCGAAAAACGAAATCAACATTCGTATCGAATTGGGACTAGGCCCGGATTCATTTAAGCTTTGGACATCGGATTTATCCTACGACTACGTAAAAATTAACGCTGAATATCGTAGTTAGTCGGGCAAGTCATTGGAGCAATTTCACTCTGCCAATAAAATAATCCATGTGCTTGCTGCTATTATCTGGCATCCCGATCAGGCAAATACACTCCTAATCTCTCAACGACAGCAGGGAAAACACCTGGCACATTATTGGGAGTTGCCCGGTGGAAAAAAGGAAACCGGTGAAACAAGAGAACAGACCCTACAGCGCGAACTGCTGGAAGAAGTCGGTATTCGGATTGTGGACTCAAGGCCGTTTATGCAGATAGAACACGAATATCATGATCGAATAATTTTGTTAGATGTTTGGCAAGTATTGAATTTCAATGGAAGTATTACTGGTCGTGAAGGCCAGAAAACGCGTTGGATAAAAATTGGTGAATTAAAAAATTATCGGTTTCCAGAAGCAGATGAGCCTGTAATAAAGGCTATAACGAGCATCGCGAAAGTAAAAAAGGAACATCCTCTTTAACCTGGGAGGGAGCCGAGTCAATCGGAATAGGGTTTAAAAATCGCACTGAATAGCGATGTTTTCCCGCACTTATTTCGGGGTAAATATTGAAATCTTTAGCAATACCGATACGTAACAACTGGTTGTACTGTCCCGGGTCTAATACCTGGTGGAAAAAACCGTTTTCAGCAATCACTCGTTGTGGTGTAGCACTGTCTCTTATCGTATTTAATATTAAATGGATGACAGATTCTATTTCTATATAAGGAGCGGCCCACCGTCGCAGATCAGACTCTCGATCCTGGTGGCTTTGATTAAGCCAGAAACGCAACTCCGGTTGATCGAAATCGCAGTTACCACCTGGAATAGATGTACGTTGTTTGATAGAAAGTAAAAAGTCTATTCGTTTTAAATGTTCTCCGAGTTTTCCATCGAGTTTTAATACTCGATCAATAGCGTTTTTCTGCTTGCTAAGCAATATCTCGAGTTTTGCTGTGTCGACACCCTCGTGCGAAGCCAGCAATTTTAGCGAACTATGTTGACGTTCCAGCTCTTTGAGTAACTCCTGTTTTAGGTCCCCGCGTTCCAACAAAGCAGTCAGTTCGAGCAAGGTAAGGAGTGCCGAATAACCACTCCAACTCCCTTTTAACGCGACAAAGTAATGGAATCGATTCATTAAAGTTTCGACGCGTAAACAATTGCGAATTCGTTCGTTTAAAGGCTGTTCGAATATGTGTTGCTTGACCGACATTGAAAAATTGTTATTCGGAAGATTGACGTAAATTATAACCGAATTTAACTCAAAAACACGCCATCACCGAGAATTCTGTGAAGAATCAAATCGCTAGCCAGAACCGGCTGATAAGATAGTCAGGAAATGGATTGATACTGTTGGTGAAGAGTACGGATTTGAGGTCCCAGGTCGTGATCAACATTGTTTTCAATGATATCGTCTGCTCGACTTAATCTTTCGTCATTAGACATTTGTTGATCGAGCATTTTCTGTGCTAACGACGGGTCGATATTGTCGCGATTGATTAGCCGCTTAAGTTGGGTTTCACGAGTACAACCAACTACCAAAACGCGATCGACCAGCTTTTCAAAATTAGATTCAAAGAGTAGGGGTACGACCAGAATAACGTAGCGTGATGCATGGCATTGATTTATCCTATTTCTAACGGATTCAAAAATCAGGGGGTGAAGGATCGATTCGAGCCAAACTTTCAAAGTTTCATCATTAAAAACTTGTTGGCGTAATTTGCGGCGATCGAGGCTGCCATTATTGAGAAGTATTGTATCGCCTAATTTTCTAACGACTTTGTGAAACCCGATTTGGCCAGGCTCCAGCAATTTCCGGCTAATTATATCAGTATCGATGATCGTAATTCCCAGTGACGAAAACTGATCGCTGATAGTTGTTTTACCGGAAGCAATGCCACCGCTTAACCCGATCACAAGCATATTGACATTAAATGGGCCAATTAAAAAAGGGAAAAATAGAATTCCGACATCTGTGGTCCCCAGAGCAGGGCTACCCACCCGGCTGCCGCCAGATAGGGGCCAAATGGAATTTGTGTTTCCCGCTGATTAACCTTTAACAATATCATACTAATGCCAATGACGGCGCCGACTAGCGATGAAGTTAAGATAATAACAAATATCATTTTCCATCCAGTCCAGGCGCCGAGTACGGCAAGTAATTTAAAATCCCCATATCCCATGCCTTCTTTACCGGTAATTAACTTAAAAACGATAAAAACACTCCATAGGCTCATATAACCGGCCATTACACCAATGACACTGGATTCCAGATCGACGAAAATATTAAAAAACGCGAGCAGGATTCCGAGCCAGAGTAATGGCAGGGTGATATTGTCCGGTAATAACTTATGCCCAATATCGATAGCGCTTGCAGCAATTAGACACCAGCTCAATATTAATGCGGCAATCGTCTGAAAGCTGACACCGAAGTGCCAGGCAATCACCAAAGAAATGAAACCGGTAAATAATTCGATCAGAGGGTATTGAATTGAAATCGATGTTTTACAATTGCTACATTTCCCTTTCAGATAAAGATAGCTGACTAGAGGAATGTTCTCTAACGCTGTAATCGGGTGGCCGCATTGACCACATCGCGAGCGAGGTACAGCAAGGTTGAATTTCTCGGATTCTGGCTGCGCAGGCTGTTCAAGGAATTCAAGGCAATCATGCTTCCATTCCCTTTGCATCATTACCGGAAGCCGATAAATAACAACATTCAGGAAACTGCCAACGATTAAGCCAAGGGCAAAAATAAAACCCAGGAAAACAGCGGGTGCAAACTCAAAATAGGTAACAATATCGGCGATCAAATAACTATCCTTATACAACTGCGCCAAGTTTGAAAATCGGCAAATACATTGCGACAATCAACCCGCCCACGAGTACGCCTAATACAGCCATTATTATTGGTTCCAGCAATGACGTCAGCGCATCGACGGCATTGTCGACTTCGGCTTCGTAGAAATCGGCGACTTTAGCTAGCATATCGTCCAGCGAACCCGCTTCTTCACCGATGGAAACCATTTGAATTGCCATATTTGGAAATAATCCGGTATTGCGCATTGAGGTCTGTAACTGAGTACCCTGTGAAACTTCATCTCGTATTTTTATGCTGGCTTTATAATAAATAATATTTCCTGTCGCGCCAGCCACTGAATTCATCGCCTCCACCAGCGGTACACCGGCGGCTGACATGGTTTCCAAAGTCCTGGAGAATCTCGCGATAGCGGATTTTGTTGCGATATCGCCGACCACGGGTGCCTTTAAGGCCATCCGGTCAATACTTTCTTGCATTTTTGGTGAGGTTTTCTTGATCCGTAATATACCATATACCAGACCCCCAATACCCAAAACTATAACATACCACCATTCCTGCATGAGCTCTGATAAATCAATGACAAATCTGGTAAGCGCTGGTAAATCGGCGCCAAATGACTGGAACAGTTCCTCAAACTGGGGTACGACAAATATTAACAAAATGGTCGTGACTATAAATGCGACAACAAGCACAGCAATTGGGTAAAACAGCGCCTTTTTAACCTTGGCCTTTAGCGCTTCCGTTTTTTCCTTATAAGTTGCCAGTTTATCGAGCATTGATTCGAGCGCGCCGGACTGTTCCCCGGCATTAACGAGGTTGACAAATAGTGGATCGAAATATAGCGGTTGTTTTGAGAGGGCTTCAGCCAAAGGCACGCCCCCTTCAACTTCGGCCTTTATTCCAAAAATCAGTTTTTGCATGGACTGGTTGTCGTTGCCCTGGCCTATAATTTCGAAAGATTGAACCAGCGGCACACCGGCCTGCATCATGGTCGCCATCTGGCGTGCAAAAATAGCGATATCACTTGGTGTAATTTTGGCTGCGCCACCAAATAGGGGCTTCGGTTTCTTTTTAACCTTAAGGGGGTTGATACCCTGCTTGCGAAGTTCATTCTTCGCCATGGCGTCGCTAAGCGCATATATCTCACCCTTGACTTTAGAGCCACCTCGATTCGTGCCTTCGTAGTTAAATTCAATTTTTTCAGCCGTTGCTTTTTTTGCCATTGTCTCTACCTAATCCTTTGTTACCCGGTTTGCTTCTTCTAGACTGATTAAACCTTGCGCAGTCTTCTTCAATGCCGAACGTCGGAGGTCATCAATACCTTCTTTTCTGGCCTGATCGGCCAGATCGATAGAATTCGCACCACCCATAATTAATCGTCCCATTTCCTCTGAAATAGACATAACCTGATATATTCCGACACGGCCTTTATAGCCTCCGGAACATTGATCGCATCCAACTGCCTTATATAGCTTAAAATCTTCTGCCAAATCCTGTTCGGTAAACCCTTCATTTAGCAATACTTCTTTTGGCAAATCATCAACGGTTTTGCAGGCCGAACATAGCCGTCGTCCTAACCTCTGTGCAATGATGAGGGTAACCGAGGTGGCGATATTAAACGCTGGGACGCCCATATTTATCAAACGTGTCAAAGTTTGCGGGGCGTCGTTGGTATGAAGGGTCGAAAGCACCAGATGACCGGTTTGGGCGGCTTTTATTGCGATACTCGCAGTTTCCAGATCACGAATCTCGCCTACCATAATTATGTCGGGATCCTGACGAAGAAATGACTTAAGCGCTTCGGCGAATGTCAGACCGACTTTGTCATTTACATTAACCTGATTAATACCCTCGAGGTTTATTTCAGCCGGGTCTTCGGCGGTAGAAATGTTGGTTTCCGGTACATTCAAGATATTCAGTCCGGTATACAAGGACACTGTTTTACCGCTACCCGTTGGACCTGTCACTAGAATCATTCCATAGGGGTTGGCCAGTGCCTTCATATAAAGGTCCTTTTGTTCTGGTTCGTAGCCCAGTGCGTCAATTCCTAATTGTGCACTGGAAGGATCCAGAATACGCAGCACAACTTTCTCACCAAATAAGGTAGGGCAGGTGTTAACACGAAAATCGATAGCCCTTTTTTTGGAAAGCTTTAGTTTGATACGACCGTCCTGGGGTATGCGCCTTTCAGATATGTCCATACGCGACATTACCTTTACGCGTGCTGTGAGCTTGGCTGCAATACTGATCGGCGGCGAGGCGACTTCAGAAAGGATGCCGTCGATGCGGTAGCGAACACGATAGCGCTTTTCGTACGGCTCGAAGTGAATATCAGATGCGCCCTTATTGATTGCATCCAGCAAAATTTTGTTGACGTATTTGACAACAGGTGCGTCGTCGGCTTCGGCCCGTGTAGCAACATTCTGTTCTTCCTCATCACCGCCTATGTCCAGATTTTCCAGATCATCATCGAGCATGTCACTCATGCCAGAATCCATAGCACTCACGGCTTTGTCTATGAAGGTACTGAGATGGTCTTCCTGAACTAAAATGGCCTCGGTCGACAAACCCGTATTAAATTTAAATTCATCTAAAGCTTGCGTGTTGGTCGGGCTGGATATCGCTACAAAAAGCTTATTACCACGTTTATACAAAGGTACCGCGTTATGGCGGGAGATTAGCTTTTCTTCGACCAGCGTTAATGCCGCCAATTCGGTATCCATAGCCGACAAGTCGAATACAGGTAAGCCAAATTCTCGTGATGCGATCATGGCGATGATGGCTGAAGATACAATTTTATTGGTAACCAGGTAGGACGTAAGTTGAACAGCTTCCTTGTTAGCTGTTTGAACGGCTTCGATTGCCGTTGCCTCGTCCAGGTGATTCTCGAGAACCAGCGTCCTGGCGATCCCGGTTAAATTCATATTAGTCGCAGCCATGTGGTTGATCTGATTAAAGATTTATATTTCTCTCAATGAGTATATTATAGTTTTGTGGATATGTTGAATTTTTGTTGGCGTTAATAATGATGATTGTTACAGGACATTATTAGAGACAGTACGCTATTTTTTGACTTCTTCAGGCAATGATGGATTCGCCCAATACAAGCCGAATCGATTGTTATAGGCGTTAGCGGTAAGCCGAACTTCAGATTTTGCACATATACCAGTCGCTTTTCCAAAGCAGGAATTGACAAAATCGCTGTAATTGATTGTCAAAATATGACAATTATGTCAAGCAAGGTCGGCCACGAGACGATGATAAATTGTTTAAAGCCAACGCTGCAGTAATATAACTAATTGAATTATAGAAATTAATTTTACAAGCCGACTTTTCTGGCATGGACTCTGCTTCGTCAATAGCTATGAATCGGCCTTTCCGTTTCTTGACAAGCTCAGGCTTTAAAAATTTACTTGAGGAATAACATGATGAAAAAACAACAAAGTGGTTTTACATTAATCGAACTGATGATCGTCGTAGCAATCATCGGTATTCTTGCTGCCATTGCCTTACCGGCCTATCAGGATTACACCATTCGTGCGAAAGTTTCCGAGGGTATTATTTCTGCCAGCGCACTGAAAGTCGGTGTTTCGGAAGCGTTTGTCGATAATGGCCTGACAGGCGTTGCTGCCTATGCAGGCGCAATTGTTCCTGCTGAAATTACAACAACCAAAATTACTGGGGCAGCGGTTTCAGCGACAACAGGCGCGATTACTTTAACAATGGGTGGTATTCCACAATTGGGTACCAATAATGTGCTTGTTTTTAACCCATCAGTTGCAGGTGCAGCCTTGACAAATACATCCGCCGGAAGTATTCAGTGGGCCTGTAATGCAGCCGCTGGCACTACGATAACAACTAACTACCTACCTGCAGCGTGTCGCTAGTAAGGTAAAATAGATTAGAAAGGGCTCCTTTATGGGGCCCTTTTTTTTGGCGCGCAATTTACCTGGCCTGATTTGTCGAAAAATCGTAAGTATCTGATTATTATTAACTTGTATGCGACTAGCGGCATCAAATGTTGGCATAAAAAGTGCCTTCAGTTATGAGAGTTAAATTTTAAGATTATAGCTTAGAGGTAATTATACATGAATAAAAAGCAACAGGGTTTTACCTTAATAGAATTAATGATCGTGGTTGCGATTATTGGCATCCTGGCTGCGATCGCCCTTCCTGCCTATCAGGATTACACGATTAGGGCTAAGGTTTCTGAGGGCATTACTGCTGCATCGGCCTTGAAAGTTGGTGTTAAAGACCGTTTTTCGGATGGCGGTATCGCAAGTGTTGCTATTTTTTCTGCAAGAATAGCGAGTGTTGGTGTCCAGGCCGATTTATTAACCAATAAAATTACAGGTTTAGCCGTTGATGCGACAAATGGGACGATCACTGTCACTTTGGGTGGTCTAGTACAGTTAGCCGGAAACAATGTCCTGACGTTTGTTCCCGAGATCGGAGGTGCCGCTATTTCGGATGCTAATATGTCAGGTAGCATGATCTGGCGGTGTAATACCGCGGCTACAACAATTCTGGATAAATATTTACCGGCAGCCTGTCGATAGCTATAAACAGGTCATCGTTTCAAGTTTAGTTTTTCAATTTTATAACGCAACTGACGTAGTGTGATACCGAGTGCCCTGGCCGTGGCAGACTGGTTCCACCTATGTTGTTGCAGAGCTTGTGATATTTGTTGTCTCTCAACCTCTCGGGTAATTTCGTTCAACGTGGAGTCGGCTTTTTTGGGTAATTGGGCCTGGCTTTCAGGGAGTTGGAGATCTTCCTGAGTAATAAGGCCCGACTCACATAAAGCCGCTGCTCTCTCGAGAATATTTTCAAGTTCGCGAACATTGCCTGGGAATGAATAGGCTTGCAGCGATTTAGTCGCTTCCATATTGATAATTAGATTTGAACCATATTGGTCGCTGAATTTGGCAATGATATGCTGCGAAAGTAAGGGAATATCACCGGGTCGTTCGGTTAAAGGCGGGACAATCACGTTAATCACGTTAATCCGATAGTATAAATCCTGACGAAACGTTCCTTCTGCTACCATCAAATCCAGGTCATTATGCGACGCGCTGATAATGCGAATATCAATGGCTTCTTCTTTCAGACTACCAATTGGGCGAATTGTTTTCTCTTGAATAACTCTTAAAAGCTTCACCTGCATTGAAAGCGGTAAATCAGCGATCTCGTCTAAGAACAACGTACCGCCTTTTGCCGTCTTTATTAATCCTTCACTATCATTGGTCGCACCTGTGAAGCTACCTTTGAGGTGACCGAAAAATTCACTCTCCATTAGCTCCGATGGAATTGCCCCGCAATTGACGGCAATAAAAGGGCTTTCGACTCTCGATCCTTGTAAATGGATTTGTCTGGCGACCAGTTCTTTACCGGTGCCGGATTCACCTCTGATAAACACCGGCGCCTGGCTTCGGGAAAACTTGGCAATAGAACGTCGTAAATCCAGTATGGGCTGCGATTCGCCAATGATTTGATATTGGGAATCGGCTGCTGTGGATATTTGTTGCGCCGAACTGGGTAGCGTCAGCGCCTTGTCAACCAGGTTTCTCAAAGTCTCTAGTGAAACGGGTTTTGACACAAAGTCAAAAGCGCCGCATTTCATTGCCTTTATGGCCAGATCAATACTACCATGGGCCGTGATGACTGCGGTCGGTGTATTTGGATAGTGATGCTGTATATGCTCAACCAACGAAATTCCATCCCCATCAGGGAGTTTCATGTCAGTCAGGCATAGATCAAATGTTTCATTATTTAAATTGCGGGTGGCGCTGCTGTAATCTTCGGCACATCGTGTTGCGAGGCCCATGCGCAAAAGGGTTATTTCGAGAAGTTCGCGAATATCTGGTTCATCGTCAACAATAAGAACACGCTTTTTTGTCATAAGGATACTTTGTCAAAAACTGGTTCGGGTCGGGGTATGCTGGGTTGAATAGTAAAACTGGTACCATTATACAAGTTTTGGCTGACTGAAATAGTTGCATTATTTAATTCACAAAGCTGACTGACAATATAAAGGCCGAGTCCCGAGCCATGGTGACTGGTGGTAAAAAATGGTTCAAAAATCTTGTCCCTATTTTCGGCTTCAATACCAGGTCCTTCATCCGCAATTTCGATACTCAATGCACCGGATTGATCATTCTCAATTTTAATGTGAACGGGATTTGTTGCATTGCCGTGGCTGATTGCATTGGCGCAGAGATTGGTCATGACCTGATTGAGGTGGCCTGGATCAAACAGCACTGATGTTTGGTCGGTATTAATCTCAAGCCTGAAGCAGTCCGAGCCTGCTTGATTACTCAGACAAAATTCAGACACAAAATTTTCTAGCCAGACTTTTAAATCGAGCCTCTCCATAGCGGTCGGATTGCCACGGGATATTTTCAGAATATCCTCGATGATATGATTTATGCGTTGCGAATGCTGGTGAATGATTTCAGTTAAACGATGCTCCGATTCTGCCAGATCGGTATTCTCCGAGAGCAATTGGGCCGCGTAGGATATTGCGCCCAGCGGATTTCTGATTTCGTGCGCGATGTTGGCTGTCAAATGTCCAAGTGAGGCCAGTTTCGCCTGTTGCATACTGTTTTTTATGGTGGAAACATCGTTGAGAAATATCAGGATATTTTCCTGGCCTTTACTTTGCAGTAGGCGAAAACTGATCTGAGTGTTTTCAATGCCGGTTTCTGACGGTAGAAAAGGTGTTTCCCGTTCGGGTTGCTGTTGCCAGAGCTTCAGTGCAGATAGTAGTTTTGGTGCGTCAACTTGAAGCGAAAGAGATCGATCAGCCTTAAACTCTAACATTTGCATAGCCGCATCATTGATGTGGCGCACAAAATAGTTTCGACCCAGCACAATAACACCCGCATGGAGATTTTCGATAACTTCCTGATTCAAAGCCGATAGCAGTGCGACGTCGCGTTCACGTTGCTGTACCAACTGTTCGCTGCTGCGCACTCGTAAGGTTAACTTATGTGTAACAATCGCGGTGGCAAATAAAGTGGCGCCTAAAATTCCGACCTGCGTCGATGTGCCGCTGTAAAATTCCGCGTTGAAAGTCGAATAGATATGTTCGGCGAGCAAGCCGAGTGAGGCCAGCGATGCAAAGATAATTGACAGCGTCTGTTCTGCCAGAAGACTAGCAACCGCTATTGATATAATGAGCAGTACGCCGATGCCGCTTGATATCCCGCCACAGGCGTGCATGAGTAAAATGATTATGATTGTATCGCCATAAATTTGCAACGATACCTGTTGACGAAAGCCGCGACGCTCAATCCACGCTGCGAGCATCCAGACCAATGACAAAACCAGAAATCCCAGACTGGTCCAGGAATATAACCCGAGATCTTTAATGGTAAGTAGTGGTGACTGTCTGACAAAGCTTTGGCTGAAAAATATTGCCGCCAACCCAAGGCGATAGACATTTAGTAAGCGGATCGAGGTCCAACTAGTCGAACGCGGTTTATATCCGGTATTGTTTCGAAAACTATGATTGATCTCGATCTGCATGATCCTGGCAGCAATAGGGTTGATCACTCGAAATTATGACCAGGGACTCGGGTACATGGGTTCCACAATATTTACATTGTTGCATGTTTTCGGATTTGAGTTTTTCCTCAGAAGCGGAAGCGTTATTTTCAACATTGAGGCTCAACAAGCGCTTTACTAGCCATAAAACGGCAGTAACCACAATGGCGAGTAATATCAGGCGTAATAACATGGGCTTAGGGTAAATTGACTATATTCATGCAACAACGCATAAGTCTATGTCTATTCGATCAAAAGAACAAACAAATAGCTGATTTCTGATTCTGTCCAGATGGCGTTTTTGGTACCGTATTACACCCTGAATTGTGGATTCACTGCTAATTCCCCCCGGGGGGCAAAATTAGAGCCTAGATTGCTTGCCGTGGGTAAAAAACCTGCCTATACTGCGCGGCGTTTTCGATAATTGGCGTTCATTTACAGGAGATTCGCTCAATGACTGTCGAGTTACCCGAAGGGTACAAACCTTCCCCGAAAGAAGAATATATGGCACCAGAGCATCTGGAGTATTTCCGCCAGAAGTTGCTGACATGGCGGGCCGAGTTGTTGCAGGAATCCGAAAATACCATTTCCCATTTGAAAGAGGAAAATTGGCAGGAGCCGGATATTAATGACCGAGCAACGCTGGAAACCGATGCGGCGCTGGAATTACGCACGCGTGACCGATATCGCAAACTGGTTAACAAAATTGATTCCGCATTATCGCGTGTAGCCGATGGCAGTTACGGCTATTGTGATGATACTGGTGAGGAAATTGGCCTGTCCCGTCTGGAGGCTCGGCCCATCGCAACATTAACAGTTGAAGCGCAGGAAAAACACGAACGACTGGAAAAGCAACGCCGCGACGATTAACTAAACCGTAACGGATTAAGCCGGATTGCTGTCTGTCTTGCGATAAGGGACTCGGGCAGTTGGTACGTGTTTCGATGCGGCGTCACAGTGTTGGTGTTGGTCGTCGAAGAAGATATGCGGCGAAAAAGATTTTAGAATTCTGTCTTTGGAAACCCCGCCTAGAAAAAACGTTTCGTCAATTCGGACATTCCAGGCTCGTAAGGTGCGTATCACGCGTTCGTGTGCCGGACTGTTACGCGCAGTAACCAATGCGGTTCGTATCGGTGGAATATCTTTTTGACTCGTGTTATTCAATTCGAATTGCAGGAAAGACAGCGTCTTCAGTAACTTCGCGAAAGGTCCTTCTGGCAGTGGCTTTTCCGCATTTAACTTTTCGTGATCAAGAAAGGCTTCCAATCCGTGATTTTGATAAATCATTTCAGACTCCTTAGAAAACAGTACTGCATCACCATCGAACGCTATTTTAATCTGTTCTAACGGATCCAGTCGGTTATCCACGGGACCGTCATAAATCAATCCCGACGCTACATTAGACTCGACTGCCGCCTGTACATCTTCTTCGGTTGCCGATAAAAAAAGATCGACATCAAAGGCATTGAGATACTTTGCAACCGGTTCACCCCCGGTAAATGCTGCCCGAGTAATATCCAGTGAGTAATGATTAATCGAATTAGAGATGCGTAAACTGGTATCGGCTGAATTTCGCGAAACGATGACAACTTCGGTACGACGCTGGTTATTGTCAATCCGGTTTATACGTAACATCGACTCGATCAGGGCAAAACCGGTACCTGGTTCCAGAATATCGGTTTCATGGTCAAGCTGGTATTTGCAATAGGCCTCCAGGCCTTTGTTTTCGTATATTTCATTTTCCTTATTGAGGTCAAACAGTGCCCGTGATGACACGCCTATGACCAGATAATTGCTTAAATCATAAGCCATATCAGATTTTTTTACTCAGAATTTTGGAAGATCGTTTCTGGTTATACGCTGTTTGCTTGTGTGATGGTAGCGGGAAATCCGGGGCGACAATAAATCCATGTTCGAGAAACCAGTGCGAAGTACGAGTGGTTAAAGTATAGAGAAGTCTAATATTTTTCTGGCGCGATAGCTGCTCGATTTTTCTGAGTAACTGTTCACCTAGTCCTGCATTACGATAATTCTTATGGACCGCCAGGCAGGCCAGTTCAGAATATTCATTCGATGCATCAGGAATACAGGCGACGCAAGCGATGATCATGCCGTCCTTTTCGATTACCTGAAAATGCGCGATATCAAGTTCGAGCTGTTCCCTCGATCTTTCAACCAGAATGCCACTCGCTTCAAGTGGTTGAATCAGGCTCAATATACCGCCAACATCATCGATGATCGCATCGCGGATACCCTCATAAAATAAGTTGGTAATCATCGTTCCGCAGCCGTCACGGGTGAATAATTCCAGGATTAAACCTCCATCTACCTGCTGGTTGATAATGTGAGCGCGTTTGACATTTGACTGTATTGCCGATATGGCTTGTATTAATAAATTCCTGTAGTCGTTGTCTGTCTCATTATTATCAATGATTATCTGGCATTCCTGCGTTGACAAGGTATCGGCTCGATCACTGCGATCGTCGGTATGCTGAATAAAAATTAATTTGTCTGCATGAAGTGCCTGTGCAACTTCACTGGCCAACTCTTCTGCCGGAAGGTTAAAAACCTCGCCGGTACGTGAATAACCGATATTGGATAGCAGAATGACATGATTCTTTTCAAGCAATTCATTGATTACCTCATGCTTGATGTCGCGTACCTTGCCTGAGTGCAGCATGTCGACTCCATCAATGACACCTAACGGCATTCCCGTAACAAAGTTTCCGCTTACCAGAGTAATATCGGAACCTGACATGGGTGTATTTGGCAGGCCCATCGATAAATGTGATTCCAGGCAGGTTTTAACTTCGTTGATCGCCTGTACAATATATGGTAAAGATTCGGTGTCGCTGATGCGAATATTGCGATTAAATTTCGACGTAATATTGTTTCTCTGCAGGTGCTGATCGATGCTTTTACGACTTCCGTGCAAGATAACCAACTTGATACCAAGATGGTTGAGTAAGGCAAGGTCGTGAGTGAGGCCGATAAATTGATCCGAACGAATAAATTCGTCGGAAATTAATATTACGAAAGTTTTTTTACGGTGCGCCTTGATGTAGGGGGCCGCACCTCTAAACCATTGGACATAGGCCGGATTGTTACTCATAACTGAAGGTTCGTCTTTAAAATCGCATCGTGTAAATATATTATATGATTTGTGCTCGGCACGATATTATCTGATTAAAAGGAATTAGAAAATTAATAACATCAATTTCGACACTGATAAACCGGTTAGCAGCCTCCAGTTACAACAACAGGAACTGGTCAGTTTCCTCTACGCCCGTGTTAAGTCCGGCATCTTCATAACTTTGTTTATATCAATTGTGATGTCGATACTGGCCTATATCGAATTATCTATACAGGGGCGTCAGCAATGGGTCATCATCTGGTTTGTTACACTATGCGTTGTACTCTCTATACGATATCTATTATTTAACAAATTTCAGCGTTTCAAAGAAAAAACATATTTTCCCCATTTAAAATGGCTAAACCGATTTAGTATCGGTGTGATCGCAGCCGGCCTGATGCAGGGATGCGGTGCGGCCTGGCTTATGCCTTATGTCACCACTAATCTGCAAATTATCTTGCATTCAGTGCTGCTGGGCATGGGCATGGGGGCTATCGCATATCTGTTTACGTCTTTGGTGGTTTATATCAGTTATCTTTTAGCCATGATGGTACCGGTGACGCTCTGGTTGTTCTGGCAGCAAACACCGGATGGTTATGTATTGACAGTCTTGTATGTTTTTATGATAACTGCCGGGTCCATGAGTGTAAGACGCATGCATGAATTACTGAATGATGCACTTTATTATAGATTTGATAACGAAACGCTGGTTGAAGACTTACAAAGATTGCTCGATGCCGTATCGCACTCGAATAAGGCGTTGGAAAAAATATCGACTACCGATGAGCTAACCGGTATTTCTAATTATCGCGCATTTCGCGTTCGTCTTGAAGAGGTATGGCGTCAATATCAAAACGCCAACACTCCTATATCCTTGATTCGGCTTAACGTCGATTACTACTATGAATACAACACGATTTACGGCCAGGAATTAGGTGATATAACGCTTTGTAAAATAGCCAAACTACTAACGGCCGAAATAACCCACCAGAGTCAGATGGTGGCACGACTAAACGGCGCAGAATTTGCGCTTGTTTTGCCGGGTATGAGTTGTGAAAATGCAAGGCTATTGATTCTACGGGTTGAGAAGGCCCTGGCTGACTTGAAGATCGAACATAGCAAATCCAAGGCGGCTCGATATTTGACGGTTAGCGCTGGCTTGAGCAGTCAGGTGGTAACAGCCATGTCGTCGTCACGCGAGTTATTGGGGAAAACCGACAATGCGCTTAAACTAGCTAAAGATAAGGGACGCAACCGAATCGAAGTAATTGATCAGTAAGACGGTTACTGCATTAAAAATTCAAGCAGGGATTTTTGTGCGTGCAATCGATTTTCGGCTTCCTGCCAAATCACACTTTGGTCGCCTTCGAGAACTTCTGCCGTCACTTCTTCGCCCCTATGGGCCGGCAGGCAGTGCATAAACAGCGCATCTTTGTCGGCAACAGCCATAATATCCGCGGAAACCTGAAAGTCCGCGAAGGCCTGAATTCGTTGCGCCTGCTCTTCCTCCTGCCCCATACTGGCAAAAACATCGGTCACTATCAGATCGACATTTCTAGCTGCCTCGGCCGCAGTATTATAAATTCGTACTCGGTTGCCTGCGGACTGGACCAGGCTTTCGTCCGGTTCGTGTCCCATTGGGCAGCCAATATTCAGCTCAAAATCAAACCGAATGGCTGCATTAATATAAGATTGGCACATATTATTACCATCACCAATCCAGGCCACTGTTGCACCTTCAATATTGCCTCGCTGTTCAAACCAGGTTTGCATGTCGGCGAGTAGCTGGCAGGGATGCAGATAATCAGTTAATCCGTTTATTACCGGGCTACACGAATGTTTAGCTAACAACTCAATCCGGTCATGACCAAATGTCCTCGCCATAATGCAATCGACCATACTGGAAATGACTCGGGCACTGTCTTCGATTCGCTCCCCTCGGCCCAGTTGGCTGTCACGAGGCGATAAAAACATCGCGTGACCACCGAGCTGATACATACCGGTTTCAAATGAAACGCGAGTTCGGGTAGACGCCTTTTCGAATATCATTGCCAGTGTCTTGCCTTGCAGCGGTCGATGCTCGATGCCGCGTTTTAATTTTTGTTTGACATCAATAGCGTGACCAATCAATTCTCGTAATTCATCACCGGTTAGATCCAGCAGGCTCAGAAAGTGGCGTATAGGCATTTTTATCTATCTTCAGCTTTGAAAGCGTTGATGCAATGGATTACTTTTTCAGCAATTTCTGCTGTTTGTTTTTCGTCAATAATAATAGGCGGTAATAATCGCACGACTCTTTCGGCGGTGACATTGATTAATAGCTGTTGCTCAAGCGCCCGCTTAACCAGTGACTGGCAATTTTGAATCATTTCAATGCCAATCAACAGGCCAAGGCTCCGAATTTCAAATACCTGCCTGTTATTTTCAAGCCCTTTCCTGAGTAAATCGGTTAACTGCTCACCGCGTCGTGCCGCGTTGGTGGCCAATTTATTGTCTATAATACTTTCAAGCACAGTCAAGGCCGTACGACAAGCGAGCGGATTGCCACCAAATGTGGACCCGTGGCTACCAGGCTGGATCACTTCTGCCGCTTCTCCCCAGGTGACACAAGCACCGATTGGTATGCCATTGCCCAGCGCCTTGGCCAAAGTCATAACGTCCGGAATGATATTTTCGTGTTGAAAAGCAAACATTTTGCCACTGCGTGCGATTCCAGTCTGAATTTCATCAAGCATTAACAACCAGTTATTCGCATCACAAATTTCACGTAAAGCGGACAGGTAACCGGAATCGGGCACGACTATGCCGCCTTCTCCTTGAACGGGCTCCACCAGAATCGCGACCACTTTTCTATTATTGGCGGCAATCGACCTAATCGCTTCGATATTATTGTATGGCGCGCGCACAAAGCCGGAAACCAGCGGTTCAAATCCGGCTTGTACCTTGCGGTTTCCTGTCGCACTCAAAGTCGCCATGGTACGGCCATGGAAGCTCTGCTCCATCACCACAATCTGCGGGTCTTTAATACCCTGTCTATTACCGTGCAGGCGAGCCAGTTTAATGGCGGTTTCATTCGCTTCAGCACCCGAATTTCCAAAAAATACCTTATCCATTCCCGAAAGTTCACAGAGCTTGTCGGCCAGCTTTTGTTGCCATTCGATCGAGTAAATATTCGAGGTGTGAAGTAATGTTTCGGCCTGTGTCTGAATGGCTTTGGTTACTGCAGGATGGGTATGGCCGAGACTGGTGACGGATATACCACAGAGCGAATCGAGATACTGCACGTCATTTTGATCCCAGAGGTAAATTCCATCACCGCGGGCAAAACTGATCGGCAGGGATTGGTAGGCAGAAATCAAATGCTTGGACATAGCTGATGTGCGTGAAAAAACGCTCAAACATACGCCAATTTCCAATTAATACAAGTGGTTTCGCCAAAATAGTGACACTATGGCTAGCGCGTTGAATTAACTTCCTGGACTGACCAGAAGCAAAATAATAAAAGCCCGTGGATACTTAATCGGGGCTTTTATTATTTTCTGGGGGGTGTCTTAAAAAGGAAAACCGCCATGTCCAAATGCTGTCATCGACAGCAACATTGGAATCGACAAAAAAGTATTTGTGCGCGAAGCCATTAATGCGACAAATTTCGCGTTGGCTATATCAGCCGGCTCATGGGTTTTACCGTCGAGGCCGAGAATTTTCTTTTGGTTCGGCCAGATTAACACCCAGACATTAAATAGCATAATGGTTCCCATCCAGGCGCCGATGCCGATTACGGCTGCACCAGACTTGAACATGAAAGCGTCTCCAAGAATCCCCAGCCGGGCCAGGATAATTGCTCCTGTTATCCAGGTTGCCAAAGCACCCCAGCGGAACCAGAGTAAAGCAGTAGGCGCAACGTACTTATTAATAGCAGCGGCACCCGGGCCACCGTTATCAGCTTCGGCGACTGCGGTTGCTACCGCGGGCACCTGTACAAAATTGAAATAGTAGAGCAACCCGATCCAGGTAACACCGGCCATAGCATGTAACCAGACGACAATACCGACTGGATGTGAAACGCCGTCTTTAAAGAGTAACATGATGATTACTGACAGAATAACACCGACTACAATCGTACCGGTGATGGATTTTAAAGGATTCATTGATGACTCCCGAAATTATATGTTTAGAATATGAGGGAGCAGATAATATCTATCTCCCTCGTTGCACGCGGCGGAGTATAGGGACTTTCTGAATGCGGCGCAATGAATCTCTGCTAAGCCGTTGAAAATTATCAAAATACCTAAATATTGTGAGGTTTTATGTGCGGGTTGTATGGTGCATTAAGTTTTTCTGACCAGTCGATCGATATGTCCATTGCCGAAGCCATGTCTGCAAAGGTTGCGCGGCGCGGTCCTGACGATAAAGGGCATTGGAGCGATGGCCCGGTAATGCTGGGTCATAGACGGCTTTCGATTATTGATTTGTCGGCAATGGGTCGTCAACCCATGCAGGATGTTAGCGAACGCTATTGCATCGTTTTTAATGGTACGATTTACAATTACCCGGAATTACGTGAACAGTTAATTGCCGGTGGATATCTATTTCGGTCGCATAGTGATACTGAAGTTATCATCAATGCTTATGCCTGTTGGGGTGAGTCCTGCACCGAAAAACTGCATGGCATGTTTGCCTTTGCTATTTGGGATCGACAAATCAAAAAGCTGTTTCTGGCGCGTGATCGGTTGGGCATCAAGCCACTGTATTATTCGCAAACCAGTCGCGGATTTTATTTTGCATCCAATCCCCAGGCACTGATCGCAACCGGTCAGTGTGATACTTCGATCGATTTGGCAGGCTTACATTTCCAGCTTAGTCTGCATGCTGTTATCCCGGCACCACGAACCTTGCTAAATGGCGTTCGCAAATGCCGGCCAGGTTACCAGATGACGATCCAGCCGGATGGTTCAACAAAGGAAAGGCAATACTGGGAATTGAAGGCCCATCGAGCGGCTAAACCGCTTGGCGCTGAAGAATGGAATGAGCGTATTCATGCGGCGTTGATCGAATCGGTAAAACGTCGTATTAATATCGCTGACGTGCCGGTTGGTGTATTACTTTCTGGTGGTCTGGATTCGAGCCTTCTGGTTGCGTTGTTGGCTGAAGCCGGGGTCGGCCAGATAAAAACGTTCAGCATTGGATTTGAGGACCAGCCCGAAGAAAGAGGAAACGAATTCGAATTTTCGGATCCGGTCGCCGAGCGATACCAGACAGAGCATCACAAATATTTAATACCCAATGACCAGGTGCTGGCGCGGTTACCTGAGGCGGTCGAAGCCATGGCAGAGCCCATGGTCGGTCAGGATGCGGTGGCTTTTTATCTATTATCGGAACAAGTGTCGAAGGCGGTAAAAGTTGTGCAAAGCGGGCAGGGAGCGGACGAAGTATTTGCGGGTTATTTCTGGTACGGGCGCATGCTCGCCGCCGCTGGCACACCCCTCGAACGCTTTGCTCCTAATTATGTGGATCGTGATCACGACGAATATTGTCAAGCCGTGAGCCCAGCTTATTGTGGCAAAGATTATACTTCTGCGCTTATCGAGGAATCTCTAAATAGCGAACATGCAGATACTTTCATGGATGCAGTATTACGATTTGACGTAACTACACTGATTGTAGATGACCCGGTTAAACGGGTCGACAATATGACCATGGCCTGGGGGCTCGAGGCACGAGTACCGTTTCTGGATCAAAACCTGGTCGAACTTGTTGCAGCCTGTCCGCCTGAACTGAAGCTAAAACATCATGGCAAGGGTGTATTAAAGGAGATCGCCCGTGGCAAAATTCCAGATACCGTGATTGACCGGCCTAAAGGATATTTTCCCATGCCGGCATTGAAATATGTCAGGGGTGACTTTTACGAATTTATGGCTGATACACTCAATAGCCAAAGTTGTCGGCAGCGGGGAATATTTAATCAAACTTATCTGGACAGACTGCTGGCTGATCCCGAGAAACATTTTACCCAATTGAACGGCAGCAAGTTATGGCATAGCGCTGTACTTGAATACTGGTTACAACAACATATATAAGACAACGGTTGTCAATCATGGTTAAAACCGGATATGATAATAACCTACTAATTTAGTCAGTTATTGAGAGGAATTTTGATGGACGTTCTCGAACGTATTAAACAGCAGGTGGAAACCCATCCTGTAATCATTTACATGAAGGGCACGCCACAATTGCCGCAATGTGGATTTTCCAGCAGAACGGCCGAAGCGCTCAAATCGCTGGAAGTAGAGTTCGCCTACGTCAATGTTCTCAGCGATCCGGAAATATTTCAGAATCTGCCACGCTATGCTGACTGGCCGACCTTCCCTCAGGTTTATGTTGATGGGGAATTAATCGGTGGTTGTGATATCACCCTGGAAATGCATGAATCAGGCGAACTGGGTAAAATAGCCAGGATGGCGCTTGATAAGAAAGCAAACTAGCGAAGAAAATATTACCGGTTAAACAATACCGTGAAAGATTTTATTGAGGTTTTTTACTCAATTAACTTCATTGTGTGTTGAGTCGAAGCTATCACTTCGGAAACTGTCGGTTGTGGATCAAATTTATGGGAAAACCAGATACCGAAATTAATTTTTAAGGGTTTACCTTCATCGCTGGTTTGATGTGTGTGGCGTTTAATGCTTGAAATCAAGCGATCGAACATAACGACGTCAAACGCCAATGGGTCATCATAGACAATCGATACGGCAAAGGTATTGGCATTAAATCTCGCTACAATATCCATGGGCCGTAGTGCTAATTGCAAGGAATTGGCTATCGTTTTTAGTGTGCCAAGACGTAACTGAAAATTTTCCAGTTGTACTTCGATCAAACCAAGGGCGAGGCCGCCACTGCGTGTTGCACAATGATCAATCATTGATTGGAGATGCGTTTCCAGCTGCGCGCGATTGGGCAGGTTGGTTTCGGGATCCTGTAAACTGAATTGCTTAGCACGAATATACTGGTTGCTGATTGACTGCGTGCGCTTACGTAATTCGTTTTGTTGAAAAGCGCTTCTCCCTGCACCAAAGACTCGAGCGGCGAGTTCAAACTGATTGGCTGATTTGGAAACAAAATCGTCCACACCTCGATCAAATGCTACAACTATACTGGAAGTAGTGTCTTCGGCAGTGAGTAAAACTATACCCGTATATCGATCATTGTTTTTATCCCAACGCCGGATCAGATCAGTCATTTCCAGACCATTCATGCCCGGCATCCAGAAATCTGCCAATACCACATGTGCGCGGCGCTCGTTGAGTAAAAACATACCTTCGTCCGCAGATGAAGCAGTACGGATGTCGCTGAATCCCGCTTTGGTTAGCGCCGATTTTACAACTTCCCGGCTAAACTGCAGGTCGTCGACGACAATGATGGAAAGGTCTTCTTTACGCAATGCTTTATAAATAATTAATGGCTCTGGTTGCGATTAGCTCACGATTTTACATGGCTCGGCGCAAAAGGGGTATCGTTAATTATCTTGCAGAATAATTCGGCGGTCCTTTCCGCATCATAAATCGCAGAGTGTGCTTCGGCGGCATCCCATTCAAGATTTGCGGCCTTTATGGAACGCGCCAAAACGGTTTGTCCGTAGACGAGTCCGGCCAGCGATACAGTATCGAATGTGCTAAATGGATGAAAGGGGTTCCTTTTGATGCCGCTTCTCTGTGCAGCAGCATTAATAAATTTCAAATCGAAATGTGCGTTATGCCCAACCAGTATGGCCTTCGTGCATTGATGTTTTTTCAGTGCGGTACGGACGGGTTTGAAAATTTTCGGCAGTGCAATTTTTTCATCAATTGCCATGCGAAACGGATGATCTACATTGATACCATTCACCTCCATTGATTTAGGGTCAAGTTTTGCGCCGGGAAAAGGATTGACGTGGCAGGAAACGGTTTCAGCGCAGAAATATCGTCCTTGTTCGTCGCAGTCAATAATGACCGCTGCAATTTGCAGCAACGCATTGGTTTGCTCGTTGAATCCTCCTGTTTCAACGTCTACGACGATGGGTAAAAAGCCTCTAAAACGTTGTGCTATCGGTATAGGCTCAGGCATCATCGATTAACCGCCATTGTAAAGTTTCCCCGGCCTTAAACGGAATCAGACAGTCGTCGATATAATCCAGAGACTCGGGCAGTGTCCAAGGGGACTTCACTAGCTTCAATGTTTCTTTATTGACAGGCAATTGGTAAAACAGAGGTCCGTTGGTACTCATAAATGCCTCAAAATTAGAAAAATTCCGGGTATTCTCAAACGCTTCGGCATATAACTCAACCGCACTATAGGCTGAATAAATCCCTGCACAACCACAGCTTGATTCTTTTGTATTACGGGCATGTGGTGCGCTATCGGTACCTGCAAAAAATCGCCTGTCGGGGCCGGTCGCAGCAGACACCAACGCCTCGCGATGCCTTTCCCGTTTGGCCACCGGTAAACAATAATAATGAGGACGGATTCCCCCACTGAACATGGCATTGCGATTAATCAATAGATGATGCGCGGTAATTGTGGCTGCTATATTTTTGTTTCGTGAAATCACATAATCAACAGCATCCGCAGTCGTAATGTGTTCGAATACAATACGTAATTCCGGAAATTTTTCTCCAATTGGAATCAGGCTATTTTCGATAAAGCGTTTCTCACGATCAAATATATCGACAGCTAGTTCGGTGGCTTCACCGTGAACCTGTAATATCAATCCCTGTTGTTGCATGGCTTCTAGCGCAGCGTAAGTTCTTTTCAAATCAGTCACGCCGGCATCTGAATTAGTTGTTGCACCAGCCGGATAAAGCTTTAACCCGATAATATGATCGTTCTCCGCCGCTTGCAAAATGTCGCTAACAGAAGTGTTATCGGTAAGATACAATGTCATCAGCGGATGAAAATTGCTACCCTCAGGTAGTGACGATAAAATTCTCTGACGATAGGCTTCCGCTTCGCTACAAGTACGGATTGGCGGTTGCAAGTTCGGCATGATGACTGCCCGTGTGAACTGTCTGGCGCTATGCGACACAATCTGTTGCATATATGGCAAGTCGCGCAGGTGCAAATGCCAGTCATCGGGTTTTATGATACTCAGATTATCCATGGGATGATTGATATTTACGAAAATCCAATAATTATATTGTGATAAATTATGAAGGTATAAACGTTGCAAGTTAAATATGCAGTATAATACGTGGACATATCAATGTTTATTTTTTGAAAGTCCTTAAAAAATAGATGATTGAAGCCGTGTAGCAATTGTCATCTCAGCGTTACTAATAAAAATTGGTAGCAAACACCAAAAAGGTGGATTTAGCTATGATAGACGAAAATGATCTCGACCCGCAGGAAACCCTCGAATGGATTGAGTCACTGGAATCAGTGCTCGAACGCGAAGGTCCACGACGCGCGCATTTTTTACTGGAAAAACTGATCGACAAGGCTCGTCGGTCTGGTGCATATCTACCTTATACAGCGAATACTGCCTACGTTAATACTATTCCGCTCGCAACCCAACGTCCTATCCCAGGAGATCAGGCTATCGAGCATACTATTCGATCAGTAATACGCTGGAATGCTGCGGCAATGGTGGTGCATGCTAATCGAATTTCCTCTGAACTCGGCGGGCATATTGCCAGTTTCGCCTCGGCGGCGACCTTATATGATGTCGGATTTAATCATTTTTTTCGCGCACCCACAGACGAAAACAAGGGGGACCTGGTTTTTTTCCAGGGCCACTCAGCACCCGGTATCTACGCCCGGGCTTTTCTCGAAGGGCGTTTAAGCGAAGATCGACTAAAGGCTTTTCGACAGGAAGCTCTTGATGCCAACGGCCTTTCTTCTTATCCACACCCCTGGTTAATGCCGGATTTCTGGCAATTTCCAACCGTGTCCATGGGGCTTGGGCCGATCATGGCTATTTATCAGGCGCGTTTCATGAAGTATCTGGAAAACCGCGAAATCCAGCCAGCGCAAAATCGTAAGGTCTGGGCATTTATGGGCGATGGTGAAATGGACGAACCCGAGTCACTAGGGGCGATTTCTCTGGCTTCGCGGGAAAACCTCGATAACCTGATATTCGTGGTGAACTGCAACCTGCAACGTCTGGACGGACCGGTGCGTGGTAATGGTAAGATTATTCAGGAACTCGAAGCGGTATTTCGAGGTGCAGGCTGGAATGTCATCAAAGTTATCTGGGGTTCTTACTGGGATCCGTTGTTGGCCAGGGATTCGGATGGATTATTACAAAAACGTATGGAAGAAACTCTGGACGGGGATTATCAATCTTGTAAAGCCAAGGGAGGTGCCTATACCCGTGAATTCTTTTTTGGAAAATATCCTGAATTGAAAGATATGGTTGCTGATATGTCCGATGAGGATATCTGGCGCCTGAATCGTGGGGGCCACGATCCGCACAAGGTTTATGCGGCCTATGCCGACGCCTACGAGCACAAAGATCGTCCCACCGTAATTCTTGCCAAAACCGTTAAGGGATATGGCATGGGTGAGGCTGGAGAAGGTCAAAATATTACCCACTCGCAAAAAAAGATGGGTGAACATGCACTTAAGGCATTTCGCGACCGGTTTAATATACCGATTAGCGATGACGAGATTTCGGAAACACCGTTTTATCGTTTCCCCAAAGGTAGTGTCGAATTTGAATATTTGAAAAAGCAACGAGATCGCCTTGGTGGCTATATGCCAATCCGTGCCGATACCTCTGAGCCTCTTGTTATTCCCGGCTTGAAAATATTCGATGCTTTATTAAAGGATAGCGGCGATCGGGAGTTTTCTACCACAATGGCTTTCGTGCGAATCCTTTCCACGCTAGCCCGCGACAAGCAAATCGGCCGAAATATTGTGCCCATCGTTCCCGATGAGGCACGGACGTTCGGAATGGAGGGAATGTTCCGCCAGCTGGGTATCTACTCCTTCAAGGGGCAGCTTTATAAGCCGATGGATTCGGATCAGGTGATGTACTACCGTGAAGACAAAAAAGGTCAGATTCTCGAAGAAGGTATAAATGAGGCAGGCGCCATGTCATCCTGGATTGCTGCGGCTACTGCTTATAGTACTCACGGTATCAATATGATTCCGTTTTATATATATTATTCCATGTTCGGCTTTCAGCGTATTGGCGACCTGGCCTGGGCGGCAGGTGATATGCAGGCGCGGGGCTTTCTCATGGGTGGGACAGCCGGGCGCACTACGCTGGCAGGTGAAGGTCTGCAGCATCAGGATGGCCATAGCCTGATAGTTGCCGGAACCATTCCGAACTGTGTATCTTACGATCCAACCTTTGCCTACGAGCTCGCTGTGATAATTCAACACGGTATGAAACGCATGTATCAGCTTCACGATAAGGTGTTTTATTACATCACGGTGATGAATGAAAATTACCTCCATCCGACCATCCCCAAAGGCGCCGAGGAAGGCATTGTCAAAGGTATTTACTGTTTTCAGGAAGCGGACGAGAAAGGCAAAAAAGTCCAATTGCTGGGTTCGGGAACGATATTGCGCGAGGTCATCGAAGCTGCCGGGCTTTTGAAAAATGACTTCGATATCAATGCCGATGTCTGGAGCGTCACCAGTGTCAATGAACTTGTGCGCGAAGCCAGTGACTGTGTGCGCTGGAATCAGCTGCACCCGACAAAAAGGGCTCGAAAGAGCTACCTCGGTTCACAGATGCAAGGGCGCAAGGGCCCGGCTGTTATAGCAACTGACTACACTCGGACTTTTGTAAATCAGCTACGCGAATTTATGCCGAATCGTTTTGTTACGCTGGGCACAGACGGCTTCGGTCGCAGTGATACCCGCGAAAACCTGCGTAAATTCTTCGAAGTGAATCGATATTACGTGGTTATAGCTGCGCTCAAAGCACTCGCTGATGATGGTGAAATCGATGCGAAAGTCGTACAGCAAGCTATCAAAAAATACGGCGTTGATCCAGAAAAGCCCAATCCAATGACGGTTTAGCCGGCTGCACAGGAGATAACTAATGGCAGAGATAAAAACGATTCATCTACCAGACGTGGGCGATTTTGACGCAATAGAAATTATCGAAGTATTGATTGCTTCTGGTGACGAAATACAGGTTGAAGATTCAATTATCGTGCTCGAATCAGATAAGGCGACGATGGAAATTCCGAGCCCGTATGCCGGTAAAGTTAATGCGCTTAAAGTCAACGTCGGTGACAGGATTTCAGAAGGTACCGAAATTGCCACGATTGAAATAACCGACAATGTAGACGAATCCACGGCGAATCCGGTAGAAGAAATCGGCGAAGTTGCAGAAGCTGCAGAAGGGCCCCCTGAAGCGGTTGTAGAAGAATCTACGCCGGGTAAGGCGCCGAAGCCACCGCCGAAACGGCCAGTCGAGAATGTTGATCTTTCGGACAAGCACATTCATGCCAGTCCGTCGATCAGGCGATATGCTCGCGAACTGGGGGTAGACCTTAATCGAGTGATCGGGAGCGGTGCAAAAGGAAGAATTCTGAAAGATGATGTTAAGGCCTTTGTCAAAAGCAGCTTATCCAGCGGTGATATCAAGACCGGTAGCGGCATCCCAATCGCAGCCATGCCCGATATCGATTTCTCCAAATTTGGCGACATTGAAACCATCAATCTGAATCGTATAAAGAAAATCTCTGGTGCCCATTTGCACCGTAGCTGGGTATCGGTGCCGCATGTCACACAGTTTGACGAAGCCGATATCAGCGATCTCGAAGCCTTTAGAAAGTCGTTAGCGAAAGAAGCAGAGCAGCGCGGAGTACGTTTGACACCGCTAGTATTCCTGATGAAATCCGTGGTCGCAGCCCTGAAGGTCCATCCCGAGGTCAATGCTTCTCTGGAAAATAGCGGTGAACGCCTGGTTCTAAAGAAGTACTTCAATATAGGTGTGGCAGTTGATACACCCAATGGGCTGGTAGTACCGGTCATTCGTGAAGTCGATCAAAAAGGCCTGTTCGAGCTGGCAGAAGAGCTCTCGACAACTGCCGGCCGTGCCCGCGAAGGAAAGCTGGCTCCTGCCGATATGCAGGGTGGCTGTTTCTCAATTTCAAGCCTCGGCGGAATCGGTGGATCACATTTCACCCCGATTGTGAATGCGCCCGAAGTCGCCATACTCGGTGTCGGTAAGGCTAAAATGCAACCGGTTTATCAGGCTGACGGCAGTTTTCGTGCAGGATTAATTTTACCATTAGCGCTATCATACGACCATCGTGTCATTGATGGCGCGCAGGGAGCCCGATTCACCAATTATCTCAGTCGGGTCATCACAGACATACGACGGGTATTAATATAGGCATGAGTTTAATTCAATCATCAACTTAGCACAAAAGGTAGATATGGAAACAGAAGTTCTCGTTTTAGGCGCAGGTCCCGGTGGCTACACCGCTGCTTTCAGGGCATCCGATCTGGGTAAAAGAGTGACCCTGGTCGAACGTTACGAATCACTCGGCGGGGTATGCCTTAATGTCGGATGTATACCGTCAAAGGCGCTATTGCACACAGCGCAGGTTATCAATGAAGCCGACCACATGAAGGCCAATGGTGTCGAATTCGGCAAGCCGAAAATCGACCTGGATGGTGTGCGTGGTTTCAAAAACCGTGTCGTGACCAAATTGACCGGTGGCCTGAAGGCCTTGGCCAAGCAGCGTAAAGTCGAGGTCGTGACCGGTCTTGGCAGTTTTGTCGATGCCAATAACTTGGCGGTAGAACATGATGGCAAAACCACAAATATCCGTTTTGATAGTTGCATCATCGCGGCAGGCTCGCAGGCCGCTGAAATTCCTTCTTTCCCGAATGATGATCCACGCCTGATGGATTCCACAGATGCGCTCGATTTAACTGACATTCCAAAGAAATTGCTCATCGTCGGCGGTGGAATTATCGGCCTCGAAATGGCCACTGTTTATGACGCGCTGGGTTCGGAAATCACCGTTGTCGAATTTATGGATAGCCTGATTCCAGGTTGCGATAAGGATCTTGTGCGACCGTTGAGCAAGCGAATTTCGAAAATATATAAGGCAATTCATCTGAAAACCAAAGTCTCTGAGATTAAGGCTCAGAAGAGTGGTTTGAAAGTCACATTTGAAGGTGATAAGGCGCCCGATCCGGAAACTTTCGATAAGGTTCTGATTGCTGTTGGCCGGCGTCCAAATGGTTTCAAGATCGGTGCTGTTAATGCCGGGCTCGAAATTGATGAGAATGGCTTTATTCCGGTGGATAATCAAATGCGTACCAATATCGGCAATATATTTGCGATCGGCGATATTGTCGGCAACCCCATGTTGGCACATAAAGCGACCCATGAAGCGAAAGTAGCGGCTGAAGTGATAGGCGGCATGAAATCCTGTTTTGAGCCTATGACGATTCCCTCGGTAGCCTATACTGACCCCGAGGTTGCCTGGATGGGATTAAGTGAAACCGAAGCCAAAGCCCAGGGCATAGAATACGAAAAAGGAGCCTTTCCGTGGGCTGCCAGTGGCCGTTCACTCGGCCTGGATCGCGATGAAGGTCTGACCAAGGTGTTGTTCGACAAAGAGACGAAACGTATTCTGGGTGCAGGCATCGTCGGCCCTAACGCAGGTGAATTAATCGCGGAAGCAGTACTTGCATTAGAAATGGGCGCCGATGCCGAGGACATTGGTTTGACTATCCATGCTCATCCCACATTATCGGAAACATTTAATTTCGCCGCAGAAATGGCCGAAGGGACTATAACCGACTTGTATATCCCGAAGAAGAAATAAAAAGTAGCGGCCGGGTGACGGGATACCTGGTGGCTACTTATACCATGACTCATTTACTGCACTACACACAATACGGGCGGGGCGAGCCCTTATTGATTCTGCATGGACTGTTTGGATCGAGCAAAAACTGGCATTCACTGGCAAAACGATTTAGTGAGCATTTTTCTGTGTATGCTATTAATCTGCGCAATCACGGGGGTTCTTTCTACGATCCTGTAATGAGTTATCAGGCAATGGCGGCCGATGTTTACAGCTTGATCAAACATCTTGCAATAGACCACTGTCATCTAATTGGTCATAGCATGGGCGGTAAGACGGCAATGCAGTTTACGCAGCAGTTTCCACATCTTGTGGCTAAACTGGTCGTCGCAGATATTGCCCCAGTCACCTACCAGCATCACCACAATCAGCTAATTGAACCGATTCTGGCACTCGATCTAACGCGGGTATCGAGTCGGTCCGATGCTGATAAGACTTTGAAAACAGATATTCCTGACTTCATGTTGCGGGGTTTTCTATTACAGAATCTGATTAAAGAGGATAATATCTGGCGGTGGAGAGTGAACTGGCAGGCAATACAGCGGAACATGCACGAGTTAGTCGGGTTTCCACTCGACGATTCCGATTGGCGAATAGATACGCCAACCCTGTTTATCCGGGGAGGAAATTCTGATTATATCGATTCCGATGGAATTTCTGTAATTAATCAGCATTTCAGCCAGGCGTCTGTCGGAACAATCGAGCAGGCGGGACACTGGTTGCATGCAGAAAAGCCTCTGCGGTTTGCTGAATTAGTTAGTCGATTTCTGGCCTGAATTAATCGGGCTACTCATTCGTTACATTGCTTCCAAATTAAATCTAAATCAAACGCGGGAACGGCATCCGACAGGCATATCGCGATTAAATTTGTTGGTATGTGTGGTCTGTCCCTTATTGCTATGAGGTCGATTTTTGCCATCGGGCCATTGATGAAAATAATACCGAGAAAAAGATTATTCTATTGGTGACAAGGCCTGAATCTTATCCTGTGTTTGTATTTTTCCATACAGAAATATGCCGGAAATTAATGAGTTCGATATGATCGATATTTCTTATGGTTGAGTCGTTCATGAAGTAGTTTCAATCGAAGGTATCTAGTCTGTTTACTGGTGGCGATACCAGAGGAAAGCGATTGGATGCCCCTCAAGGAATTGTCGCATTGCTACAATGGAATTCAGTAGTTCCGGTTACCTGATAGTAATCATTCTCCGATCATGATCGAATTCAGTAGCTATTTCAGGCTCAATTTATTTTGGGAGAATAGTCTTGTATCAGGTCCATTCCATATTTAAGAAGCCTATTACTTGAGCCACAATCAGGTATAGTATCTGTGGGCTTTCCGGGGTTGGCCAAACTCAAGCGATACCAATGAAAACTAATTACTTACCAAGAAAACTGGCGGTTATTCTTCATGCCGATGTGGTCGGCTCGACTGTCCTGGTACAAAAGAATGAAATCCTGGCACATGAACGCATGCAGACGACATTCCGACAGTTTTCGGAGATCATAGCGAATTATGGTGGCGCAGCGCGAGAAATTCGCGGTGATGCACTGGTCGCTGAATTTGATCGCGCTTCCGATGCCGTTATCGCCGCGCTTGCTTATCAGTCGATCAACACCCAGCAATGTAAACAGATAACAGATGATATCGAACCCTGGATAAGAGTCGGAATTAGCCTCGGTGAAGTCATAATTGCGGACAATACCATTACCGGGGTTGGGGTCGTATTGGCGCAACGTCTGGAACAACTCGCGGACCCGGGCAAGGTGGTTGTACAGGGCGCTGTGTTCGATACTGTGCCGGAACGACTGTCTCTGGACTTTGAAAGTCTGGGCGAGCCATTGTTAAAAGGCTTCGAGAAGCCGGTCAGGGCGTTCCTTGTAGGACTATCCGCCGGCGAAACGATTCCCGAGCCGGAGCCATCATTGGCAGTCAACTCGGCGGCAGCCAGGGCGCAGAATTCGACAAGGTTGACAGCCGAAGCATTTGAAGTACTTACGGGCGAGCGACTCGAACTACCAGGCAAACCTTCAATCGCGGTTTTACCCTTCCAGAACATGAATAGTGATCCTGAGATGGAGTATTTTGCGGATGGCATGTCCGAAGATATTATTACTGCGCTATCGAGATTACCGGATCTCATTGGTGGGAAATATCTACATGGTCAGGGGTGAAATCGAGCAATCCATAATTAACTGCAAAAAAGCCGTTGAACTGGAGCCCGGCAATTCTTTATCAGTGGCATTGCTTGGCAACGTCCTGATTGATTCCGGTCGGATCGAAGAAGGCATTCGATGGTTGAAACGGGCGATTCGTCTGTGCCCGAGTCCACCGGCCTGGTACTTTTCACTACTCGGAGCCGCCTACCATTTCAATGGTAATAACGATACCGCCCTTTATGCGCTGGAATTGGCAATTGAGCATGAGCCGTCAAATTTTTCCCATCGGCTATGGTATTGCAGTGCGCTGGTGGAGTCCGCAAGACTGCCGGAAGCCAAAACAGTCGTGAAAAAAGTCCTCGAAATGGAACCCGATTTTTCAACAAAAACCTGGGCATCGCGATTTAAGGCTAAAAGTCATGAAAAGCTGAAAGGCAATCTGCTGGCGGCCGGATTTCCAGAATAGACGGGGCCACTTTCTGACCAGAAAAGGAGATTGTCTGAGATTCAGTAATCCTCGACAAGTGAGCATGCCCCTGAACAAGCCTAATAGAATCGGTTTCGATTGCGCAAAAATGTTCCACCGGTTTATTAAGAACACGTTATGCCATAATCTTTGCAGTACCAAACTCGAGCCTGGTCAGTTTGAAATATGTCTTGCTACTACGGTTGTCATCCGGATAGTTTTTGAATCCGGCTCGACGGCCCCTATCGGCCCAGAGTAGCTCAGTCCTGTCGATATAAAATTCGGTGGGGAGTCAAATTATCGCCGAAATACGTAACACTTGGCGGATTGTTTACCCGCACGGGTTTATGTGGTTTGGCGTCAATTTAGATCGTCAATTCACTGCTGGGACTATATTGCTCTCAACCACTCTTTGCTTTTTAACGCTTTTATCCCGTCGCTATTAGCTGATTGATAGAATCACTATATTTGTGTATTTTCTAAAAGATTGCCTTATCAGGTAAAAAAGAAACATAGGATATTACAATTCGGCAAATATTGCCGAGCCTGGGTTGGCACTAAATTTTGCTTATAAAAACGGTGTAAAGGTCAAATTATCAGATTTTAATTCATATAATTCAATAAGTTATTGCTATATTTTCAGCTTTTCCAAGGATAGGCATTTTTTTGACAAAGTGGGACTGATTTCAAATTTTTTAACTCTTATTTCTGTTTTAATGTTCATTCGCTGTCTTTTTTGAGTAGTAACCAGTGACTAAAAAATCTTTTAAATATGAAATAAATGACAAAGATCTCAACTTCGATTTTGATGAATGGGCCGCTTTATATAAAGACGACCCTGAAGCATTTGAAGACAGGTGCCAACAGTGGAATGAGCAATTAGTCGATAGCGCACCCATTTCCTACCAACGTCGGCTATCAGGACTGCTTTTTCAAATTAATATGGAAAAGAAGCGCTCAAGTAATGCAATCGATTCTTGCTTACGTATTTCTGGATTAATGTGGGGTAAATTTCATGAACTCAATATTGAGTTAAATGGGTTGATAGATAAATCGCAGGATCCGTCGAATTCCTTTCCAAAATCAAAGATGACTGATAAGCCTGAAGATATCGATTTAGTAAAGGCGGATATTATCGACATTGCTGCTTATCAAAAAGCATAATTCCGGAGATATTTCGAAAACATCGTTTTCAGTAGGGCCTTTGGCAGTGGGCCATACCAAAGGGGTCGCCCATTTGCCTGCCCGGCAAATAAGCGAAAATCAATATTCAAGAAAACTCCATAGCTACCGATAAATAAAGCCAACTACAACCCCGGTATGACCAGTGTTAAGCCGAATAGTATTGCTAATCAGTTTGTTTTCATGCGTAACTAACGCGATAGCCTCGGAACGTAAATATCTTGCGCCGATGGAAGAATCACGCTGGCAAATGACTATTGCTTCTCCACTACTTTGCGAAATGGAACATGTAATACCCCGCTTTGGGAAGGCCGTATTTTATCAATCTGCCGGTAGAGAATTGCAACTTAAGTTGATGACTCACCAGCGATTCGACAGTGGACTCAAAGTCAATTTTCGGTCCGAGTCCCCACTCTGGAAACCAACTTTTAGCCAGTTGCAAATGGCCAGTTTTTCCACCCGTGACAGTGATGTGCTGCTCGAGGTGGGTACTAAAACCGCCAAATATGCTTATCTCGAATTGCATGATGGGTTTCATTCGAGTTTTTACTTCACGCCTAACCGGAAGTTGCTCGACCCTACCATCGTTATGATGTCGACGGTTCGATTTCGTAGCGTCGAACCACAATTCGAAAAATGCATCAGCAATCTATACTTTGAAAATTACGACGATGCCCGTGTTAGTAGCATTCATTTTGACCAGGATGAAGAATTTCCGATCCTCGAAGAAGAAGAGACGGCACTCGAAGGCATGTTTGATTATTTGCAGGTCGATCCGTCAATTCGGGAGATTGTGATATCGGGCCATGCCGACGAAACCGGTGCAATTTGTTATAACGATACCCTGTCGGCGCGACGTGCCTGGTATGTCTATGACATGCTGGTCTCCAGAGGTATCGACCCGAGGATGATCACATTAGACTATTTCGGTGAGCATCGTCCGCTGGTGAAAGGTAAGTCGAATGATGCTTTAGCCGCAAATCGTCGCGTAACGGTAGAGTTGTTGCACTAGGAAATTTCGCCAATTTCGAAAAGAGTCAACTATATTTCAATTTACCCGGAGATTAAGGAAGCAATCATGAAACAAGTCGATGAGCTCGTAGTGCAACGCCTGATGCAACAATTTGAACACGATATTGTCAATGTTAATCGCAAACACATCGGTGAAATTACAGGAGAGATCTATAAACAGGACATTTTAAAGATGGGTGAGGCGATTTCAATTTGTCGCGCCAATTATTTAAAGTCAGTTCTGGAAATGTCAAAAACAGACGACGGTAGTCTGGCGACGCGTTTAACCGATGGTGTGAAAAAACAGCGAATGTTGTACGAAGAATCTATGGCTGGATTTTCCGCATTGAGACATGCGCTCGAACGCGGCTATGTAGTGGTAAACGACGGTTAAGTATTGGTACTGGTCCGAGAATAGCGCGAATGCCAGTAAACTTCCTGGCCATCATTGGCAAACGAAACATGTCGCGCGAGTATGAAAAATAGATCCGACAGACGATTCATGTATTGAGCGGTTACGGGATTTAATGTTTCGGTCATACCCAGGGTATGTAGCGAACGTTCTACCCGACGGCAAACGGTTCTAGCCAATTGTATAAAGGCGACTGGCTGAGATCCACCGGGTAATATGAACTCTTTGAGGGGTGGCAAGGGTTCATTGAATTTTTCGGCGGCGGATTCAATGGCGTCGACATAGCTCGCCTCGATGAGTTGTTTTCCGGGCTGGCATAGTTCGGCGCCAATATCGAATAAATCGTGTTGTACCGAAAATAAGACTGTCCGTAACTGTTCATCTCCTAGTTGGCATAATATCACGCCGACCATCGCATTTAGCTCGTCCACCTCTCCCAGACAATGAACTCGTGCGTCGTTCTTGTTCCGGCGACTGCCATCGGCCAGTCCGGTGCGACCTTTGTCGCCGGTACGTGTCACTATTGCTGATAGACGGTTACCCATTAGTCGCTCCTCAATTTTTGTCGGGTGTTGATGGTCGTGTATCATATCAGATTCATTATATCGTAGGCGCGACGCATCTTTGCCGGAGTGATCTGCTAACAATAAAACACTATTACCCAGCCAGGTCCATCTCGCCCTATTATTCTGTATTTAGTCTATAGTGTCTGTAATCAGAAGGCCTGAGTTACACGGATAAATTTTTTGTGTTCAGTTTTAAATCCAGAACCTGGCAACTTGGATTAACCGGTTGTCTATTAATATTAACCTATCTCGTTAGTCGGACAACGGCTGTATCTGATATTGAATTCCGGCTGTTTCAGTATATTCTCAGTTTGCAACCTTCCTACCAGGCCGCAAGGATGGCCGATATGGTCATTTATGTTCCCGGCTGGATCATGTTATTGATCTATGCCTGGGTTTTTGCAGTTTATGTGCGAAGGTATACCCGCAGCAAAACCACCGCAGTTTCTTTTTTGGCGCTGAGTATTATTTTATTCTTTTTGCTTATGGTGGAAATTCTTTTTGCACTTTTCGGGCATATTTTTGTTCCCCTGATGTTGCCGGTATTACTCATGTTGTCTTTGTCCGGTGTTTACTGGCTGATCGATATATACCAGCATTTTGGAGCTTTAGCCCAGATTGGAAAGTCGACGATAACGCTTGCCGACGTTCGGCAACGCATTGATACGGGTGACCTTCAATCGGCGTTAATATTTTTGCGACAGTGCCCAATGAATGACGATTTACTAGAAGCCGGCTATGAGTTGGGAATGCTGCTAGAATCCAGTAAACACTGGGCGAGTGCAATGTATCTCTACCATTGGCTGTCCCTGTATGATCCGGGTCTGGGTAATTTTGTCACGAGAGTAGAGGAAATCCGAAAAAACAGGATTGTTCCGATAATCGAAAGGAAAAAGGGTCAGGCTTTGGAAATTATTGGTCATTATCAAATTCTGAAAAAAATCGCAAAAGGTGCTACTGCCAATGTGTACGAAGGTTACGATCTCCGTACCCAGAACCGCGTCGCTTTAAAGATTATGGATTCGAAGCTTGATGAAGGTATTGAAGGTGATCGCATCAAGCACTGGCTACATGAAGCCGATATCGTATCAAAAATGGATCATCCGAATATAGTCAAAATTCATGACGCGGCGATTGAAGAAGAGGCACCTTATATCGCGATGGATTATATTTCCGGCTACTCGATGGCATTACGATTACGAAGACGCGAATATATAACGGTGGGAGAGTGTATTCGAATATCCAAGGCGGTACTTAATGCATTGACCGAAGCCCACAAGCATGGTGTTGTGCACGGCGATATCAAACCTGCCAATATTATGTATGATGATCGTGAAGAAACTTATATTGTTACCGACTTTGGTGCGGCCTACAGTGAAAGACATTTACGGCAATACGACAATGTCATTGTTGGCACACCTTCGTATATGTCGCCCGAGCAACTGCAAGGCAGGAAACTCGATGGTCGTTCCGATTTGTTCTCACTGGCGGTAACGCTTTGTCACCTGTTAACGGGTATTCAACCCTTTTCAGGTGGCAGTTTGCCACAACTTAAACGCAGCATCATCAACGATGAGCCTGATCTTGATCAAATGACGATACCGGCCGGTATAATGGAAGTGATTATGAAAGCGTTGCAAAAGAAAACCTATATGCGCTTTGCCGATGCTCAGCAAATGTTAACGGCAGTGGAATACTGCGAAAATCAGTTGCACGATAAAAAATAAATTTGATGCTCTTGAAGGGAGGTAAATTGGCGTCTGGTATATTTCGCGGTCATTATAGAGCACCGTGGAGATTGTCTCGCCGATTAGTATGTTAATTCACCTAACCGTCGTTCGCGCCAGGCGATTACCAGACCGGCACTAACGATTAATATGACGCCGGGAAATAATCGGTTGAAGGGTGCCTCGTCAAAGAATATCCATCCCAGGATAAAAGAAAAAGGGATACCAAAATACTCGAATGGGGACAGGTTAGCGGGATTTGTGAGTCGGTATGCATGGATCAATGATAAAACCGCAAACCCACCCACTGTCCCCATAGTCACCAGCCACAGCCAGTCGATTAAACTGTGTACCGGTTGATAGTCGCCTATCATCAATAAAATGAGGCTGGAACCTATTAATGCTCCGATAGACGCATAACTATTGATAATTGCGGTGGATAAAGAGTTATCCATCAAACGAACGCTGACCACGGAGAGTGAGTATCCAAACGATGCCAAAATGGGCAAAATAGCAAACAGGTTAAAAAAATCGCTGCCGGGTTTAACAATAAATATTACCCCGGCAAATCCGATAAATACCGCCAGCCATCGCCATGTTCCCACCCGGTGATGCAGAATAAGTACCGACAATAAGGTGATGAATATCGGCCCGATAAAAGTCAGGGTGGTTGCCGTTGCCAGCTCCATATTGACAATTGAAAGATAAAAGCAAAACTGCGCGCCTGCTACGTAAAAACCCCGAATCAGGCCGAGTTGCCACTGGTCGATACGAATATTTCGTCCACTGGAATGCCATTCCTTTGTCAGCAGTAAAACCAGGGCACTTGGTACCAGGCCAAAGATATTTCGAAACGTCGCCAATTGCTGTACCGGGTAAACGTCCCCAAGGTGTTTGATAACGGCACCCTGCAAATCGAATAGTAATATTGCCAACAATATAAAAAAAATGGCTTTTGCGAAATTTGATGATGACCCGGGCACAGTAGATTTTGTCAGATACAGAGAAAATAATGTCGAAACTCGCGACAATTGCATAGCTATGCAGAAAAGGAAAGCGCAAATCTTCCAAAAATTTTGAATTTGGCATAGACGTGATAACCCAATCGTCATATAATACTCACTCAAGAAGATGCTGCTTCCGCAGTGTAATATCTTAACCTAATTAGAGATGGGAAGAACCAGCGGTTCCTCCCTTTTTCGTGTGCGCGCATTTTTTTTGAACCCGGAGGTTTTGTGCCCAAAACAGCGATACTCGCCCTCGAAGACGGCAGCCTGTTTGAAGGTTTATCGATAGGCATCGACGGGATGACAAGCGGTGAGGTGGTTTTCAATACCGCAATGACCGGCTATCAGGAAATATTGACCGATCCATCCTACTGTCAGCAATTAATTACGTTGACGTACCCGCATATTGGCAACACGGGCGTTAACCACGAAGATGAGGAAGCATCCGACATTTACGCCGGCGGTTTGATTATCCGGGACTTGCCCTTGCTGGCCAGCAACTGGCGTAGTGAATCCAGCCTTGGAGACTATCTGAATCGAAGCAATGTTATTGCCATCGCCGATATTGATACGCGCAAACTGACCCGAATATTACGTGACAACGGCGCTCAGGGTGGCGCGATTATGGCTGGTGATGATGCGAGTGCGGAAATGGTACTAGAGGCTGCCCGCTCGTTTAAAGGCCTCGCGGGAACTGATCTGGCTCAAGTCGTCAGCACGAAGAACAGTTATCAGTGGACGGAAGCGGTCTGGTCGTTGGAAAACACTTATTCAGAAAATGTAAGTCCCAAATATCATGTTGTTGCTTACGACTACGGTGTTAAGAAAAATATTCTTCGCATGCTTGCTGCACTGGGTGCACGAGTAACCGTTGTGCCAGCAAAAACACCGGCAATGGATGTTCTGGCGATGAACCCAGATGGTGTCTTTCTTTCCAATGGGCCGGGTGACCCGGGACCCTGTGATTATGCCATCGCAGCCATTGCCGAAGTTCTCGAAACCGATACACCGGTATTCGGTATCTGTCTGGGACATCAATTGCTGGCTCTGGCCAGTGGAGCGAAGACCGAAAAGATGAAATTCGGCCATCACGGCGCCAATCATCCGGTACAGGATATTGACTCGGGTATTGTTATGATTACCAGTCAGAATCATGGCTTTGCGGTCGACGAAGACAGCCTGCCCGAGAACTTGCGAGCAACCCATCGGTCTCTGTTTGATGGCAGTTTGCAGGCAGTACACCGTACCGATAAAGCTGCGTTCAGTTTTCAGGGGCACCCCGAAGCAAGCCCCGGTCCACACGATGTTGCGCCGATGTTCGATCATTTTTTTGAATTGATGGAAGCGCGTGTCAGCTCGACCAAATCTGCTGGAGAAGTCTGATGCCATTGAGGTCTGATATTAAATCTGTGCTCATTATCGGTGCCGGTCCGATCGTTATCGGGCAGGCCTGCGAGTTCGACTACTCCGGCGCACAGGCCTGTAAAGCTT
>CAZYYM010000003.1:40421-83780 GCA_964651385.1 uncultured Gammaproteobacteria bacterium | reverse complement strand
CTCGTTGTGGTCGAAGTAATTTGACTGAGCAACCTCGCAGCCAGTTACAACGTGTGCAATATCGGCTGGTGGACGGGAAACTGGTGCGTGAACACTGGTTATCGCTTGATCAGGGTATCGAGGAAGAACCCTTCAGCAGTGTATTGCTTAATGATGTGGAATCATTTGAAATTTATTTTATTGACTCTGCCGAGAAAAAAATTGAAAACTGGCCAGCTATTGATTTAATTGGTGGCGGTTCCCCGATTGCCTTGAGATTTAGCCTGGAAATGACCGATATTGGTCAAATATGGCGCATTCTGGAGATTCCCGGTGGCAGTCTGTAATCGTAGGCAACAATCTGGTATCGCGCTTTTGATGGCGATTCTAGTGGTTGTAGCAGCAACGGCAATCAGCGTATCGATGGTACACGACGAGTCATTTCTGATTCGAAAGACATCACGTTTACAGTTGCTTGAAAGGGCAGGGCTTTATGCCGTCAGTCTGGAGGATTTTGCCCGGCTGGTTTTACAGGTTGATCGAAAGGATAACAAAATAGATGATCTCAATGAGGACTGGGCGCTCGGTGTACCGGGAACGCCCGTCGAAGCCGGGTATCTCGGGGGCTACCTGGAAGATGAGCAATCACGTTTCAATATCAACAGCTTGCTGGGTTCAGAAGAATCCGTAAAAAGATTTACCCGCTTGTGCAATAATCTTGAGGTAGACACTTCGTTTATCCCTGCTTTAATGGACTGGATTGATGAAGATCTCGACGTACGTTACCCCGATGGTGCGGAAGAGCATTACGATCACTATCGTGTTGCGAATAGAATTATGGCGGACGTGAGTGAATTGTTACTGGTTAAAAATATGGACCATCAAATGTATAACAAGTTAAAACCCTTTATCACTGCCTTGCCGACAACGACTACGGGCCTGAATGTAAATACCATGTCGGAAACACTATTTTTATCTCTGCAAGATGAACTTGATGCAGAGGCTTTTCTACAGGAGCGTGAAAATGAAGTTTTTACCAGCGTCGAAAATTTCATAACGCGGATGCAGGTTCCCGTTCCCGAGCAAGGCCTTTCGGTTAGCAGCGAGTACTTTCGGGCCTTTGGCCAGGTGGTACAGAGTGACCTGGAATACAATTTTCAAACATTGATTCATCGCGACAGTAATGGCGCTACTACGGTTATCAGTCGTACCCTGGGTCAGTTTTAATGTCTCGCCTACTCTTACGATTTCATGATGATCAGCTTGATGGGTTTGACTGGACTATCGTAGATTCCGATGCAGTCGCAGTTAATATAATCTGGCAGGGAAGCAGTGAATCAGAGCTGAGTCGACTGTTGTCAAAAAACCCATTACCAGTTGTACTGGTGATTCCACAACAGAATATTTATCTAACAGAGTTTGAAATTCCGGAAAAAGCCTCGCGTCAGGTGCTGGCTTCTATCGAATACCAGATCGAGGACCAGCTCGCGCAGGATACCGAGGCCCAGCATTATGCCGTGGGCAGTCAGGTGGGTAATATTGTGCCTGTGGTGGTCGTTGAACAGGCGATTATGTTGGCCTGCCAAACATTACAGCAAAACTACGGCTTACGAGTCGTTCAGATATTGCCTGAAATGTTTTTATGTCCCTGGTCTGGTCAAGGTGAGGTGGGGTTGCTGCCGAGTCAACAGGGTTTAATTTTACGCTACGGTGAGTACCTATGCGTTAAATGTAGGCCTGATGTTCTACCTGCAATGCTCAATCTGATCAATCGACAAGCGCCAATAGACCATATTAACTGTTATCTCGAGGATGATCTGGCACTTACAGCATTGAATATCGAAAGCTTTCCAGCCAGCATAGAATCGATGAAAGCAGATGCGCTCGATTTTGACAGTAATCGAGTTATTAATCTGCAACAGCGTCAGTTTCAGGCTTCATCGAACTGGAAAAGGCTGTATAGGGCCTGGAAGGGGGTTGCGGCGGCGGCAGTGATTTTACTGGCGATGACGATCTTTGATCGGGTCACGGCTTTAAAAGATATGGAAAACGAACTGGAATCAATTAAGGCTAGCCAATTTGAATTGATCAAGGACCATCTCGATCCTCGGGTTGGGCGCGATTCAAATTTAAAGAAAGAAATGATCAAACTTTTGCAGCAGAATAATGGTGCACAACAGTCGGTCGATTTTCTTCATCTGTTACTGGAGTTTAGTTCGGCACGCGCAGCCTTCTCAACTATTGAAATTGTCAAAATTGGCTATCAACGGGACCGCTTAAGCATTGATATTAGCAGCAAGCAACTAAATGATGTAGAAGCGCTGCATGCCGCCTTGAATGCCAGGGGATTTGCAACCCATCTGGACAGATTGAATATTAAACCCGATCTGGTATCTGGACAGTTTGTATTGCAGGGAGGTGGCAATGGCTGAACTAATGGCGCGGTACAGTGCACGTGAAAAGTTTATAGTATTGATGGCCCTGCTTGTTATGTCTGGTGTGGGTATTCATGCCCTGATAATAGAGCCTTATCAGGAACGCATTGCCAGTCTAGGTGAGGAAATTGAGCAATCAAAGAGTGACCTGGAATGGATGGCGTCAATGGTACACCGTATACCTGCCGATGGTAACAATGTAAATCAGAAGAGTTTCAGTGGGAGTTTGGCGAATTTTATCAATCAGGCAGTGCAGCAACAAAAACTTAACTCGTTCCTGGCTCAAATGACGCCGAGAGGTGAGGATGAAATTCGCGTGCGTTTTAGTGCTGTGCCATTCGATCTTTTGATTCGTTTCATCGCAAATATGAATGATCAAGGGTTAAATGTTAAGGATTTACGGATCAACGCCGGCGATAATCCTGCGCAGGTTGATAGCAACCTGGTTTTGAACAAAGGCTGAATCAATTATGCGTAAATTTCTGGCCCCGGGGCTTATTTTTATACTGTGCCTGTCTGTTTCGTTGTTGGTGAATATGCCATTGGTGCATATACTGGCGAAAGTAGAAATTCCGAACCAGATTCGTCTGGCCAGCGTTCAGGGCACACTACTTAGCGGTAACATCGATGCGCTGGAAGTGAATGGCTTACAGGCCAGTCATTTACATTATCAAAATGATCTGGGCTGTTTATTGCGTTTGCATTTGTGCTTTCAGCTCGACTTCGATCAGGGTCTGGGGCGAGTCAGTGCTGACCTGCTCAATCAAAACCTGACATTTTCTGATACCCGCATCAGCTATCCGATGGAAGAGATTGCGACTTTATTTCCTGGATTGTTAGTAAAACCGTCGGGCGAGCTTGAAATTTTGATTGAAAATCTCAACCTGATTCAACAGAAACTGGCATTAAAATCCGGTGAAGTCATATGGAAGCATGCCGGTGTGGTTGGTGACCCCATCGATCTGGGGGAATATCGGCTAACGGTCAATTCGGCAAAGCAATCCTATCAGTTCAAACTCAGCGACAATAAGGCTTTACTTAAGGTCGACGGTAAGGGGCAGATCAAGTCGGGAGGGCAATACAGCCTCAATGTCAACATCGAAGCGGAGCCGGGCTTGCAACAATCGATTAAGAGCGCGCTCGAATTTATTGCGAAAAAACGGGGTTTGAACAAATATACTGTAAACCGCACCGGTCATCTTTCGTTGCAGTTATTATCGCAATTAGATTTTGAAGAAAGCTAATGGGTATGTTTGAACTCATGCGGTTACTTCTCGACTAGAATCGCCCCGGTATCGAGTTTATGCGTTCGTTTACACAGGGCCGAACCGAAAAGGCTGAATCAAATCGTGCTGACTGGTACAACATCAGGCAGATGCTTCCTTTCGTCTGGGCTTATCAAGGACGCGTATTGCTAGCGTTGGGTTGCCTGGTGATTTCCAAACTAGCGATGGTCGGCATACCCGTTGTACTCAAATATATTGTAGATGTACTCGATAGCGAACGGGGTTCAGCGGTGGCTACAGTTCCCATTATTTTGCTATTCAGTTACGGGCTGCTGCGATTTATCAATTCGGGCTTTAATGAATTGCGAGACGCCCTGTTTGCACGTGTCCGATACCATGCGATGAATAGTCTGTCGGTTAGCACTTTGCAACATTTGCATCAATTGTCACTGAGGTTCCATCTGGAGCGCAATACAGGCGCCATATCTCGAGACATGGAGCGCGGGGCGCAGAGCATTAGTTCTATATTGAACTATCTGGTATTCAATATTATCCCTACCACTGCCGAATTTTTACTGGTGGCAGGTATTCTGTACAGTCAGTATGACGAGTATTTCGCGATTATAATTTTTCTAACTGTCATTCTCTACATTGCATTCACGTTATCAGTGACCGAGTGGCGAATGCATTTTAGATACGAAATGAATGCACTCGATTCCAGCGCTAACGGACGGGCCATGGATAGTTTGATGAATTACGAGACTGTTAAGTATTTTAATAATGAACACCACGAAATTAACCGTTATCGAAATACCATGCAGCAGTGGGAAGAAGCCGCGGTAAAAAGTCAGAATACTATGTCCTTACTCAATTTCGGACAGGGTGGAATTATTGCTATCGGTGTGACTGGTATTATGTTCCTCGCCGCACAGGGCGTTATTAACGAAACGTTGAGCCTGGGAGACCTTGTACTTATAAATACCATGATGCTGCAATTGTTTTTGCCATTAAATTTTTTAGGTATTATTTATAGATCTTTAAAATACGCCCTTGCCGACATGGATAAGGTCATAAAATTGCTGCAGAAGCCAATCGAAATTCTGGATCGGGCCAAAGCGCCTGATCTGGATACAGGCGAGGCGACAGTTGAGTTCAGGGGAGTCGAATTTCATTATCAGCGAGACAGGAAAATTTTATCTGGTGTAAGTTTTCATGTCGAAGACGGTAAAAAGCTCGCCATTGTAGGGCCTTCCGGCGCGGGTAAATCAACTATTGCACGGCTGCTATTTCGTTTCTATGATATTAGCGCGGGTGAAATATTGGTGAACGGTCAGAACATTGCACATATTACGCAATCAAGTCTGAGACAGACGATCGGCATCGTTCCGCAGGATACTGTGTTATTTAACGATTCAATATTCTACAACATTCGATACGCAAAACCGCATGCGAGTGAAACTGAAGTGATCAATGCAGCGAGGCTTGCCGATATTCATGAGTTCATTGAAAGCCTTCCGAACGGTTATGATACAGTGGTCGGTGAACGTGGCTTGAAACTCTCAGGCGGTGAAAAGCAGCGGGTTGCTATTGCCCGGGTATTACTCAAAGATCCCTCAATTCTGGTATTTGATGAAGCGACCTCGAGTCTCGACAGCCAATCAGAAAAGAATATTCTGTCGGCCCTAACCAATATATCGCGTAATAAAACGACACTGGTGATTGCGCACCGTTTATCAACCATCGTCGATGCCGATCAAATCATAGTTCTCGACAGGGGAAGCGTTAAAGAGCAGGGCAACCATCAACAGTTACTCGATTTGGAAGGTACTTATGCAGAGCTGTGGGCTATACAGCAAAAGAAAACAAAGTCAAATACTATCGAAGCCATTGTCCCTGGATCCAGCTATGAATGAATTGTCACAATGTGGCGCCAGCGAACCTTTTGCCCTGAGGGTGATAGGGGACGATATGGCACCGGAATTTTGCGACGGGCATATTATCGTGGTTGACCCCGGTGGATTAATAAAAAATGACTGTTATGTGATTGTTGAGCAAAGCCATGAATTCGTTTTACGCCAACTCCGGATTAATCGAGGCAAATACTATCTATACTCTAATCCGTCAAAAACAGGAGAAAAAATCGATCTAGACAAGATCATAGGTGTGGTCAGCCAAAAGGCCGGAAGACGTCGGCGGGATAGGAAAAGATTTGATATCTAATTATTGTAGTGAATTACTTGTTTGCGAATTCTTCAAACCATGTTCAACGGCCAGTACTGCGGCTTCAACACGTGAATGAATGTCCAGCTTACGTAAAATCGCCTTGACATGAAGCTTGACGGTGCCGTCCGATATACCCAGATTTCGAGCAATTACCTTGTTACTTTGACCTTCCGCCAGTAGGCAGAGAATCTCTGTTTCACGCGGTGTCAGGTGATCAAATGGTGAATTACCTTCATCCAGATCCGGGAAATTACCCTGTACCACTTTTGCCAATACCGGTGCCAGCGTTGGTGCGACGACTGTCTTGCCGCCAACTATGTCCCGCAGTGCGACGACTAACGAGTCAGGTTCCATGTCTTTCAACAGGTATCCGCGTGCGCCGGACCGCAATGATTCAACCAGGTCGCGCTCGTCGGTACTGGTAGTCAACATCGCGATAGGCATTTTGACCGACATTTCCTGCAATTGTGTCAGTACCGCCAGGCCATTGATATCAGGCATGCGCATATCCAGCAAGACAATGTCCGGCTGCAGTTCTTCGACCAGGTTGATACCTTCATTGCCATCGCCAACCGACGCCACCACATCAATTTGGCGCCGGCTTAACAGGCTTTCGAGTCCTTCGCGAAACAGCGTATGATCATCGATAATTAGTACACGTAAGTTTGCTATGTTAGTCATTTTATATGCTCTGGTTTAGACTGGGCTCTATCGTGACAACCTCTTCCGGCGCCTTGGATTCCAGATTGATTTCAAGAATAATACGGGTACCTTCGCCGGGATCACTGTCAAGGCTGAAAAGTGCTTTTATACGGGCAGCGCGTTCACGCATGCTTTTTAAACCGATTTGCTGCCCTGGCAATACTTTTTGAGTCGTCGGCTCGATACCGATGCCATCGTCCTCTATTAATATCTGTACCCTGTGTTCTTCCAGCAGCCGAATCATGACCCGCGCGACTCCAGCTTCACTGTGTTTACGGATATTATGCAAAGCCTCCTGAACAATACGCATCACCTCTAAATGCACCCGATCGGAAAATTGAATCGAATTTTCAATTGAATGCTGAAAAAAGATTGCTATTTTCGACTCGGTGCGAAAACGCTTTACCAGATCTTTGACCGCGTCGATGATCGGCTGATTGCTAATTGGCGCCTGAAAATGTGCGATCAGACTACGTAACTCGGTATTTGCTTCTTCGACGGTGTTTTCAATGCGTTCAAGATGTTGCCAGGTGTCGTACTCATCCTGTTGCTGTAAAATCTCATCCAGTATCCGAATTTGAAATCGAATGCTGGTCAACGTTTGTGCTAACGAATCGTGCAATTCATAAGATAATCGATTTCGTTCCTGGATAATTGATAATTTATGTGACTCTTCATCGAGTCGGGTCTTGGCAATCGCTATGCCCAGGTGTTTGCCGATGCTGGTAAATAACTCCTTGTAATCATCATTTTCCCGATAGTTGTTACGATGAATAAACAGATTGAAAGTACCCAGCGTTTGTCCCTGATATTGTAATGGTACAACAATCAATCCAAGATTTTGCCGAAAAAATTGATGCTTGATATGTTGGTGGCAAAGATTGAGAGATTCCTCGTAAGTGAATACATCAAATTTTTGATTAATGCTACAGGCGCAATTTTTAGCAAGCAGTGCTTTTTCGCAAATCTGTAATTCTTTGTCGAGGCCGATGCTGGCAACCAGCTCCATCCGGTTTTCGACATTGAGTAGACGAACCGAACCTGCTGTAGCGCTAATAGCCTGAGTCATGGTGGCCAGGAAATGTTCGAGTAACTCGCTAAGATTCGGCGAAGAATTGATTGTTGAAGCAACTTTATACAGTATTTTCAGCGACTGGTTTTTTTGTTCGGTGTACTCGGTGTATTTCAATAACTGCTGTTCAGTATTGCGCGAAAGGTTATTGATCATAGTGCCAAAATCATTGAGATCGATTGCAATTTCGGAAATCTGTCCTCTCGGAGGAACCCGCAATTTGCTGTCCAGTTCACCACTGCGCATTTGTTGAACCCATTCCTCTATATCGAGTAGTGGCCGAATATAATCAATCCACTGTAAGCGCAGTGTCGAAATTAGTAATACGGTTGTCATGACACAAAGAGAAATAAAAAGGATTTCGGCGTCAGCCGAAGTATCGGGTGGGTAATACAGGGCTATGAATATGAGTATTATAAAACTCACGACCAGTAATACCATCGAACTCAGCGTGCGGCATTTTGAAACGCACTTTCGAACCTGCTGCCAATGATCCTGGCTAACCGGCCTTTGTTGAAACCAGTCTTCAGGCTCCGCAATTTTGTTGCCGGTTTCTGTCGACATGGCGATATTATTCGTCCACAGTCGGCTTCAGATTACAATTTGGGTCGGCGGGATTGATGAATATAAAATTCTTGTCCCCGGAATCCAGTTCAACAAAGTCAATGGTTAACTCTCTCCCCAAATTGAGGGATTCGGGGGAAACGACCAATTCCACACCTTGCGAATTGAAACGTATGTCGTGATGACTGAATGCATCATCGAAACCTAAAGCATAATGCAAACTACCATCGTCAAGTTGCCGAATAGCAACACGCATGACGGCATCGCTTATCTCGCTGTGTGAAGCGGAATATTCAATTTGACTGGCTGCATTCTTGCTGATTGTAATCATATCTATTGTCTGTTTTACATAAGCTAACAAAATTTACGAACTGATCAACCCACGGACAGCTATCGGTTTGGCGTAAATGACAATAACTGGCAAGCAGGTTGTATAGAATTATACCATCATTAGATCCATTTATGCCCTGACCCCTGTCAACCCGATATGCATAGTCAAATGGCCCGTCGCAATTAATCAACGACGAATAATGAAATTCGTGAGCGCGTACTTCGGGTGTTATTTTATGATTACACCAGGGATGGTGATTATAGGGTTGGAGTTTAACGTAACCCCGACCCTGTGGTTTGCCATGCATAACCACATCGGCAGGTATAACACCGACCATGTCCACGGCTTTCGCTTCATTGCAGATACTACGGCACAGGTACATGAGTCCGCCACATTCGGCGTAAGTCGGTAGGCCGGACTCTATTTTTTGTTTAATATCAAGGAGTAAAAGCGTATTTTTAGAAATACTATGAAGATTATTCTCGGGAAAGCCTCCGCCTATAAACAAACCATCAATTTGAGCCGGTAGTGAGGCATCTCTCGTGGTGTCGAAATCAACTATTTCAACGCCGAGCGCTTTAAAGCGATTCAGATCGGCCGGATAATAAAAGCCGAATACAGCATCCCGGGCAACCGCAATGCGTAGTCCTGATTTTCTGCTCGATTGATAAAACTGAACATCGATTTGATGATGCCAGGGCTGACAGCCAAGTAATGAATCAATATCAACATCCTGTTCAACACGATTACGCCATTTTTCGATTAAAATCTGCGCCTGATCACCTATTTCGTTTCCTGGAACAAGACCCAGGTGTCGTTCGCATAGTTCAAGAGATGCATCACGACCAACTACACCGAATACTGGTAAATCGGTATATTCTTCAATCGCATTGATTAACTTGCTGCTATGTCGTTTTCCGCCAACTTTATTGAGTATCACCCCAGCAATTTCAACTTCGGGGTCAAAGGCTTGATAACCGCATAATAGTGGCGCAATTCCACGTGTTATACCTAATGTGTCAATCACTAGAATAACCGGTAATTTGAGCAGTTTGGCTAATGCGGCGTTGCTATCGGAGCCGTCGACCGATACCCCGTCGTGCAACCCTTTGTTACCTTCAACCAGCACGACATCATTGTCGGCGGCATAATGATAATACTGCGACTGAATAAATTCGGTCGAAGAGGTATAAAAATCAAGGTTGTGGCAGGCTTTGCCGGAGGCGATTGATAGCCAAATCGGATCGATATAATCGGGACCTTTCTTGAAACTTTGCACCGAAAGATCGCGCGCTTTGAAAGCAGCGCTCAATCCCATCGACAGCATGGTCTTGCCCGAGGATTTATGCGCTGCCGACAGGTAAAAGGCTGTCATTTAGACTCGGGTATTAAAGGAAACAGGCGAAGGCTGATAATCGTGATTAACAGGGCGATAGCGAAACCGCCGCAACCCAGCATAATTTCCCAATGTGAGGGTGTATAACTCGCCACGGCGCCGTGAAACGATGATTCGATCTGATAGCCGTCGAGCAAGGGCATCGGGTAGGCCTGACCTCCGATAACCAATGCGTAAACCTGCGCAATACCGCCAACAATAAATAGCAGGCTGGCCAGAATGATAGTTGATTTATCAACAGTAGCACGTCCCATACGCAGTAAAAATAACGGTATCATTGTTCCTAGCCCCAGTTGCACCCCCCATATCAACTGGGAATAAACATTATTTCCAGTCAAAATAAAGGCCTCAAATGTCTTTGAATCGAGCCAGAACCAGTTGGCCAGATGATATATCAGACTGGCTGCCAGGCTGCATACGATCAAATTCACCATGAGTTTATTCAATCGTAAGGATAGTTTTCCGAGCTGTTCAGCGGGCATGAAAAGGCTGACGATAATCAGGTAAAAGGCCATGCCGTAAGCCAGAGAGAGGATGATAAACATCGGCCCCATGATTGCCAGATGATAAGCCTCACGCGCTATAAGTACGCCGAAGATCGAACCGGTACCGGCAGTTAATATTAAACGCCAGCAAAAGGCGGCTATTCCTGCAGCGCGTTTGAATTCGTCGACCTGCCAGTCCAGCATGGTCCAGAGATAAATCAAGGACAGTGCGACAAAACCGCTGTACAGAATGATATTCCAAGCAAATATCGAGCTGAAATTATAATAGGTTATGGCGATTATCAATCGATCGGGACGTCCCAGGTCGAGCAGGATTACCGCGAGACCGCCAATCAGCAACGACACCGCGATGACTGCTGATAAGCGTGCAAGCGGTTTATAGAACGTCCGATTAAAAACGGATGCAATAGAGGCGATATTCAAAGCACCGGAGGCTGAAATGATCAAAAAAATAGCCAGTACATGCGGCATACCCCAGATTATGCGGTTGTTCATACCGGTGATGTAGTGGCCCGCGTGTTCCATGCTGTAAGCCGCGATTGCAGCAATTATCAGAACTAATAAGCTGATCAGCAGGCCCGGTATAAAAGGCCCGGTAATTTTCACCGGCTGATATTTGGTTGTCGACATCAATCTGCAATCCCCTGATACCGAACCCCGGTATTGAGATTCAAACGGGCTCTTAGTTCGCGGCCACCCTGTTCAGTCAGTTTTTTAGAAATTTCACTATTGTTATCATTTAGATCACCAAAAGTGATCGCACCATGCGGGCAGGCCTGTGAGCAGGCCGTTGAATCTTCTCCGCGATCAATTCGATGGACACAAAGTGTGCAGGACTCGACGGTGCCTTTGCCACGCGGTGCGACCGGCAATTGATCGGTCAGCTTTTCATGGATAAAGTTCCGGGCATTATAGGGGCAGGCCATCATGCAATATCGACAGCCTATGCAGATGTGTTTATCAACCAGAACGATACCGTCAGCGCGTTTAAACGATGCGCCGGTTGGACAGACATCGACACAGGGCGGCTCGGCACAATGCTGGCACATGATTGGCATATTCAGTCGCTGGCCGGTTTTTTTATGCTTCAGGCTTACCTTGCGGATCCATTGAGCATCCGTATCCGGACCGTGAATTTGCCGTAAACCATGTTCTTTATTACAAGCGTCGATACAATCGGTACAACCCGGTTTGCAGCGATTGGTATCTATCAGTAAACCCCAGCGTTGTTTATCGGTTACAGGCTCGTCCACAGAGCGCGCTTTGGCTGTTTGCAACAAAACACCTGGGGCAATTGTGATACCGGCAAACATTGCGCTGGCTGTGCCCAAAAATTGTCGCCGATATTGATCGATTCGGCTCATTGGGTTTTCGCCTGGTCAAACAAAGTAGCAGGGCGGTCCGCATGACACTCGAAGCAATCGATGGTTACACTGGCAGCTATATGGCAGCTGGCGCAAAAGTGTTTATCACTTTCGATTCTGGCAACATCACCTTTGGCATCGGGTGTCACATGACAGTTAATACATTCGGTTAAACTCGCGTGTTTGCTACGAATACCCTCATGCATGGTTTGATCGCGTTTATGTAATAACATGCTCATATGGGTACGGCGCATTTCATCGATTGGCGCAATACACGCTTCACCTTTGGGGGTTGGCACGATATTGCCCTTATCGTCACGATTCGGACCGTAATACTTACCCGCTATCGACTGGCCGAGGAAACCCAGCAGCAATATAAAGGAAAGTATAAGAGCCCGCTTAGTCACGATCTAATGATCACCTAATGCCATATCGATGTAACCGGTCGGACAGACATCGGAGCAGATATGGCATCCGATACATCGCGTATAGTCGGTATCGACATAACGTCCCATTGTTTTCTGGTCTTTTTTAACTCGAAATACGGCATCCTGAGGGCAGTAGATAACACAGTTATCGCATTCGAAACACATGCCGCAACTCATACAACGACCCGCCTCGGCAATTGCCTGCTCTTCAGTTAGCGGCACGATACGGTCTTCGAAATGCCCAAGAACCTGCTCTGCATCGGGTACGTTGTCGTCGCGTTCGATGCGTTTGGTGTATTCGAAATGGCCGAGGAACAGACGATCTGAAGATATTATTTCCTTGTCGGAACGATCTTCATAATTATGAATGGCAAACTGAGCACTGTCGGTTCCACGATCATCGCCGCCGTGTTCGAATTCTACCGGTTCAAGTGAGCTTTCCTTAAGCTTACTCATTAGATTGAAATGATGGACATCAACTTTAGGACGTTTACTGAAAGGTTCTCCCGACAGGTAATGGTCAACCGAGTCTGCACAAATCGACGCCTGCCCAATTGCCGTGGTCAACAGGTGGGGGCGTACGATATCACCAGCAACGAAGTGACCTTCTTTATCGGGCACGCGGAAATAGGCATCGGCGTCGATCAGACCATTGCCATTATCGAGTGATTCGAGCCCTGTAAGATCACCCGACTGCCCAATGGCAGAGACGATTAAATCGCAGTCGATGACATATTCTGTATTCTCAATCGGCTGAGGTCGATTATCGACCATGTTACACTGGCACAATTTTAGTCCAATTGCCCGACCATCGTCGTCGAGTATGACTTCAAGTGGCATCACACCATCCTGAATATCCACGCCTTCTCGTAGCGCGTCGTCGACTTCGTGCTCGGATGCCGTCATTTCATCACGCTTGAATAGCGAGGTTAAGGTTACATCGGCACCATCACGAGCGGCCGCAAAGGCCGAATCGTGCGCGACGTAACCGCCGATGACGTGTTCAGGTTTCTGGTTTTCGGGCAAGATATCAATCTTGCCGAGACGACGAGCTACAGAAACAACGTCAATGGACGTGTCACCACCCCCGATACACACGACCTGATTGGCGGTAACCTGCATATCACCCTTGTTAAAAGCCTCAAGGAAGCCAACGCCGGAAACACAGTTGGGTGCATCGGAATTCTTGACAGGAATGGGGCGGCCACTCTTGCAACCGACGGCCCAGATTACTGCATCGTAATCGTTTTCAATCGATTCCATCGAAACATCAGAACCTACGCGCGTATTCAATTTGACCTCGATGCCACCCATCTCCAAAATACGCTGAATTTCGTGATTGAGAAAATCACGTGGCGTACGGTAACCGGGTATACCGTATTTGAACATGCCGCCAAGTTCTTTGTGATCATCGAAAATAACCGAGCTGTGACCCTTACGCCGCAGTTGATAGGCTGCCGCAAGACCGGCGGGTCCGCCGCCGATAATGGCAACCGTTTTTCCACTGAGTTCCGCACCGTTATCGAAGGTATATTTCGATTCTTTAGCGCTATCGCCGATAAATTGTTCTACCGCATTTATACCGACAAAGTCTTCGACCTGATTACGGTTACAGCCATCCTGACAGGGTGCCGGACAGACACGACCCATCATACTCGGAAAAGGATTGGCATCGGTTGAACGCCGGAAGGCGTATTCCTGCATGCTCATGCCTTCGGGTGGTTTTTCGATGCCGCGCACAATGTCCAACCAGCCACGGATATCTTCACCCGAAGGACAGCTACCCTGGCAGGGTGGCGTACGGTGAACATAGGTCGGGCATTTATGCGACGTATCTTCGTTAAAAATATCCTCATCAAAACTACGATATTTGGTATCGCCTTCGGCGTATTTTCTAAATGTTAGCCGAGTGTTCATATCTTTACTCGATGCTGCCATCTGATTCTCCTGATATTGAATCTGTATTTTCTTCTGATCCTGTTTGCTGGCCTGTGAGAATTAGCGCACTACTGACTAATTGATGGATACTGACAATCATGTCCATACCCAGGCCATAAACCGGCAAGATTTTGCTGAATTGGGATTTACAGATGGCGCAGATAGCGGCCATATGGGTGACGCCATCCTCTTCGATGACATTCTTTAAAGCAGTCATGCGCGGCATTGCGCCTTTGACGCGAACTTCGATTAAATCGTCGGTCAGCAGACCGCCGCCACCGCCGCAACAGAAAGTCGCCTCGTGAATAGTTTCAGGTGCCATATCGACGAAGTTATTACAAACTGCACGGATTATGTCGCGTGGAATCGTAAACTGCCCCCCGGGTTTATCGCCCATACGTGATGCGCGCGCGATATTGCAGGAATCGTGGAATGTTAACGTCATCCAGTCATTTTGCGAAGCATCGAGGTTGAGCTTGCCGCGCTGTATCAAATCATGCGTAAATTCGCAGATATGCTGGGGCACCGGATAGGCCGGATCGAGAAAATCAAAAGGACCTGCCAGGGTATTTAGATAACTGTAGGCAACGCGCCAGGCATGTCCGCATTCACCAAATATGATGCGCTTTACGCCGAGGTCGATGGCGGCCTCACGAATACGTAATGCAATCTTTCGCATATTCTCGTGATTACCGATAAATAATCCAAAATTAGCGGCCTCGGAGGCCTTCGAACTGAGTGTCCAGCTGACACCAGCTTCATGAAAAACCTTGGCGTAACCCATCAAACCATCGACATGAGGCTCCGCAAAGAAATCCGCAGAAGGTGTGACCACGAGGATATCGGCGCCTTTCTCGTCCAGTGGCAACCGCACCACGACACCAGTTTCTTCTTCGATATCCTCTTCGAGGCCTTCAAGCGTGTCTCGCAAAGCCGGTTCGGGCAGACCAAGATTGTTACCGATCTTGTAAACCTTACCGATGATTTCGTTACTGTACTTTTGCCCTACGCCAATTTTAGCCATGATATCGCGGGCCGCCATGGTGATTTCGGCAGTATCGATGCCGTAAGGGCAGTACACCGAGCAACGTCGACATTCCGAACATTGATGGTAATAGTTATACCAGTCGTCGAGCACCGATTTATTCATTTCCTGAGCGCCGATGAACCAGTCGAGTCCGAGCTTACTGAGGAATTTACCGACCGGCGTATGATACTTTCGGTAAACGCTGCGGAACAGATCCTGGCGCGCTACCGGCATGTTTTTGGGATCGGATGAGCCGAGGTAATAATGACATTTATCGGTACAGGCACCGCATTTGACGCAGGAATCGAGGAAAACGCGTAATGCACGAGAACTGTCGACCGCTTCACCCATCGCCTCGATGGCTTTTTGTTCCCAGTTGTCGACCAGTTCTCCCGGGAAACCGAGTGACGCCTGATGGTCCGGTTTGGCAATAAAAGGGCCTGATGCCTCCATGACTCCGGGATTAATACTGGGCGTACGAATATGTTTAAATAGCTCGGGTACTTCGAATTCCAGATTCGCCATTGCTAGTTACTCGAAACATCATTACTGGGCGGAGGATTAGCTACCCAGCTTGGCGCATGGCGTTGTTCGCGTGGATTGTCAGCCTGATTACGTGTCGGGCTGAAAAATACCCCCGGTGCGTGCAGTAATTTGCTAAACGGAAAAATAATCAATAGCAGGGCGACCATCACCAGATGTACAACCATAGGCGTGCTGATCGGTAAATTGAAAAGATCGAGGCCGAGTAATCCGACGAAATAACCCTGTACGGCAATAATATCGGGGCGTACCAGGAGCTGCATCACCAAACCGCTGAAACCGATCAACAACAGCATGATTAACATGAAGTAATCGGATGGTGCCGAAATATAACGAACACGATCAACCACAATGCGACGGAGCAATAAACCAGCAAGCCCCAGCATCATAGTATAGGCCGCATATTTACCGAATGGCTGAATTAGCGTCACCCAGAACCAGGGCTGTTCCTGGAAATACCGGATATGTCGAGCCAGTACCAGAAACAGGGAGAAATGAAACATCCAGCCGAACAGCCAGATCCATTTGTTAGATTTGAACAGGCTTTCGAACAGTACCACTTCACGCGTCATACGCAACAATACGCCGCCACCGGTAATCGGCGCCGGTGTCGTCGGGATTAACAGAGGTGCTTCTGTTTTCCAGTATTGGCGTATCTTATAAGCCAGCCCTGAAACAAAAGCGACGGTCGCAAACCAGAATATGATGGCAAAAAACACACTCATTTTAGATTGCCATCACACGGGTTGGATAACGACTATTTCGTTTATACGCAGCCAGTTGGCTTGGGCAAACCCGCGTATTTACAGGCTTGTTTGGCAGGACCATAGGGGAATAGTTCGTAAAGATACTTGCTATTTCCCTTGTCTTTGCCCAGACGTTTTCCGATGGCTTTGGTCAATACACGAACGGCAGGCGCAATCTGATATTCTTCGTAGTATTCACGCAGAAAATTTATGACTTCCCAGTGACCATCGGCAAGCTCGGCACCATCGGCTGCGGCAAGTGCTTCGGCGACGTCAGGGGCCCAGTCAGAAAGGTTGGCAAGGTAACCTTCTTCGTCGGTTTCGTAGCTAGTTCCGTTTACGTCTAGTGGCATGATTTTCTCCAGGTGTCTCTATTCTAAATAAAGGATTTGTGTTGTTTAAAGCCAGTTTTGTACTCGATCATTCTCAGTCACAAGCTTAACAAAACCTGTATAGTCAACCAGGGATATATTTTCCATGACACGTAGTTCGGGTAAGCCACGGGCCCTGATATCTTCGTTTAATGCATAGATTTTGATGCCGGATTCCATTGCCTGCTTTATTTTCTCCGAGGCGCTGGTATTTTGGATTGCGGCAACAACCGCATCTTCGATCAGTAGGATACTGCCATCGGGTTTGCATACCGACAGGCAGCTATCTAACGAATTTCGTTCGAAAGCAGATTTATTAACTGTATGTAAAGTAGGCATATCAACTGACCTAAAAATTTAACAGAACGTCGGCAGATTCGATGACATCAGATAACTGATCCCGATTGACCAGATGTATTGAACTTTTTTCTTCCCAATCGTCATCTTCGTCTTCGTACACCAATGGCTGCAAATCATCGATGCTCAGGCCGCGTTCTTTAAGCGATTCTTCATCGACATATATTTGATTGACATCGTAGTCACCCAGCGCAGCATAAGTCTTCGAAAAGTTTTTCATGCCGATGCCTCCTGGATCCTGGCCTTTGGTCAACTGAAATACGCCGTCATCCATAAACACCAGTTTAACATCCTGTTCAAATGCAGCGCCGATTAACACGACTTCCAGAGATTCGAGCGCATAGACACTACCGTAGGGAGCCTTACGATTGATATAAACAAAGGTTTTTGTATTCGACATATTAATCACCAAATACCAGTAATCGATCAGACTGTACACCTGCTTCAATCAGTTGCCCCAGACCCGAAATCTGAAAACCCGGTGCGATATTGGCATGCCCTTTACCATGCTTTTTCGCCTCAGATTCGTCCATGATGCCACGGCGTTGGGCTGCTGCAACGCAGACGATAATATCGAGATCGTGTTCCGCACCCAAATCGCTCCAGAGTTGTTGCAGGTTTCGGTCATCCTGCGGGGGAACGGCATACATAGATGCATTGTTAACACCATCGTGGTAAAAAAATACCCGATGAATGTCGTGGCCTGCCTCGAGCGCCGCGCGGGTAAACCGGTAAGCCGTATCGGAAGCCTGCTGGGAAAAAGGACCCGTATTAATTTGTATCGAAAACTTCATATTTATCTAAAAACGGATATGTGCGGAGGCATTCAAGCTATTGCGAGCGCCACGCCAGTTATCAATATGGAACTTGGTAAATGGCAGGCCGGTCAGTTCGAAGAACCGTGTCCAGCCGATTCGATCAATCCAGTCGCTAATACGTTCCCAGTCTTTGGCATCATTCTTATAGGTATGCAGGATTTTCTTAACGATCGCAGTCGCTTCCGGCCAACGCGGTGGATTGTTTGGAATGCCGGCTGCAACCAGCTTCTGAAAACTCGGTTTGCCACGTGCATTTGAGTGATTACCACCAACCCAAATGGCGAGCTTAGTATGCTCGGCATCGTTAATTTGCATCGGCGGGCAGGGTGGGTAGCAGGCACCGCAACAAATGCATTTCTTTTCGTCGACTTCGAGGGATGGTTTGCCATTGACCATGGCTGGTCGTATGGCGGCAACCGGGCATCGCGCTACAACTGATGGACGTTCACAGACGTTGGCGACCAGGTCGTGATTGATTTTCGGTGGTTTGGTATGTTGGACATTAATCGCAATGTCCCCCTGACCACCACAGTTAATCTGGCAGCAGGAAGTCGTCATATGAACGCGATTGGGCATATTCCAGTTTTTAAATTCATCGATGAGTTCATCCATCATCGCCTTGACCACGCCGGAAGCATCGGTTCCGGGTATATCGCAGTGCAGCCAGCCCTGGGTATGCGACATACTGGTGACTGAGTTCTTCGTGCCACCGACTACAAATCCGGCATTCGTGAGTGCATCGACCAGCGGTTGAACACGTTCCTCCTTGTCGACAAAAAATTCAAGATTGCTACGTAGCGTAAAATGAACATGACCATCGGCGTATTTGTCACCGATATCACACAGTGTGCGCAGGGTAAACACATCCAGAATTCGTTGTGTTGCGGCTTTTACTGTAAATATAACATCGCCGCCATAAGCAACATGCTTAAGAACGCCGGGCTGTGGGTCTTCATGATAATCCCAGTTGCCGTAATTTTTACGCATCAAGGGATGCATATTACGAAATCCGTCTGGACAACCTGATTCAATGGGTGAGCGAGGGGCTGCTTTGGCTTGTGCCATTTTTAACTCCGCTAATCTTAAATGCTAAAGTAAGTGTCTAAATAGTTTGAATCCGGAGATTCAGGCGCTCTCGGCCTGGCCTTCGTACCATTTTTTGGCTTCCTCGTCCCAGTCATCGAGACGCACATAGGAGCTTTGTCGAGGACTGGAAACCATATTTGGACTCACTTCGATACCGATCCCTTCGAGAAAATTTGACAAGCCGATTCGTTCGATCATTTCACCGCAGCGTTCATGTTCGAGTGCATTTTCAGCCCAGAAGTCGATGACTTCTTCCGCCATTTCATTCAGCTTTTCAAGATCTTCTTCGGTTTTAAGCGGCATGAAAGGTACGATGACCGTACCCATTAAGTCGCCAATTTTGAGTGTACGCTTACCACCGATACAAATAGTCGCGCCTTTATCCAGTCCCGGTGACAATGCCTTCGGCATGACATTCAGGCAGTGCATGCAACGCACACAGTTGCGATTGTCGACTTCAAGTGTATCGTCATCGTTTATTTTTAGTGCATTAGTGGGGCAGCGGCTAATCACATTTTCATTAAGGTAGTCCCGCCCCTTGATTTGTACATATTCCTTGAATCTTTGCTGATCAACGCGCATGTCGTCCCGCCAGGTACCGATGATGGCAAAATCAGACCGTTCTATCGCGTTCTGGCAATCGTTACCACAGCCAGATACCTTGAATTTGAATTTATAGGGCAAAGCCGGGCGGTGAATGTCATCGGTGAAATTATTGATAACCGTGCGCTGAATGTTCTGTTCGTCAAGACAGGATTGCTCGCAACGTGCCGCGCCAATACAGGATATAGAGGTACGTACGTCCGGCCCGGCGCCGCCAAGGTCGAAACCAAATTCGTTGATTTCGTTAAAGAAACCCTGGGTACCGTCGGTGGTTGTTCCGATAAACATTATATTGCCAGTCTGCCCGTGGAAGGTGACCAGACCCGAGCCATGTTTTTCCCAGCTATCGGCCAGTTTTCTTAGAGTGTCTGTGGTGTAGTGGTTGCCTGCCGGTGGTTGTACCCGCAGGGTATGAAACTCTTTTGATTCCGGAAATGCTTCGGCCACTTCGGAGAATCTCGGAATGATGCCCGCACCATAACCGAAAACGGATACTGTGCCGCCTTTCCAGTAACCTTTTCGGGTTTCGTAGGAATGCTCTAACTGTCCGAGTAAGCTGTTGGCGACACCGTTAATGCGCTCGTCCGGGTGATCGTCGCGAAGGCGCTTAATGCCAGAAATAAAACTGGGCCATGGTCCATTTTCTAGTTCATCGAGCATTGGGGTATCATGTTTGGACATTTAAGTGTCTCCTCGTTTAACAATTTCGTGCAGGTAATAACCTGCAACTTTTGTTCGATTTATTACGATATATCAATAATATAGCTAGGGCTTGTATTGGCACCATTCATCCGATGGGAGGGCAAGGATTCATCGCGTTATCCCGATGGGGATATACCTAAAAACTCACCTGATGGTTAGCGTTGTAAGCCATATTTAATGGATAAACAGACAATAATGCAACCATTTAAATTGTCCCGGCGCAGTGAATTCGAAAGCTGGGCGCAAAATAAGCTTTCATTTTATACGGATGAGCGACTGAAGGATTTGATGCAACCGCGCATTATTAGTTCGAGCGGATACCTGTCCAGCTCTCAGCTGGCTGAAATTCAGCAGCAAATCAGTCGTTATAACTTCGTTATTTATCGTATTGAAGATGATGGCCCATTCGATTCTCGAAGTTTGAACCAACTGGGAAAAAGTCTTGGTCTTGATAAACTGGATGCCAATCTCTGTGCGGCAGATGATTTAATTTCGGTGATTAGCGATGCCGGTGACCAAGCAGCAACCGGTAACCGCAAACAGCATTATATACCTTATACCAATAAAGCATTGAGCTGGCATACCGATGGCTATTACAATCCTCTGCATCAGCGAGTTCAGGCATTTATTCTGCATTGCCAGCAGCCTGCGGATCAGGGTGGGGAAAGCAGTCTGATCGACCCTGAAATAGTTTACCTGATCTTGCGCAAATCAAATCCTGAATTCATCGAGGCACTGTGCCGGGAAGATGTCATGCGAATCCCTGAAAACAAAGAGGGAGGAGTCTGTATTCGTGAAGAAACCACCAGCCCTGTTTTTCTGACATCCAGCAATTATACAAAACTCGATATGCGTTTCAGTCAACGTAAGCGTCATATCATCTGGCGTGATGACACAATTACTCGTATGGCACTTAGTAATCTGAATGAACTGCTGGATAGCTGTTCAGATTGGCAGATAAATCTGCGATTAAATGCTGGCGAAGGTGTTATCTGCAATAACGTATTACATCGCAGAGCGGCCTACCAGGACACTGGCGAAAATAAACGAGTACTATTACGCGCTCGTTATTATAACGCGATATCACGACCACCCAATTGAAACGATGATGCTATATCTCAGCGAAATATTGATACAAAACCCCGATATCGAAACTTTCGATGAATTGAAAATCGAACTTGTCAAATGCGCCAGGCGGGGTGAGTTATTCTTTCGCATGGATGTGAAGCCACCATTTTTCGATACACCCTCAGGCTGGGAAGACCAGCTTGAAGCCGTATTCACCTCGGCAAGGTAGTACCCGGCTATGTACTGGCAGGATACAGATGAAAATACAGCCGACCATATCGTTGCAAATGATGTTGTTGATGTATTGTTTAAAATTCAGTGCGGTAGTTTGCCGCTTGATCATGGTGAAGCGCTAAAAATGGCCATTACCAATGAACTAGAATGGCTAGTAAGTGAGTCGAAGGCCGCGATTCATCAAATCCATGTGGCAGAATCATCACACGGCTGGCAGAGACCCGACCAGGATGGCGGTCTATTATTACCCTCACGAAGAACCAAACTGGTTTTACGTATGCCGTCACAGCGGGTGGACGATTGCCAGGCTCTGGTCAATCAAACCATCGATATTAAAGGTCATGAGTTGATAATAGGTGCCTTCAAGACTCGACCATTGAGTCAATTGACAACCCTGTTCTCGCGATATATAGAAACTGATGATAACGAAATGGAGGACGATTTCATTCAAAGAATGCTCGAATGGCTTCAGAGCAGGGATATCAGGGTAAAAAAAATGATGAGTGGACTGATGATAAAACACCGCTTTGAAGACGACTTCATCACTACGCGAAAGCTCATGTTGTCAGGACTCAGTGTCGATGACTCGATACAACTTCAACAAAAGGGCTGGGGTAAAAATCAGCTAATGGGAGTCGGTATATTCCTTCCCCATAAGGGTATAGACGCGGTTAAACCCGCTTAAGCAATATAGGCACAGTGGTAAACTACATATCTCAGGAGCGCAAAAATGGCAATAGAGTTTGAAGGTAAAACGATCGAAACAACCGACAATGGTTATCTGGTCAATATCGAAGAATGGTCAGAGTCACTGGCCGGTCATCTGGCTGCCAATGACGGCCTTCAACTTGGTGGTCGTCACTGGGATGTTATTCATTATCTGCGTGAAGAATTTATCAATAACGCCGGTAACCAGCCCAATACACGTACCCTGGTGAAAGAAATGAGTGACCAATGGGGTGCCAAAATCAAGTCGAAGGATTTGTACGATTTGTTTCCGGGCGACCCCAGTAAGCAGGGCGGGCGTTTCGCCGGGCTACCGGAAAGTCGTCGAAAAGGCGGCTATTGATTAGCTATACCACCATTGCGATAGTGACCATTGGTATCACCTATACTATATTCTCGATTATATCGATTTGCGAGAACTGAAATGTCTGACAAGAAGGCCAGAATAGCCGAACTCATTGAAATGCAGAAAAAATTTATTGAATATGAACACAAAAACGGCGTCGATATGAAAGATTATTTCGCCCCGGAAAACGGCCATCTACTTGATGGCTACAAAGAATCTTATATGGAAAAAGCTATGGAGCTGGTCGATATCGCTCATGCAGAGAAGGGTTCGAAGCGGTAAGACACAGTCTTTAAGACCGGACAGTTAATGCTTGATCGTGGTCATGATTGTATTGATTGCACGATCAAATGCTGAAGCAGATTGAATTAATTTCGCGCGTTCCGAGCGCAATTCGATTGCTAATGCATTAACACTCATACTTTTTACTTTGGCGCCCTGGCGATCGACGAAAACCAGCTTTCCAGTCACATTGCTTTTCCAGGATATACGCGTATTAACCAACCCTGCGTCGGGTTCGGTAAATTCAATCCAGGTTCCTATTTCCAGTGCTTTGGCCTGTTCGACGAAATCGTCTCCTTGCGGGGCTCTCGTCGATTGAAAAACCGTCTGTTTGCTCGAATCCATGATGATTTCTTCGTCGACTTCGATTTCGCCCTTGTTAACACCAGAGGTAAAGTCTTCCAGATCATGAATGACGTCTTGGGTCGCGGTTAGTGTAATTTCGGTAATCGAATCTATCTCGGCCGCAGTTTCATCGGTTGATTCATCTTCCAACCCTCCCACGGAAACGATATCGATTACTTCACTGCCTTCTTCGGACAGGCGGGCAAAAGCATCGGCGATATGATCTTCATCTGGCCAGACTGTACTATCGTCAATCCGGGTTACAATATTTTTTGAAGTCTGCTTGACAACTTTGGCATGTTCCTGAGCCAGCATTTTAAAAATTCGATTTTGCTGTTCGGCACCGATTTTAACCAGTTCCATGCCTTTTGACAGGGCACGCAACAGGGCTGGCAGTGTTCTTAAAATCTTGACACGTTCTTCCTCGCTGAATTTGGGAATCAATGTCCAGACCAGTGTGGTCGTAATCCGTCGTAAGTTTTTCCAGTGGTTAGATGATTCTCCCAACGATAGCCAGGTATGAAACAGTACAGAATTCCAGATTGTATCGAGGAAATCAGTGACTTCAAAACTTAGGTCGCGATCCTTACAAACCTTGGCAATTAAATTGGCGGCTGCATCCTGAGACTCATTAATGTGACGATCCTTGTCCAATTCCTGCTGGATGACCGCTTCGTCAGCCTGCCGGATTTTTGCGGCATCCTTGGTTAGAAAGCTGTTGAAATCCGCCAGAGCCGAATCGAAAATTTGAATATTGTCTTCAAACTCGGTGAGAACATAATTCACCACTGATTCAATTTTGTCGATCAACACCTTTTCCTGGTCGCTTTCGTGGCTCCAGCCTAGAGAGGCCTTCGAAATACTGTCAAGCAGTTGTCTAGCAGGATGCCTTTTCTGGTTAAAGAAATTATTGTCGATAATTGCAGCTTTCAGTATCGGTATTTGTAATCGACCGATTAAGACTTTAACCGGGTTTGGTAAGGCATCGTCATCGAGGAAAAAGTCAAAAAGCATCGATACAATATCGATTATCTGGTTATCAGACGCATTAGTTCGATGCTGGTTTTCCTGGCTGAAGCTGACCAGTTGCTGTTGCATCGTCTGCTTGAAACTTTGCGGATCAATATTCTGAATCGGTTGATCGGCTATATTTTCTGCCTGTAGTCTGGTTAAGGCCGCCATATAAGCGGCGTTTTGGGCGACGGGTAGTATCGTAATGTCAGCACCCTGATTACTGCCTCCGGAATATTGGACGCCAGCTTGCCCCGGTATGCCGGTACCAGGGCCCGAAACACCCGGAATTCCACCGCCGATAACCGCTTGCTTACCGCTACCCGAAAGAGCCTGCTGGAGTACAGCAAACAGGCCGCCTGCCGGATTGGAGACGCCTCCTTGAGGATTCGGAATAACGGATATGTCGGTAATATCGTTAGTGGTCGATAAATTGGTCTGGGCACCGGATGCTTTGATGCGGTTAGCCATAAATTTGGTGGTTTGCTTCAGGCGTTCAGCCGATGCCTTGAAATCGGGTAATACACCTTTTTTCACAAAGAAGTCGTTCATCTCTCGATAAAAGTGGCCGAGGTTGTTCATGACGTATTTGTCGAAGAGCTTGTAAAATATCAGCTTGATTTGAATATTGGTTTCAAGGATGTCGGATGCTTTGTGAAAGCTGTTGCAGATAGCCCTGGGATCGAAGGGGTTGATGTCTTCGTCAATTTCGTCGCGTTGAAGGACGACCTTAAGTCTTTCCACAACTGCAAACAAATCATCTTCGAAATTCGGTCTGGCTTTCGAAATCATATTATCAACCGCGATACTGTCCTCGATATCGTCGAGTTCAACTAAAGTGAGTTCATCCGGATCGATCGCGACGACGTTTGAGGCACTGTCCTGGATCAATTGGGCAAAGCTGGCTTCCATGGCCTGGTCAAAGCCAAGTTGTATCAAGCTACGTTTAATGCGGATTTCGCGCATCGCTTCGAAATACAGATTTCGCTCGCGATCTGACTCAGCCTTTTCTGAAAGTCCGAATAGAGCATCGTCAATGTTCTCCATAAGTACACGGATCAAATCGCTGAGTCCACTGAGTGCGAACATTTTAACTGATGTAAATGTCATGCTACTGCCGCCAGAAAGGATATTTTCTTTGTCTGCCAACATTTATTAACTTGATTGTGTGATTTTCATTTGAATCCTGTGGGCTCTGGACACTCCCTGAATCTAGTCGGAGTTAGTCTTATAAGACTAGGCGAGTTTTGATTTATTTCCATAGAATCAGAGGTGAAAATTTGAACTAACTAAGGGTAATTAGTTAACTTTTGGACTATCCGTATAACAACTTGACGCAAAAAACGTGGTTTCGAATTCAGCTTTTTTTCAGTTTATCTATCCAGCCTTTTTTCAGGCCGATTTTCTGATCGATCCGACAGAGAATAATACCGGGAATCTCATTCATACCTTTGCGTACCGACTTGGTGTTTATCTGCCGTAATGCCGTATCGAGGTTTTCCGGGAACCGGGATAGCGTTAAACGAATAAAATCTTCTTCGATTATGCTGATATCGCCGACCGAAGCGATAATGAGTATATCGCCTGTAACGAGTGCTTCGTCTTCCACGCGAGACTCGAACATAGGCCTTTCGCCCAACGCGCCGACCAGGTGTGATGATGCATTAGATAGTTCAGTTAAATCGTTGTTTCTTAACACTAAGCACTTGATACCGGCGCCTAGGATATAACTCAAATTACCGTTCAAATATTGAAACGCGGAGAGCTGCGTCGCGACTTCCGATGTCGAACCGAATTGAATCCCAACCTGCCCATAGAGATATTCATTGATATTGTCGAGTGATTCCTGCAGACAGTTTACGCCTAATTCTGAACTTTTCGAATCCGCCAGATTGCCGATGAACTGAGGAATATTCGTTTGCATGTCATCCAATAAAATTTCCATCGCCATGCGTGCCGGAGAAGCTTCTAATTCGACTGGAGGACTGCTTGATATTGCCATTAAGCCCAGTGATGGATCTAATCCGGCGATATATACCGGCGTTTCGATAATTCCCCCGGTAAAATTCTTATAGCCGGGCATTTGTGCGGCGATTGACAGGTTTGACTGGTTGTCCATCATTTTAATATAGCTGAATTAAATAGCTGAGTAGCAGGGTTTTCAATTTTCGGCAATCCCGGTTTTTCAATGGGTATCTCAAAATTTCATAGTTCGACCCATCGGCGAACCAGATTATTAAAACTGTTTGATACTTTGCCACATGCAATGCTACCGGGTTGTTCTGCAACAAGGATCTCACGGGCCTGATTGAGTTCATATAACAGCTCGCGCTTCGACGCGTCGCGAATACCGCTCTCAACCCAGCTAATCGCCGCATAACGGGTACCGCTGATGACCGGTGCTACCGAATGCAGGCTGCCGGCCGGATAGAAAACCACTGATCCGGCGTCGAGTTTGATTTTTTGCTCACCAAATGGCTGGATAATGTTGAGTTCACCGCCTTCGTATTTGTCCTTTGCTGTCAGAAATACTGTCAGCGAAATGTCTGAGCGATACAGAGGGTCCTGTCCCATAACAGGATTATCGACATGTGGGCCATATTGCATACCTGGCTGATATCGGACGTAGATGGGTGCGGCGATTCTTTTTGGCCAACATATAGCCCGGTAATCCGGATGACGAACCAGATTATTCATAACGATGTTATTTAATTCTCTTAGTCCGGGTTCCAGTACAGATATTTCTTCATTTTGTTTAGCGAGGCTTGCGTTGCTGCCGGCTGTGGATCTTCCATCTGCGAAATGGGCCCGTGATAATAGATCGGCAATCTGGGCCAGGTCGTCCGAAGATAGAAAATTTTCAATTATTGCAAGCATACTTTCGTGATCCAACTAGGATTCTAGGATTATTAAACGTTATAAACACCACAACTATAGACGTAACTAGATAGTAGATTGAAGCATAAAATATTCGGTATACTGCCGCATTACACTCCAATTTAAGCATTTTAATGACCGAAAAATATCGCGATCGAGCTCTTGAATATCATCGTAGACCTTACCCCGGCAAACTACGCATCGAGGCTACCACGCCCTTAACATCACAACAGGATCTGGCACTTGCCTATTCTCCGGGTGTCGCGCACCCTTGTGAAGAGATTGTCAAAGACCCACTAAATGCCAGGAAGTATACCGCTAAAGCGAATTTGATCGGCGTTATTTCAAATGGATCTGCCGTGCTTGGTCTGGGTAATATCGGTAGTCTGGCCTCGAAACCGGTAATGGAAGGCAAGGCAGTATTGTTTAAACGGTTCGCCGGAATCGATGTGTTCGATATTGAGGTGCAAGAAAGTGATCCCCAACGGCTTGCCGAAACCATTGAACGTCTCGAACCCACATTTGGCGGCATAAACCTCGAGGATATCAAGGCGCCTGGCTGTTTTCATGTAGAAGAATATCTTCGTGAACGTATGTCGATTCCGGTATTTCACGACGACCAGCATGGAACAGCGATTGTCGTTGCGGCAGCCATGAAAAATGCGCTGTCGGTTGTTGGCAAGGATATAGCCAAAGTAAAACTGGTCGCTTCCGGTGCCGGCGCAGCTTCGATATCTTGCCTGAAACTACTGGTTTCGCTGGGTATGGATATCGAAAATATCGTGGTCACCGATTACTACGGCGTCGTCTATAAAAATCGTAGCGAGGAAATGGACAAGTACAAGGCTGCCTTTGCAAAGGAGACCGACAAACGCTCCCTGGCTGAAGTTATACCGCAAGCTGACATATTCCTCGGTCTTTCTGCCGGTAATATACTCTCGGTTGAAATGGTCCAGTCCATGGCCGATCGGCCGATAGTATTTGCTCTGGCGAATCCAACACCTGAAATAGATCCGGCTTTGGTCAGAAGTGCACGTGATGACGTCATTATCGCCACAGGACGATCTGATTACCCGAATCAGGTCAATAATGTGCTTTGCTTTCCGTTTCTGTTTCGTGGAGCGCTGGACGTTGGCGCCACGGAAATTAACGAGGCAATGAAAATCGCCTGCGTCGATGCTATGGCGGATCTCGCGCGTTCTGGAAGCAGTGATATTGTGGAAAATGCCTATCAGTCTGAAGCCCTCACTTTTGGACCCGAGTATTTGATTCCGAAACCATTTGACCGCCGCCTCATTTTAAAAATTGCACCCGCGGTAGCTCAGGCTGCTATGGATTCGGGTGTGGCCCAACAGCCCATCCAGGATATGGCGGCTTACCGTAATAAATTAAATGCTTTCGTTTATCGCTCGGGTTTGTTTATGAAACCCACCTTTGATCAGGCTCGCTCGGCGTCACGCCGTGTGGTATTTGCCGAAGGTGAGAATCTACGCGTATTGAAAGCTATCGATACCATTGTTCAGGAAAAGCTTTGCTATCCGATAGTGCTTGGTCGGCCGGATGTCATAGCGGGATTAATCGACGAGTATGGATTAATTGCGAAACCGGGTAAAGACTACGAAGTACTGGATTACAAAGATGATGAAACCTGGTGGTCAACTTATCACCGATTGACCGAACGCGATGGTAAAACATTACCCGAAGCACGCCAATTGATCCGCAGCAGTACCACAATACAGGCTGCGATAATGGTCAAACTAGGCCTTGCCGATACCATGATCTGTGGAACCATAGGCCGATTTCACAGGCATTTGGCCCGTGTTTTAAGCGTTTCTCAACAAGGGTCCGGTATCGAACAGGTGTCAACTTTGAGTGGGCACATTTCGAGTAGCGGGCATGTAATTTTTATCTGTGATGCACATGTAACACCTGATCCGAGCGCCGAGGCTATTGCACAGATGACCGTCAGTGCCGCGCAAGAAATTAAACGCTTCGGCTTAATGCCGAAAGCCGCATTATTGTCGCACTCCAATTTTGGCAGTCGGGACTCGGATTCATCTTTGAAAATGCGCAAAGCACTGAAATTGATCCAGGAGCTGAATCCAGATTTAATGGTGGAAGGCGAAATGCAGGCCAATTCGGCGTTATCGGCCCGAATTCGAGACGAAATTTTCCCTAATTCCAGACTGGAGGGTTCAGCTAACCTGTTAATTATGCCCAATCTGGATGCAGCGAGTATTACTAACAATATTATTAAAGTCGTAGATCGCAGTGTATCAATTGGCCCGTTACTGATGGGATGTCATATTCCGGCACATATCGTAACCTCAAGTACTACGTCGCGAGGGCTGGTTAACGTAACCGCGATAGCCGCTGCACATTGCGATGTTGAGGAAACTAATGCCTAGCCTATTACTCAGGAGGATATAGTGCATTTAGTGGTAGCTCTTCTCGGTGCTTTGGCGCTGTTTCTGTACCTGACGCTGGGAGCTATCGGAAAACCCGAGAGGCGTTATTATTTCTGGCTGTATGTGCTAGTCGATATTTGGCTGTCCTCGGTTTTTATCTATCTGCTTGTAACCGCACTGATGAACTAAGGCCACTGGTTTGGCAAAAATTTCCTTTTTCTGCCTGAAATTTTTTTCAATTTTCGCCGTCGTAATTTAAAGCGAAGATGTCGTGAATCTACAAGTCTAGTTATATAGTTATCCATAACATCTATTTACTTTCTTAATAGAATTATAAACATCTTAAATAGACGGGATCTATTCGCTATTTAAACTTTTTATAACCTTTGGATGGACGACTAATGAGCCACACGCAATATCCTCCGGCACGACAACGCTTACAAAGAAGTGAACTTGCGGTACCTGGGTCTAATCCCGGTATGTTCGAAAAGGCAGCCAGTAGTCTGGCCGATTATATATTCTTAGACCTCGAGGACGCGGTTTCGCCGGGTGATAAAATTCAGGCGCGCAAGAATATCATTGAAGCTCTAAACGATATTGATTGGCGGGGAAAAGGGAAAACCATTTCAGTTCGCATCAATAGTATCGATACGCATTATATGTATCGCGATCTGGTCGATCTGGTCGAGCAGGCTGGCGCCAATATCGACACGATTCTGATACCGAAAGTTGGTGTCGCTGCCGATATCTATATGGTCGACGCGATGTTAAGCCAGATTGAAGCAGCAAAAGGCTATAGCAACAAAATCGGTATCGAAGCGTTGATTGAAACCACCCTTGGCATGGCAAATGTCGATGCTATCGCAATCGCCAGCCCACGTATGGAAGCAATGCATTTCGGTGTTGCCGACTATGCAGCAAGTTGTCGTGCGCGTACTACCAATATCGGCGGTCTGAATCCGGATTATCCAGGAGACCAGTGGCACCACGGTCTCTCGCGTATGCTGGTAGCCTGTCGTGCCTACGGATTACGTCCAATCGACGGTCCGTTCGGTGATTTTAACGATCCGGATGGTTATATGCTGGGTGCGCGCCGTGCTGCGGCGATGGGCTACGAAGGAAAATGGGCAATTCATCCGTCGCAGATCGAGCTTGCCAACGGCGTCTATTCACCGGCCAAGGCCGAGGTGGACCGGGCCAAGCGTATTCTGGCGGCGCTTAAAGAAGCAGCTACTGAAGGTAAAGGCGCCGCCTCGCTTGACGGACGCATGATCGACGAAGCATCCGCGAAAATGGCTGAAAATGTGGTCAATATGGATGCCGCAATCAAGGCCAAAGGCTAGGAGGAGGAGGATTATGGATATTCATGAATATCAGGCTAAAGCCTTACTCGCTGACTTTGGTATGCCAATAGCTCGAGGTGGTATTGCCTATAGTCCTGAACAGGCCGCTTATCGTGCAATGGAATTAGGCGGTGACAAATGGGTAGTCAAAGCGCAAATACACTCAGGTGCACGTGGCAAGGCCGGGGGTATTAAACTTTGCACTACCGAGCAGGAAGTCCGTGACGCAGCCGATGAACTACTGGGAAAACGTTTAGTTACCCATCAAACCGGCGCTCAGGGTAAACTGATCGGACGCTTATACATTGAAAACGGTACCGATATCGACCGCGAGTTATACCTCGCTTTCGTACTCGATCGTACGTCTGAACACATCATGTGTGTCGCTTCTGCGTCCGGCGGCATGGATATCGAGGAAATCGCCAAATCCAGCCCGAACTCGATTGTCCGTGTGCCGATAGAACCGGCGGTTGGCCTGCGGGAATTTCAGGCGCGCGAAGTAGCTTTTGCCTTGGGCCTCGAAGCAGGGCAGATAAACGAAGCGGTAACCGTGTTAAAAGCCTGCTACCGTGCGTTTCGGGACCTCGATGCCACCATGGTTGAAATAAATCCACTGGTTGTGACCGGGGATGGCCGTTTGATCGCGCTCGATGCAAAAATGGGCTTTGACGATAATGCCTTGTTCCGCCGGCAACAAATCTCCGAATTACGCGATAAATCGCAGGAAGATCCGCGTGAAATGAATGCCGCTGATCGGGGACTGAGTTATGTTGGTCTGGACGGAAATATCGGATGTATTATCAATGGCGCCGGACTTGCCATGGCGACCATGGATATGATTAAACACGTCGACGGGGAACCGGCCAACTTCCTGGATATCGGTGGTGGCGCTTCGCCGGAACGGGTTACCAAGGCTTTTAACCTGGTGCTTTCCGACGATAAGGTCGATGCCATTCTGGTAAACATATTTGCAGGTATCAATCGCTGCGACTGGGTTGCCGAAGGCGTCATTCAGGCAATGGAAAAGCTCGAAGTCAAGGTGCCTGTCATCGTGCGTTTATCAGGAACCAACGAAAAAAAGGGCCGGGAAATTCTCGATAATAGCGACGTCGAGCTAATCACCGCAGATACACTGGCTGAAGCGGCTCAAAAAGCTGTGGACGCGGCGCGTTCACAGGAGTTCCGCTCATGAGTATCTGGTTAAACGAAAATACACCAGTCATTGTTCAGGGTTTCACCGGGCGAATCGGTACTTTCCATGCGCAGGAGATGATCGATTATGGCACCAACGTGGTAGGTGGCGTAACGCCTGGAAAAGGCGATAGCAGGCACCTCGAATTGCCGGTTTATAATACTGTTAAAGACGGGGTGAACGAATCGGGCGCCGAAGCCAGCGTAATCTTCGTGCCTCCACCTTTTGCTGCTGACGCGATTATGGAAGCCGCCGATGCTGGCATCAAATTCTGTGTTTGCGTTACCGATGGAATCCCGGCACAAGATATGATGCGCGTTAAACGTTATATGCGACGCTACAAAAAGGATGAACGCATGTGTCTGACAGGACCAAACTGTGCGGGCACTATCAGTCCGGGTAAAGCTATGATGGGGATCATGCCGGGGCATATTTATATGCAGGGCAATGTCGGCCTGATCGGCCGGTCGGGAACCTTAGGTTATGAGGCCGCCTCGCAAATGAAAGCCAGAGGTATTGGGATTAGCACCGGAGTCGGTATTGGTGGCGATCCGATCAACGGCAGTTCCTTTAAAGATCATCTGGAGAAATTCGAAGCCGATCCTGAAACCGATATTGTGGTCATGATCGGTGAAATAGGTGGCCCACAGGAAGCCGCCGCTGCTGAATTTGTACGCGACCACATGAGTAAACCCGTGCTGGCATATATTGCAGGATTAACCGCGCCGAAAGGCAGGACTATGGGGCATGCAGGTGCAATTGTTACCAGTGTCGGGGAATCGGCGGCGGAAAAAGTTGAGATTTTGCGTGAGGCCGGCGTTGAAATTATTCTTCGCCCGTCCGAGTTTGGCAATGGGGTTGAGGCCGCTCTGGCAAAGCTATGATCGCAAAAGCACAGGGATGTGCCTGAATCTGGGACTATAAGCTCATTTCCGGGCTATGAGAGATTAACCCCTTTGGGCTCACGCCAAATTTATTCGCGAAATCTCATCCAGGTGTTCCTTTGCTTCAACGAAACTTTTTTGGCGGGAAAATATCCTGTTCAGTTTTCTGTGTAAGGCTACTAGTTGTTTCAATTCCTTATTGTTGTTACTGGTAAAATTAATCAATTTCTTTGCTTTGGCAGATGCCTCAATATAATCTTCTTCCGCAATAGATATTCGGGCATCTAATATTAACAGAGTGAAACCGGGTAGGTCGTCGCCGGTAATTTTACCAAACTGATGCCTGGCTTTTCTAGGTTGTCCAGATTTTAATAATACTCTGCATACCGTAAGTAAAGTCAAGCTATCATCAGGTATGATTTCTAATGCTTTTTTAAATTTCCGTAGAGCGAATTTTATATTGCCTTCGGCCAAATAAACTTTTCCCAAGGCATAGTGTTTCCTGAATTCTGCGCGTTTATTGGCCAGTAACTGTTCATCCGAGGGGACGCATTTATGAGTGCTATCAATATTTTGCTCTCTAGTGATGCTAGCTAAAGTCGGAAATTTAAAGTGATTTTCAGTTTGGCAGCAGACGCTCTTGGCAACATGGCTGGCGGATCGGTTTTCTCCTGACAATTCAGGCACTTCTAGCTCAAAGTGAGCCAACGCGGTAGGTACGATATCGTATAATGTTGTATCGGCTGGAAAGAGTTTATCCGCTACAAAACCTGGGCCTTTTGCGAGCCAAAACGGAGTTGGCTCGGTTCCTCCCGTAACAAAGATTGTATCTCTTTCAGAAATTAACGAAATGAGTCTTGATAAAAATGAATCCAGGAAAGCCAGAAATTTCCAACTGGCACGCTTTCCAGTTTCTGAATTTTGAGTGTCAGGAAAGTGTAAATTTATATCAGATAACGCAGGGTAGGTAATGCTGACCAGGTTATGTTCATTTATGCTTAACAGGTGAGTCGCTATAGCATGGATGGAACTGTTCTCTGAAAGTACTTTTGCAATTATCCTGGTTTTCTCCTGGGATAAGTCATCACTGTCATCGGATAAAAAATGCTGAATTTGACCCGGTGCTAAATCTTCCGGATGTATGCGAAAATCAACCAGTTCAGCCCCGGCGATCGTTGGTGATATTGAACCGGGGGGTATTCCCCAATCTCGATAGTGTTTGGTCCGAATATCAGAAAAAAGGTCACTGATCACCAGTCCATTATCCAGCGATAAAAATTGGCTGGCTTTCATATTGATTGAGGCGCAGCGAATGCCAGAATCATCAAGATACTGGCTTAATACTTTACCCTTTAGATGGAAGGCTGATGTAGTATCTACTCCAAACGCATCCAGACGCTTGCTTTTGTGGGTCAGTAATGCGGTATCAGCAGGGTGTCTTCCAGTTAAAATAATGCCATCAGTTACCGGTGCCGGTCCCACCGGAGTTAAAGGGCCGGACGTTCCTTCTTCAATAATTTTTACGAATGCGGGTAAAATTTCTTCGGCATCATCATTAACGATCGATTTCCAGGAAACATCTGGTAAATTTACGATTACTAGACGCGTCACATTTTTTCTCTGATAGCCCCTGAATCAGGTGCAAGATTTAGCTTGTATAGTGAAATCTCATTAGAAGATGCCGCCCCAATCCGTTTCATTATGGCTACTATTTTTTTATTATCCGCGTGTACAAGGGCTCTCCCCAGGGTGATGCCTGCGGTCAGTAGCCCGGATAAAACAGAATAAATGACAAAGGCAAAGACCCAGGTATTTCTCTTGCTTCTGGCAATTAGTAACGGATCAAATAATGCGACGCCGTCTTCGACCCCGACTCCCCATGCGCCCAATAGCTCTTCATTTAACCTAAATGACCGAGAAAATGAATGGTCAGCCTTCCCCGCCGGGTAAGTACCCAAAGATACTAAATGTCCGGTGGTTAGTGCGCCAAATTCTTCCAGGCAAAGTTTCGAGATATCATGACTTTCGCTCTCGTCGTACGGAGATACGATAACATTATCCGGTATACGCTCTTTCTCTTTAAGCTGTAGAATCGCATCATGAAAAATATTATAAGCTTGTTCCAAATTGAACTGGTAAGTAATTGTTTTGCGGACCTGGAAAAAATTATATTTTTTCAGCAATTGGTGTTGAGCAACTCGAATTACAGGCTGCAAGTTTATCAGAGAAGGGGCAAACAGATTCTGCGCCTCACTAATAATGAATCTTAACAGAGCATCGCCAACGCCATCGCCTCTTTTCGTTTTAAGTACATGTAGAGAAAATTTATAGTCTGGGGGTTCAATTGGAAGCGGTGATGCCAGAATCGCAAAGCCCAGGATTTCCGGGTTAGAGTTTCTATCATGACTATTAAATGCGGCAAAAAGGGCGGGGGTTGTTTTTACGTCTCGAACTTCCGGAAAAAGTTGGGGTATGAGAGAGCTGTATCGCGCGGTAACTTCTTTAATAAATATTTCTTTAGTCATATTGCAAAGGCATATGTAAAAAATATAGCCCTATAGGTTTGAAAATGTAGCCATCAAAAATTGATGGCTACAACTTTAAATACTAATTGCCATTATAGCAATAGGTAAACTACCGGGCTTTAATATTCAATAATTTACGGCGTCGTCTGATTGCACCCATCCCTACGGAACCCAATGCCAGAAGAGCCAGAGTGGATGGCTCTGGAACATTACCCGCAGACCTGTTAGAAGTTACGGTACAAGACGACGATGATTGAGAACCCGCGCTAATTCCTGTCCCGGCACATGACTCATAGGCAAATCCGTTCAGAACTGCATATCCGGTCGAAGACATCGTTATATCAGCCCAACCATAGAGTGTTTCGTTATTGTCTGCTAATGAAAAACCCAGGTAACCGGTAACACTGTTGTAGCTACCATTGTTCCACGAACCATTGTAACTAGTTGTACTGCTTGATGGCCATGAGTAGCAGCTCCATCTGCCGCAGTGAGAGCCACCATAATAATAAGTGTGGTTGTAATCTGCGAGGTGATTACTGCTAACAAAAGATGTCGTATCATCGATAATATCGCCATAAGAAGCCGGACCCCCAAATGAAATGAGTGACCCATTTAAACCATTAGCAAATAAATCTCCGTAGCTACTGTTTCCATAATATCCCCAATTGGAATAAGAGGAATTATAGGTATAGGAAAGGCTAATATCGTCTATGTTGTCATTGTTGATATCAAGAACCGTCGGGCTTCCATTGGAAGTTCCTATAGGTCCCGCTGTATAGATTATAGAGGCATTGGCTGGTGCTATTGCGGCTAGTGAAGACGCTAGCAGACCACTAAATGTGGTGAATTTTACAATGTTGGTACTCATATAAGCTCTCTAGTAAAAATTATAAGGAAAACAAAAATATGAAATTGAACAATTTGATTGAACCGTAATTCATATTAGATTTTTGTCTATAGGAGTTATCTGAGCAAAGGGCATGCCAAACCAGTTTAAGGTTTGCTTATTGGTGTATTGGATATTAATTCATGTGACGGATCTCAAAGTCCATTGAATCCAGGATCGCAAGAAGCGAGAATTAATTACTTTTAAAAACGGCACAATAGTCAGAATCTAATTCATCCGCTTCGGTCCGGAACTAAATTGGGCGTAAATTGTAAAAAAAAATTACAATTCAAAAACGCGCTGTAAAAATGTTATCCAACAATTAGTGATATGAGTAGATGCTTCACCAGATGTCGGATTCCATTTGGGTACATCCTGGTTCTACTTGATTATCTATATTGGAAATGTAGATTTGTATTGAAGGCTTTTTAATAATATGGGCACCTCTAAAAATAGTAATTTTTTTGTGAGTGCAAGGAAGCACCGCGCGGAGAACCGCAGTGTACATGGGGTACATGAGGAATCGAGCACGGAGCTGACGCCGTAATCGTGGAAAAAGTGCATTTTTAGAGGTGCCCATATGTATGTCTGTTCAGCTACTGACTACAATTCAGCACCCCGGGTAATGCCACTTAGAAAGTTACTGCAAGAACGCCCCGGGTTTCTGGATATCACAATGAATATCGATAGCCTGTTGACGGGATTTAAAATTATTATGTCTGAATTAAATCATTCAATCGCTTCTCAAAGTCGCTTCTTCCAATTTCAACTGCCCCCAACGACATCAAATGCCCGGTTGCCATCTGACAGTCAAGCATATCGAATAGCCCACATTCCAGAATATGCTTCAAACATAGTTTCGAAGCATTCGGATAGTGACTGAACATCGATTCGCCAAAGAACACACGATCTATGGCGATACCGTATACACCACCGACCAGCTGCCCCTGTTGATCTCGACACTCGAACGACTGTGTAAAGCCGGCCTTGTGCATATCTGTGTAGGCCTCAATCATGTCGCCAATTATCCAGGTTTCGGGCTGTTGTCTACGCGGCAGGGCGCAACAGCGAATGACGTTATCAAAGTCCTGATTTTGCGTAATGTGATATCGACTCTGTCGAACCAGTTTGGCAAGGCTTCGGCTGGTATGAAATCTATCAGGCAAGAGTACGGCACGTGGTGCCGGTGACCACCATAAAATAGGTTCGTTTTTGCTAAACCAGGGGAAAATACCCTGTCGATAGGCTACCAGTAACCAATCTGTACTGAGCTTTCCGCCCGCCGCTAGTAAACCATTGGGTTCTTTCAATGCCTGATTGGTATTGGGGAAGTAAGGCGGTTGATTTGGGTCTAACCAAGGGATCATAATATAATAGATTCAATTGCTTATAATCAGTAGTTAATGTTAAATAGCATTAAAGAATTTTGCGATACGGCGAGTGTTTCATCAAATCAGCCTGATAAGCATCGATATAGGTCCTTTCCTGTTTGAGGAAGTGTGCTACAGCATCGATGAGACCCGCTTGAGACAGCCAGTGCGCAGACCAGGTCTTACAAGGCAGGAATCCTCGACTCAATTTGTGCTCACCCTGTGCTCCGGGATCAAAATAGCTGAGTCCCTGTTCGATGCAGTATTCAATGCCCTGATAATAACAACATTCGAAATGTAAGTGCTGGTAAAACTGGTCACAGCCCCAGACACGACCGTAAAGGCGAGTATCGCTGCGGAAAAATACCGAACAGGCGACAATTCGGCCCTGATCACGGCTAAGAACCACCAGAATCCTCTGGCCGAGTTTATCACCCAGATGTTTAAAAAAACCGCTGTTCAAAGTTGCAGTACCGTATTTACGGTCATAGATACCCTGGTACAGTTCGCAAATTTTTTCCCAGTCGGTACTACTTAGCTCGTGGCCTTCATGCATTTGTATATCAAGTTCATATTGTTGACTGCTTTGGCGCTCCTTTCGAATGTTTTTGCGTTTTCGTGAGGACAATCCGGACAGAAAGTCATCAAAATTCCGATAGTGGCGGTTTTGCCAATGAAACTGGATATCACAACGTAACATCACTGATTGACTTTCAATATGTTGCAGGATGGCCTCCCGTTCAAACAATATATGCCAGGAGCTCAGATTGTATTGTTGGCAAAACTGTATCGCCGCACTGCACAGACTATCCAGATATTTGCTTTGATCAACTGGTTTTACCTTTTCCTGGTTAAACAAAAACCGTTCACCGGTTGCCGGTGTATAGGGAATAGCGGTAACCAGTTTCGGATAGTATTCCAGGCCGAGCCTTTGATAGGCGTTTGCCCAGGCATGGTCAAAAACGAGTTCGCCATACGAATTTGTTTTGATGTAAGCGGGTAGAGCGGCAACCAGGCAATTGTTGACCTGAATCAGGAAATATACGGGGTGCCAGCCGAAGGGTTCGAGACAATCATGCAATTCCAGTCCATAAAGAAAGGCATGACGGGTGAACGGGTAATCGGGACTACCCAGGGCATCCCAATCGTCCTCGGCAATTTCTGCAAGACTGTGGCAAACGTTAACTTCCAATGGAGGTGTTATTCAAGTGCTTTGGCATCGAGGTATTTTTCAGCATCGAGCGCTGCCATGCAACCACTTCCAGCCGAGGTGATGGCCTGACGATAAACATGATCCATGACGTCACCCGCAGCGAAAACGCCCTCGATACTGGTTGCCGTAGCATTGCCTGCAGTACCGCTTTGTACGCCGATGTAGCCGTTCGACATTTCAAGCTGCCCTTCGAATATATCGGTATTTGGCCGGTGCCCAATGGCGATGAAGATACCACTAACGTTGAGCTCTTTGGTGGAATCATCCTTTACGTTGCGAATGCGTAATCCGGTTACACCTGAATCATCGCCAATGGCTTCGTCGAAGCAACTAAACCATTCGATATTGATATTACCATTTTCGGCTTTATCGAATAGCTGACTTTGTAGAATTTTTTCCGAGCGCAGGCTGTCGCGACGGTGAACCAGCGTGACCTTGCTGGCAATATTGGACAGGTAGAGAGCTTCTTCGACTGCTGTATTTCCGCCACCGATGACTGCGACATTTTGATTTTTAAAGAAAAAGCCATCGCAGGTGGCGCAGGCCGAAATGCCCTTGCCATGAAACTTTTCTTCCGAAGGTTCACCCAGGTACATCGCACTAGCACCGGTTGCGACGATCATCGCATCGCAACTGTAAATGCCGCTATCACCAATCAGCCGTTTCGGGCTGGCGTTTAGTTCTACGGTGTGAATGTGGTCGAATACAATTTCGGTTTCGAAGCGTTCGGCGTGTTGTTGCATGCGTTGCATGAGAACCGGGCCGGTCAATCCTTCAACATCACCTGGCCAGTTGTCGACGTCTGTCGTGGTCATTAGCTGCCCACCGGCTTCCAGTCCGGTAATCAACAATGGCTTGAGATTGGCGCGAGCGGCGTAGACCGCCGCAGCATACCCAGCTGGGCCAGATCCCAATATAATGACACGACTGTGCTTTGTTGATGACATAATGATTCCTTAATGAGACTAGTGGTCGAACAACATAGGTATAAAAGAGGGCTTATGGTAATTGCTAGCCAATCAATGTAAATACATCGAAGACGATATAGTGACAAAAAAATATCTTTAAAGTGTCAAATGACACAAGTTATATGGCTCCATGAGGGTCGTATCAGTTAAAATAATCGACTTTTACAATCAGGATAGTGTTTTTAAGTGGCGCAAGCAAAACCAAAACCCAGGGTGGAAGATCAGCTAAAACAACGCATGATGTTCGCTAACCACATCAGTCGGCGTTTAACCGAGGCAGGCATGCTGGTTTCATTTGCCGTGGCGATCTATATCCTCGTAGCCCTGTTTAGCTACGATTTTCGCGATGCATCCTGGTCACATAGTGGTACGAGCGAGATCATCCTTAATTTTGGTGGTATCGCAGGTGCGTGGATTGCAGATTTACTTTTCTATTTATTCGGCTATTTGTCTTTCCTGTTACCCGTGATGATATTCTACAATGGCATAATACTGGTAAGAACAAGTCGTTATAGCGCGGAAGACCGTTTTCAGATGCTGGTCATTCGTTGGAGCGGTTTTATTTTAACACTCATTTCTGGCTGTGCTTTATCGAGCCTGCATTTCTCTGTCGAGTTTGGCGTAATGCCGCTCGATGCCGGCGGCATACTCGGACAGATTGCCGGCAATTATTTTTCACAAGGGCTTGGTTTTCTTGGGGCGACTGTTTTACATCTGGCCCTGTTCCTGGCGGGCCTGACATTATTCACCGGCTTGTCCTGGTTAGCCCTGGTCGACAATACTGGCAAATATACCTTGCAGTTTATCGATAAAATCATCGATCGATACTATATGATGCGAGATAATGCTGAAGGCAATCGTAATCGTAACCAGCGTGAAAAGATCGTTTCGGTAAAGAAAGAAAAACAGGATAAACGTAAACCGGTAAAAATTGAACCGGTAGTCAGCCAGATCGAAGAAAGTCTTCGCGTGGTTAAGGAAAAGCAGATTCCACTTTTTCACAATAGCAACAGGGGCGATAGCGTAATACCGCCGCTGGCTTTGCTGGATGATCCAAAACCGGTCAAAAAGGGCTACAGCACATCAGCACTGGAAGCAATGTCACGTCAACTTGAGTTAAAGTTGCAAGATTTTGGTATCGAAATTCAGGTTGAGTCGGTGCATCCCGGGCCGGTAATAACCCGATTTGAGATTCTTCCAGCGCCCGGCGTTAAGGTTAATCAAATTAGTAATTTAGCCAAAGATCTGGCTCGTTCGCTCTCTGTCGTCGGTGTCCGGGTGGTTGAGATTATCCCCGGGAAGTCTGTCATGGGTCTGGAGATACCCAATGAACACCGTGAACTGGTGGTTTTAAGTGAGATTTTGCGTTCTCAGTCCTTCGATCATTCCGCTTCACCACTAACACTGGCGCTGGGCAAGGATATTAGCGGCAATGCAGTGGTTGCAGATCTCGCCAAAATGCCGCATTTACTGGTAGCAGGTACAACCGGTTCGGGTAAGTCTGTCGCCATCAATGCGATGTTGCTGAGTCTGTTGTACAAAGCAACACCTGAAGAAGTCAGAATGATTTTAATTGATCCAAAAATGCTCGAACTTAATATATACGAGGGCATTCCGCACCTTATTGCACCGGTTGTTACCGACATGAAGGAAGCGGCAAACGCCTTGCGCTGGTGTGTTGCCGAGATGGAGAGGCGCTATAGAGTTATGGCTGCACTCGGTGTACGCAATATTTCCGGGTATAACCGTAAAATTCGGGATGCCGAGCAGGCGGGTACGCCCTTGAAAGATCCGTTATTTGATAATAAACAGTTGCTAGTAAATCCGGATGCCAGCCCGGGCGATCTGGAATCACTGCCTTATATTGTTGTCGTGGTCGATGAATTTGCCGACATGATTATGGTAGTCGGCAAAAAGGTCGAAGAGCTAATAGCCCGACTGGCGCAGAAAGCGCGTGCCTGTGGCATACATCTGTTGTTAGCTACTCAGCGACCATCGGTAGATGTTATTACAGGTTTGATCAAATCAAATATACCCACGCGGATAGCCTTCCAGGTTTCGTCAAAAATCGATTCGCGCACCATCCTTGATCAAATGGGGGCAGAAACCCTGTTGGGGCACGGTGATATGTTATACCTGCCGCCCGGAACCAGTGTACCCGAACGGGTGCATGGTGCTTTTGTCGACGACCACGAGGTACATGCGGTCATCGAGGAAATTAAAAAAACCGGTGCACCGAATTACATCAGTAATGTCCTTGATGAGTCTGCTACGGCAGTTTTACCCGGTGAAAGTCCGCGGGACTCGAATGGCGAAGAAGCGGATCCGCTGTATGACGAAGCCGTTGCAGTCGTTACCGAAACCCGTAAGGCGTCGATTTCGTATGTGCAGCGACGGCTTAAAATCGGATATAACCGTGCTGCGAGAATGATTGAAGAAATGGAAGCTTCGGGTGTGGTATCGATGGTGCAATCTAATGGCAGTCGCGAAGTTATCGCGCCGCCTCCCCCTCCGGATTAAACATGAAAACAGTAATTTTTATTACCTTATGCAGCATCGCTATGAATTCACCAGCATTTGCTGAATCCGCCGGAGATAGGCTTAATCAGGCGCTGAAAAATCTGGATAATCTCACGGCCGATTTCAAGCAAACCGTGCTTGACGATAACAAAAAGGTGGTCCAACAAAGTAGTGGCAAACTAGCCATTCAAAGACCGGGCAAGTTTTCCTGGATTTATACTATGCCTTATGAACAGCAAATCGTCGCCGATGGTAGTGAATTGTGGATATATGATGTCGACCTCGATCAGGTGACTGTTAAACCGATGAGTAGCGGGCTAGCGTCGGCGCCTATCATGATATTAATGAAGCAAAATGATATTACAGAAGAATTCACCGTGCGTGAAGTCGGTCAACGAAAATTCCTTTACTGGGTGGAACTGGAGCCGAATTCAAAAGACCTTGAATATACCCATGTTTATATCGGCCTCGAAAACAACAGCGTCAAGGCCATGGAACTGCGCGATAATTTCGGTCAGAGTACGCAGATTGTTTTCGATAATTTACGCTTAAACGTGGTGCATAATCCCGAAATCTTCCATTTTATACCGCCTGCAGGCGTCGATGTCTTTGGCGTTGGTGGTTGAGCCATCGGTTCTCAACCGATGAATGATCTGTTTGAACATAGCAAGGGCTTTCAGCCGTTGGCCGATCGAATGCGCCCTCACAATCTCGATGATGTCTTCGGCCAATCACATTTGCTTG